>CAMJKP010000046.1 GCA_946406435.1 uncultured Prevotellaceae bacterium | reverse complement strand
CAGGGACCTCCAGATTATGAGTCTGTTGCTCTAACCAACTGAGCTACAAGTCCGAATCTCATCGACCCTCAGAATAGCTTTCTTATGGAAGCTCGAAAACCATCGTCATAGGGTGCGACTCGATTTTGTGGGTGCAAAAGTAGTCATTTTTATGGAAATATGCAAATTTTTCTGTGCTTTTTTATGATATTAGTGTTAATTTGACGATTTTCATTGATATAAATGAAAGTTTATGCGAAAGTATTTGTACCTTTGTCAATTAATTATGGAGAAATTGCTTCACTACACATGGAAACACCGACTGTACCCTCTTGGTACTCTCGCCACTACCGACGATAAGACGGTGGAGGTGATTGACCCGGGATTGCATAACACGAAGGATGCGGGTCCTGATTTCTTCAATGCCAAGATTCGTGTGAACGGTACGGAATGGGTGGGTAATGTGGAGCTGCATCTGAAAGCTTCCGACTGGTTCAGGCATGGGCATGACAGGGATTCGGCTTACGATAATGTGATTCTCCATGTGGTGACCGAGGCTGATATGGAGGTGACGACTTCTTCGGGCAGGGTGCTTCCGCAGATGGTGCTTACCATTCCGGAGCGCCTGAGAACGGATTATGAGCATCTGCTTCATCAGGATAAATATCCTCCGTGCTATGAGCGGATACCTGATATCCCGAAGGTGAAGACGCACATGTTTATGTCGGCTTTGCAGACAGAGCGCCTTGAGCGTAAGACGCGGGAGATAGTGAAGAGGATGAAGGATTCGCGGGGTTCGTGGGAGGATGCATATTTCCAGACCTTGGCGCGTAACTTCGGTTTCGGCATTAACAGTGAGGCTTTCGAGACATGGGCGATGACGATTGACCTCAACAAGGCGGCTCATCATAGGGATGACTTATTCCAGATAGAGGCATTGTTCATAGGACAGGCGGGACTGACCGACAGGGTGGATGAGAGATACGCAAGGGAGTATGCTTATCTGCAGAAGAAATTCGGGCTTCATCCGATGAAACCGGCGATTTGGAAGTATTTGAGGACACGACCGCAGAATTTTCCGCACGTAAGGGTTATGGAACTTGCGCGGATGTATCACGAGCAGAGGACTGGTCTTTCGCAGATGCTTGACTGCAAGGATGTGAAGGCTATCGGTAAGCTGCTTGGCGTGAAGGGTTCGAAACTCGATCTCATCGTCATAAACACCGTGATTCCTATCATGTTTGCCTATAGCAGGGAGAATGGCAAGGAGGCGCTTTGTGAGCGTGCCTTTGACCTTTTCGAGGAGATAAAGCCGGAGGACAACAACATAGTAAGGATGTGGCAGGAATGCGGTTTGCAAGTAAGGAATGCTGGTGATTCTCAGGCTCTTATCCAGTTGAAGAAGGAATACTGCGACAAGAAGGAATGCCTGAGGTGCAGGATTGGGAGGGAGTATCTATTGAACAAAGTAGAAAGTAAAAAGTAGAAAGTAAAAAGTATAATATAAAGATATGAGTGAAGAAAGTAAGTATATGTTCCAAACCCGAATGGAGGTGCGCGACTATGAGTGCGACATCCAGGGTATTGTGAATAATGCGAATTACCTGCATTATCTGGAGCATACAAGGCACCGTTTCCTTAGAAGCAGGAATGTGAGTTTTGCAGAGCTCCACGAAAAGGGAGTTGATGTGGTAGTGGCTCGTATGGACCTGCAGTATAAGGTGCCGCTGAGGTGTGATGATGAGTTTATCTCCTGTCTGAATGTGACGAAGGAGGGCATCAGGTATGTCTTCAAGCAGGATATCTTCCGTGCTTCTGACAATAAGCTTTGCATACGTGCGAAGGTGGAGTTGGTGGGGTTGCGTGACGGAAAGCTCGCAATGACACCGGAGTATGATGTGCTTCTGACCTAGCCAAGCCTAACCAAGCCTTCCCAAAGGGAAGGATGTTAAACGGTTAAGGTGAATAACGTGAATTCGACGACTCAAAATAAAACGCATCTCCGATGCTGAACTGACAAGAATTTCTCGCAAGGCTCAACAAGCTAAGGCAAGTTCCCAATCTACGCAATCTTTAATCCAATAAGAAACCGGGCTTGCGCCCTGAGATGTGTTTTTTGAAAGTAAATTCTAAGAAAATTAAACCAGTAAATTAATTTACTGATAAAATTTATTGCCCATTTGCTTTCCTTAATTCGCGTCAGCGAGCCTTTCTTTATGGTAGAAGATTGGTAAGATTGTAAATTATTGTCAGTTAAAAACAGCTTGCTGTTTGCCATATAGGCAGTTCACCGAGCTCACGTTAAAATAGTAGAAATATAAACTTTAAAAATGCCAAGCCTTCTTGAAGGTTTAAAGTGTATAAAAACATCAGGTCACATACTCCGATGTTATCAACATCAGACTACCCGTTTGGGAAGGCTTGGTTAGGCTTTTATGGTACTGAATTATATTTGGGTAGCATTCTTTGTCATCGCCTTTGTCATCGCGCTGTTCAGGCTATTGGTGATGGGCGACTTTGACGTGTTCCCTGCAATGATGAACTCAACGTTTGAGTCATCAAAAACGGCTTTCGAGATTTCTATCGGTCTCACGGGTGTGCTCTCTCTCTGGCTCGGAATAATGAAGATCGGCGAGAAGGGTGGGGTGGTGAATGTCATCGCCCGAATACTTGCGCCTGTGTTCTCACGTCTCTTCCCTGATATTCCTAAGGGGCATCCTGTTACGGGAAGTATCTTCATGAACATTGCAGCCAATATGCTTGGTCTTGACAATGCTGCTACGCCTTTAGGATTGAAGGCTATGGAGCAGATGGACGAGATAAAGAACGAAGAGATAAGAGCGAAGAGTGAGAAGATGAACTTGGGTGAAGAGGAGGTGACTCGCCTGAAGGCAACAGCCTCCAACCCTATGATTATGTTCCTTGTGCTCAACACATCGGGCTTGACGCTCATTCCTGTGAGTATCATGACCTATAGGGCGCAGATGGGAGCAGAGCAGCCGACAGATATCTTCATCCCTATACTTCTTGCTACCTTCGTGGCAACAATCGCGGGTATCATCATTACCGCTATATATCAGAAGATAAACCTCTTCAACCGCACGATGATGCTCACGCTCGGTGGTGCGTGTGCTGCTGTGGGAGGTATCATCTGGGGATTCTCGCAGATGGATCCTGACACGATGAACAAGGTGAGCACTTCAACGGCTACCATCCTCTTGATGACGATAATTACCGGTTTCATCGTGGCTGGCGTGAGGAAGAAGGTTAATGTGTACGATTCATTTATTGAAGGAGCCAAGGAGGGATTCCAGACGGCTGTGCGCATCATTCCATATCTCGTGGCAATCCTCGTTGCAATCGGCGTTTTCAGGGCTTCGGGAGCTATGGAACTTGTTATTGACGGTTTGAAATGGTGTATCAATATCTGCGGAATAGACACGGCATTTGTAGATGCCCTTCCAACGGCGATAATGAAGCCTCTCTCAGGTTCAGGTGCCCGTGGTATGATGGTTGACGCGATGAAGACCTTCGGAGCAGATTCCTTTGTCGGCCGATTGGCTTGTATCTTCCAGGGCAGTACAGATACCACATTCTATATATTGGCTGTGTATTTCGGTGCGGTGAACATAAAATACACCCGTCATGCGGTTACTGCCGGACTGTTGGCTGACCTTGCAGGTGTGATAGCCGCTATCGCGATATGCTATCTGTTCTTTGGATAAAGACCCCCTCCCCAACCCTCCCCGAGGGGAGGGAGTCGGTAGGCGGAAAAGGCAAATCACGAAATCCGAATACTCGAATTCTCGAAACAATAATAAGAAATAAATAATGCGCGTACCCCCATAGCGTACCAACTCCATCCCCTCGGGGAGGGTTGGCGAGGGGGCTTTTGATAACAAATGGCAAATATAAAATCTTTAGTTAAGGATACTGCGGTATATGGTATGAGCAGTATCATAGGCAGGTTTCTGAATTATCTGCTTGTGCCACTCTACACTCACGTATTCCCTGCTTCGGGTGGTGGCTATGGTGTGGTGACAAACCTGTATGCATACGTTGCGTTGATACTCGTGATACTGACATTCGGTATGGAGACAACGTTCTTCCGCTTTGCCAACAAGGATGAAGAGAATCCGCATTGCGTGTTCTCTACCTCGATATTCATGGTGAGTGCGTTGTCAGCTCTGTTTCTTGCCCTTGTGTTTGGCTTTATAGATCCTATAAGTGAGGCTCTTAACTATACGGAGCATAAGGAATATATCCTGATGCTTGCTGTCGTGGTGGCATTGGATGCCTTTCAGGCAATACCATTCTCTTACCTCAGATACAAGAAGAAAGCTATCAAATTTGCTTCGCTCAAGATGTTCTACATATTCTTGAATGTAGGTTTGAACCTCGTGTATTTCGTTTGGTTGGGTAAGACAGATGTGTTCTACGTATTCTCGCTCAATCTTGTTTGCACAGGCTTGATAACATTCTTCTTCATACCAGAGTTCGCTCATGAGCATGTGGCTGCACGAGTATATTGCAAGGAGAATGGTGTGCCTTTCAAGATTGTGGATTTCGCCCTTCTTCGCAGGATGTTCAAGTACTCTTGGCCTATCCTCGTACTTGGTATTGCTGGAATACTGAATCAGACGGCAGATAAGATGATATTCCCGCTCGTATATGATGGTGGGGCAGATGCCGCAAAAGAACAGCTCGGAATATATGGCGGTTGCGTGAAGATAGCCATGATTATGGCGTTAATAACCCAGGCATTTAGATACGCATACGAGCCTATCGTTTTCGCAAAGTCGAAGGATGGCGACAAGAAGGAATACTACTCGGTGGCTATGAAGTATTTCCTTATCTTCACGCTTTTGGCATATCTCTGCGTTGTGGCTTATATGCCTATTCTTGAGATCATTCTTGGTGGTGATTACAGAGAAGGATTGAAGGTTGTGCCTATCGTAATGGCTGCTGAGATAATGATGGGCGTGTATTTCAACCTGTCTTTCTGGTATAAGCTTATCGACAAGACGATATGGGGCGCTTGGTTCTCGGCTGCCGGTTGTATCGTACTGTTGGCTGTGAACTATTTCTTCATCCCGGAATATAGCTATATGGCTTGTGCGTGGGGTGGAGTAGCAGGTTATGGAACAGCTATGCTGCTATCATATTTCATAGGTCAGAAGAAATATCCAATCGACTATAAAGTGGGCAGACTCTTGTTCTATGTAGCTGTTACGGCTGTGCTCTATGCCGTTATGCACTTTGTGACGGAAGGTATGGGCGATATCCCTCGTATGGCTATCAACACCGTGCTCATACTTATCTACGTAGGTATAGTTTGGAAACTGGATATTCCAAAGCGCAAGAGAGCGTAGTTCTTGGGATGGTATAAAATTAAAAAACAACATAAAATATTAAATGAAAAGATTTTTTTACAGCTTAATCCTTTTGTTCTCAGCCTTTACGGTTTCTGCTGATGAGGGTATGTGGACTCTTTACAATCTCCCTGAGGGTGCATTCAGACAGATGCAGGCTGAGGGATTTGCCTTGCCACAGAGCAAGCTTTATTCTGACTCTGACGCTATATGCCGCTCGGTAGTCAATTTCGGCGGTTTCTGCTCAGGTGTGGTTGTTTCTCCTAACGGACTTGTATTCACCAACCACCATTGCGGTTTTGAGGCTATCAGAAGTCATTCTACCGTTGAGCACGACTATATGCTTAATGGTTTCTGTGCAAAGTCATACGAGGAGGAACTTCCAAATGAGGATTTGTTCGTCAGCTTCATGGTTTCTCAGAAGGATATCACCCCTGTGCTTGACAGTCTCGGTTTCTATGTTCTCTCACTTCAGGAACAGGAAGAGATGATTAGCGGACTTGAGGATGTGGAGAACCGAGTTGTGAAGAAGCAGGATGAGACTCTGCGTGCAGAGATAAAGCCTTTCTTCGAGGGTAACAAGTATTTCCTTACCGTATATCGCGACTATCAGGATGTGCGCCTTGTGTTCGCTGTTCCAAAGTCAATGGGTAAGTTTGGTGGTGAGACCGACAACTGGATGTGGCCTCGTCAGACTTGCGACTATTCCGTATTCCGTGTATATGTAGATCCAGAGACAGGCGGTCCTGCTCCTTACAGCGAGAAGAACGTGCCTATGCATCCAAAGACATGGGCAAAGGTATCGCTCGACGGATATAAGGAAGGCGATTTCGCTATGACTATGGGTTATCCGGGAAGTACAGAGCGTTATCTCTCAAGCTATGGTATTCAGGAGATGCGTGATTGCGAGCATGAGCCTCGTATCAAGGTGCGCGGTCTTCGTCAGGAGATAATGCTTCGCCATATGCGTGCTGATGAGGCTGTGCGTATCAAATACGACTCAAAATATGCGCAGTCATCGAATTACTGGAAGAATGCCATTGGTATGAACAAGTGTATCGATAGTATCGGAATTGTTCGGATGAAGGAGGCTATGGAAGAGAAGATACAGCATTATCAGGATTCAACAGGCTATCTCAAGGGTAAGCTTGATTTCATCACTCTCTTAGACCTCTATACAAAGCGTGCAGAAATAGCAAAGCCACTCACTTATTTCATGGAGGCTATGCTTCGTGGATCAGAGGTAACGTCAAGGGCAATAAGTATCAACCGTAGGCAGGTGCAAGGTCCGGAGGATAATCCTAAGAAGCGCTATATTGAGTTTGACGACAATACCGAGACTTGGGATGAGGCTACAGAGAAGGAGATTCTCGTGGCTCTGCTTCAGAACTACCGCACATGGGTTGACGAGAAATGGATTCCTGGTTTCTATAACACTATTGATACTAAGTTCAAGGGCGATTATCAGGCATACGTTGACCATCTCTTCTCAAAATCGCTCATTATGAAGAATAACACAAAGATTTTCTTCAATAAGAAGAGTGTGCAGAAGGACCTCGGTATGCAGATGGGATATGACCTTATCAGACTTATCAGCAACATTCGTGAGCAATATACCCAGATTTCAGAGAAGATAGAACTTCAGGAGCGTTATCTCTGTGCTGCAAAGGTTCGTATGGAAGAGGATATGCCTCATTATTCAGATGCTAACTTCACTATGCGTCTTTCTTATGGTCAGATTGGCGGATATAGCATCGGAGGTTATGATTCAGGCTATTACACCACAGCTGAGAGTATGGTGGCAAAGATGAAGCTTGGCGATGAGAAGACGGCTCCAGAGGGTAAGTATAACTTCGAGTATTTCGCAGAGCCTGTTATGCAGGAACTCCTTTCAGCTAAGGATTTCGGCAGATACGCTGACAAGAATACAGGTAAGTTCCAGTTGTGTTTCCTTACCAATAATGATATTACTGGCGGTAACTCAGGCAGTCCTATGTTCAATGGCAAGGGTGAGCTTATCGGACTTGCCTTCGACGGTAACTGGGATTCACTCTCTGGTGACATCTTCTTCGACACAAAACTTGCCCGTTGCATCGGCGTTGACATCCGCTATGTTGTCTATATGATGGATAAGTGGGGTAAGGCTGACAGGTTGGTGAAGGAGATGATGAAGTAAAACGGCCTCTCCCCCCGCCCTCCCCCGTAGGGAGCCGGAAGGACTACAACAAATTAATTAAGAATAAAGAGTAATTAATAATATAACTAATATGCCTTTCGCACTCCGGCTCCCTCCCTATGGGGGAGGGCGGGGGTAGAGGCCGATAATTAAATAATAACTATGCTTAAAAGACTATTTTTATTGGCATTACTATCTAACATCCTTCCTTTTGGGAAGGCTTGGTTAGGCTGCTATGCACAGGCTCCAGATCCTGAACTTGAATTTGTAGTAGAGCTCAAGGTGAAGCTTGGGCAGGCGTATGGTGTAGGTGAGACTGCACATGGCAATCGTTTCATCATCCCTATCACAGGTGGTACATTTGAAGGTCCTAACATCAAGGGAGAAGTGCTTCCTGGAGGTGCTGACTATCAGATGAGTGGAAAAACCCATACCGACATTGAGGCTATCTACTGCATCCGCACAGATGATGGTGTGACTATCCACATCCGTAACAAGGGTATCATTGCAGGCAGCTATTTCTATTGCTCTCCTAAGTTCGAGGCACCTGTAAATAGTAAGTATGCTTGGCTAAATGATGCAATCTTTGTATGTCGCCCTTCTGGCACAATGGTGAGTGGCGGTATTGGTCTAAAGGTATGGAAAGTGCGCGATAAGTTCAATTTCGAGAGCACTATCAAGCCTATCATGCCAATACCTGATGAGGTACGTAAGCCTAATGCAAAGCAGGGTAGGATAGAGGAGTTCAAATATATGGCTCATAAGAATGGTCGCACATTCCAGAAGCATGCCCGCGTATATACTCCTTACGGCTATAAGGCAAAGGATAAGAAGACCAAGTATGATGTTCTCTATCTCATGCACGGAGGTGGTGACAATACCACTTCTTTCCTCACTCCTCCAAAGGATTGGTTGCCTTTGCGTAATATCCTCGATAACCTCATTGCTGAGGGTAAGATGCGCCCTATCATCGTGGTTTGTCCTACATTCTATGATGATGACGAGAATATAGGTGAGAACTCTATGGATAATGCTATTGCCCTTACACGCGACTTCCACACAGAGCTTCAGAATGACCTCATCCCAACTGTTGAGAAGAAGTATAATACATACCTTGATGGTACTGACAGCATCGCTATAACAAAGTCACGCGATCATCGTGCTTATGGCGGTTTCTCTATGGGAGCCCTCTCTACATGGTATCAGCTTGCCTATGGCGTAAATGCCGTTAAGCATTTCCTCCCACTGAGTGGTGATATCTGGGCTTATAATGAGAAGGGTGAGAAGCAGGATGCCAAGTTTGCTGCTCAATGGATGAACTCAATGCTTGAGAAGTCACCATTCGCCCATGATTTCGAGGTCTATGGCTATACTGGCACAAAGGATATCGCAGGAAACCCAGAGAAGGCAACTATTGAGGCTCTCCACAACTATGCACCTCTCTTCCGCTATGCCACCCCTAATGCTAATCTTCGCCTCTCAATGAAGAAGGATGGCGAGCATTTCTATGGGCATATCAACGAGTATCTCTACTACGCTCTCCAGTTGATTTATAAGAAAGATTAAAGAGTAAAGTAGAAAGAGTAAAGTAGAAAGTGTAAAGAGTAATGTAAAATGAAAAAGCCGCTTAAAGTTGATTTAAGCGGCTTTTTTAGTGAGTTTAAAAGCATTACAACACCAAAGTTCATTTGTTCCTTTTAAATTATTCGCAAAGGCTCATAAACCTACATAGAAACCCCTCGAATGCTGGTATCACTACCTACAGACGAGGGGAGCAAATATTTAATAACAACTAATAATCGAGATTAAGAGATTAAGAAATTAAGAGATTAAAAGATTGGCATCTTCACCAGGCTGTTCAATTTCTTAATATTTTAATATTTTAATCTCTTAATTTCTCAACATATATACTTTTCTCACGTCCATTCCATTTCTGCGAATGATATTGATACCATGCTGAAGTGTAGGAATCTTCTTGCCATCAATAGTGAAAATCTCAAGGCCTTCCTTGTCAACATCTTTAAGGAAGAGATCATCAATACTGGTTGGGGCAGGGTTCAGGTTCTTAATTTTGCAAGCGAGAAGCAGGAATTCTGAGAAGCCTGTACCGTTGTTCTGGAACTTGATGACGTAGTTGCCCTCGGTAGGAATAGTGAACTCAAGAGTATGTTCTTCTGCAGATGACATGTCGGCTCCCTGATTGCGTTCTATATCTGGCTGAGCAAGAGTATAACCGGTTTCAGCAACCACCTTTCCAGCAGATGTGAGAATCTGAGCCTTATACTCAGGTGCACCCACCCATGCTGCCATTACATAGCTAAGACGATAGTTGCCTGGGGCAAGAGTGAGAGGATAGCCGCTCATCTTGCCATAGTCGGCGAAGTTGGTACGCCAGTAGAGAGCTGCATTATATGCGCCTGTGAAGCCCTTGAAGGTACGAGGACCTGAGCTATAAGTGTTAGGATATTGATGTATGGTACCATCATCAGCACGCCAGCCTTCAGGCATACCTCCATTGGCTACATTATCAAAACTGAGCGAATACTCAACAGCAGTATCTTTAAAGACAGGCTCAAGAGTAACGATATCATCAGGCATAGTGAATGAGAATGTGCCATCCTCGTTTTCTGTGAGTGTGATATTACCATGAATGATATTCCAGCCAATAATAGTACAGCCTTCGCTTGCCTGTGGAGTGAGAGTTACTGTCTCGCCTTCGGCAGCAGCTGCTACGTTAGGGATTGCAGTACCATCGGCAGTCTCGTGGATGTTGATATCAAATTTCTCTGCCTCCTGTTCAACAGGTGTGAAGATAACCTGATCGATGAACATATTGGTACCTGATGTGTTGAAGAGATAGAAGGTGTTCTCTCCCTCGTTCAAATCGAATGTAACGCCAGCCTTCTTCCACTCGTTTCTCTCAGTCTTCTTGAAAGATGCTGTAAGGGCAACGTTAGAGTTGATTCTAAGACGCACGTCACAGTCGCGAGAGGTATTGTTATAACGCACCATAGCAGTATATTGTCCTGCCTTTGGAACACGTACCTTGCAAGTCAGAGCAGCAGATGTGTTAGTTCCTGTTACGATGAAGCCGTTACCTGCCTGACCTCTAACCCATTGATAAGAAGAAAAGTAAGGAGTAACCTCACAACTTCCAACGCTACGGTAGTTCATATCCTCAGCCTCGATGATAATCTCACCTGCGTATGGTTCTGGCTGCTTTGGAATCTCAAGACGCTCACGGTTCACCATATCGGTACGGCGGTCGGTCTCGTTGCCGGCACACACAATCTTGATATCAACAGGACCGTTATGGCTGACTTTCAGGGTATAAGCATTTGTCTCAGCATCCCATGAAGCCTCGGCTGTAACCTTTGCCTCTGCACGCTTTGTAAATGTGAATTTAGGTTCGCTTGCAGCACCATTAACAACGATGATATCCTCAACATTCTTTATGGTGTCTGCACGATAGTTGTTCAGATAAAGGGTGATAGAATCTGCATATTCCCTGATGAGTCCGCTACTGAGCTTTCCGTATGTAAGGTCAAGGCTCTTACAGGTGTTATACTGAAGAGGTATATTTGCAGAAGCAGTTATCTTCTGGTTGAGGTATGTGTAAGGGGTGTATGTAACAAGCTGGTTCTTGTAACGGGAAACGAACAAATCGCCTGTGCTAACCTCTGGATATGCCTCGTTGAAAGCCTCTGTCTTCTTTGCAAGTGTTGGCCATACGCTTGTGCGCTTTGACTTATTCACCTGTGTAGGGATGCCAGAAGCTATCTCTGTTATTTCTGGTGTCATAGGAATAGTGCCATAACGGCCTGTCTTCTTCAGATACCAGAAGTTATCCATCATCTGGCCATTACCACGATTGAATGGGTCTGTCTGCTTGTAGAGACCATCGTAGAGATTGCCCCATGTAGCATATTTGTCCTCGTCGCTACCCTCCTTGATGTCATTAACGAGAATGATCTTTGTCTTGTCGATAACTTCCTGCTGGGTTGGGATATAGAGAGTTCCGTCGATAATCTTACGGAACATGTCAAGCCAGATATTGCGGAATCCTGGGAATGTACCCCAGTTACGTTGTGTATAGCCGTTTACGGTTGTATTGTTGAGGTTCCTAAAATCCTCTGTCCAGATAAGCTCAGGACCATCCCACACGGCACCACCATTCTGACAGGTCTGTTCCATGACAGTTCCTATACCTGCGGCTACAGGGTATTTCTTACCATGATTCTCACCAAGGATAGCCTCAAGAGCACCATTCCAGCCACAGTTGTCATAGCGAACGCCATAGTTCTTTGTAAGACCTGCTACGAAAGGTCCGAAGCATACGCTCTCGTTATTGTAGAAACAGGAAGATGTGGTGTATTTATAGAGCCATAGAATAGCCTCTGGATAGTCTCTTGAAGCCTGAAGGAGATCAGCATTACGCTTGAGCATACCAACAGGATTGAGTGGATGTGACCATTTGTTTCCGCAAAAACTAACTGTCAGGAAACCGCCATACTTATGGTGCATAGGCACGAGCTTAGCGAAAAGGGCTATACGTGCTGCCTGTGAACTTGAGAATAAGTCGCCTGGCTCGTCAAAACCCCAGAACTGCTCTGCGTAGTTCCAGCCAAGGAAGTTAGGGAATTTCTTGAAGAAATATTCAAAGATTTCAAGGTCATTCTCATGAATGTGGGTATGACCACCACTTGCAGGCTGAAGCGTGAACCACATATTGTTCTGCTGACAGATAGTTGCCCATGACTTATAAGTACGGATAGCATTCTGAGGACGCTGGTGGATATTAAGCTTTGTGTCATAGGCACATGACAGCGAGAGATTCAGAATAACGTATGGCTTGATGTCATCTGGAATAAGGTTTATGATCTTCTGCGGATCTGCCTGATTCCATACGTCAACGTGCACCAACCATGCAGGGTGTTTTGAATCAATAGGACGACGCTGCTGAGCATAGCTTTCCACACTTCCAAAGGATAATAGAAAAAGCAGGAGAAAGCCTATCAGCTTCCCAAAGGGGAATAAGCCCCCCTCTTTCTCCCCCGTAGGGAAGAGTTTTTTAGATAATGAAGACATATTTTTTTTGTTTTATGATTAGTTTTTTTTTAGTTTAGTGTTTAGAGACTAGCGTTTAGTGGTAACTTAAATTATTCACTATTCGCTTTTCACTATTCACTTATGAAGGGTCGGGGTTAGGGGTCTTACTTTCTCAAGCTCTCCTCACCATACAGATACTGTTTCTTGTAACCGCCAAAGTCGATGACGATCTTTTCGAGCACGATACCTGGGTCATTTGGAGTAAAGGTGAGAGTATGAATGCCGTCAGATGAAGAGCCAAGAGGCATACTTACTGTTTTCTCTATCACACGACGTGCAACAGTTGGATAGTAAACGGTATAAATGTTCTTTGGGTCTTCGTTCAGGTTATTGTTGAAGTTCACGACCTCTGCCTTACCTCCGTCAAAGGCAACAGAATATGTCATACCGCCCTTGTTGAGATAGTCGAGAGTTGACTTAACAACAACATAAACGGTTGGGGTGACATTCTCGCCAGCCTTTGGCTCATAACGGAACTTATAGGTGAGAGAACCGCCCTTTACATCGGCTGTTACAGGAAGTAGGGTAACGCCACTTAATGTGCGACCTACGTATGGGAGAACTGTCCACTTAGCTGATTCTGCGTCTGTTGAAGCATTGAAATGCTCTGCCTCCATAGAGATATAGCCCTTACCGTCTTCCTCGAAGATATTCTCTATCTTACCTTCTGTGCGGAAAAGCTTTGGCAACATATCAGCCTTGAAGTTATCATTCCATGTCCTGTAGCCGATATGCTTTTGAATCATCATGCCATTCCACTTGCCACCAGCGATATCCTTGTTATACTGAGCCATGAGCTTGGCATCGCGCTTGAAATACATCTCGCACTTGTCTGCCCAGTCATTCATAGCAGCATCACCCTTCTTGCTGAGAGCGTTGTTCATTGCCTGTGCATAGTACATCTGATGAAGGTTAGCCAACAACTGGATAGGGAAGAGAATACATTGGAAATAGGCATCCTTTGCCTCTGCCGGAAGTGTGGCATACTGACGGAGAGCCTCAACTTCAAGAGTCTTATGCTCGTCAACCACCTTTGCCCATTCGCCTGTCTCAAGGTTATAAGTCCTTGCGTCAAGCATCTCTGGAGTACATCTGCCGGCAAGCTTGCAATACATGTTAAGGATTCTGGTAGCCTCCTCTGCCTCACTCTCGCCAACGATTGTTGCGCAGAAATCCTTTGTATGATTAAGAAGAGTAGAAATGTTATCAACATTACTCTTTACGCCCTCCTTGCTCTTACCATAGTTCCATGCCATATCCATGAAAAGCTGGATAGGATATTCCATTGGCTTGAGGTCGCCTACGTTAAGAATCCAGAGTTTCTGGATGCCGTTCTCGTATGCAAGAGAGAGCTGTTCCCACATATTCTGGATAGGAGTTACGTTGAGAGTTTTGGTATTACGAGGAGCACCTACATAGTCAACGTGGTAGTAGAGTCCCCAACCGCCCTTACGCTGACGCTCTTTCTGGGTTGGTACACGACGAACATTACCCCAGTTGTCGTCACAGAGAAGAATCGTGACGTCATCAGGCACACGCATACCGTCGTCATAGTAATCGAGTACCTCCTTATAGAGAGCCCATACCTGTGGAACATCCTTGGCAGCCTTGCCACGAGCCTTGCTGATGAGCTTACGCTGATTGGCAACAATGCTTTCCATGAGCTTCAGGTTACGGTCCTCGCTCATAGCCATATCGCCATCACCACGCATACCGATAGTAATGATATCCTCTGTATGCTTATTACGCTCTACGCCACCATACCAGAATTTGTCGAGATTATTCTTGTTGGTAGCATAGTTCCATTCATGATTACCTTCATCCTTGCCTTCCTTCTTACGTGAAGCCAAATCCTGTGAATCAGCATTTGGATCATCGCTATGGTTATGCCACTCTTTCTGGGCACGACACATAGGCTCATGGTGGGAAGTACCCATCATAATACCCATATCATCGGCAGTTTTCATGTTGAGAGGGTCGTCAGCATAGAAAGCCCAACTCCACATGGCAGGCCACATATAATTGCCTTTTAATCGAAGTACAAGTTCAAAAACTTTTTCATAGAAACGGTGATCGCCGTAGTTTGTGCCGAAGGTATTCTTTACCCAAGATGTAAGACAAGGAGCCTCGTCATTAAGGAAGAGGCCACGATATCTTACGGCAGGCTCACCGTCAGTATAGGTTCCATTCTTTACATAGATTTCTTTTTGTTTCTTCACAGGAACATCCATCCAGTAATACCATGGAGAGACACCTATCTGACGAGAGAGCTCATAGATACCATAAACAGTGCCTCTACGGTCACTGCCTGCTATGATTAGTTTCCCGTCAATAATACTTAATATATACTTTTCAATTTTGCCATTAAGAGATTTTCCGTCAATCTTTCCATTCTTCACGAGTTCATCGATAGCTGCACTATTGCCTATGGTACCAGCAACGATGCGTGCTTCTGAAAAAGAAGAGGAGATTGTGATGTTTGCATCGCATACTTTCTGAAAGTCGGATGCAAGGTTCTTGGCTGCAAGTTTTACAGCTACATTGTCATTGTCGCTAATACAAATGGAAAATGATTCACCCGTTTGACATAGTTTCATGTCACCCTGTGTGAATGAGATAAAGTTGTCAGCTGCTAATACGTGTACTATGTTCAATAGCAATATCGCTATGATAATTAAAACGCGTTTTGGTCTGTTCATTAATTGATAGTTTTAGTTCCGAGTTTTATGGTTAATTTTTTAAATTCCATGCAAAGATACAATATATTTGTCGTTTTTATATGATTAATTATTTCAAAAACTTTTCATAGAATTACATGTTCGATAAGAAAACCGCCTCCAGCATATGCCAGAGGCGGTCGTCTTAATACAAGTACTAATTTTATCTATTTTATTACTTCACTACCTTGCTAACCTTTACATAGCCGTTAGCCCAAGACTCAACCTTGATAGTGATACCCTGTGGGTTGAGAGTCTGCTTGCCGTCAACGGTATAGTACTTAACGCTTGCAGGCTCACCAGCAGGAGCAGCCTCTACTGTATCGATGCTTGTAGCGATGAGCTCATCGATAGCAGCTGCAGCCTTAGCATAGTCGAAGTTGTCAGCCTTAGCTGTGATAACGAGAGATGCCTTATCTACGCTACCGAAGCCAGCAGTTACATTCATGTGAGCACCGAGAGTGAATGCACCGAGGTTATTGCTCAGAGTTTCTGGAACTACATCAACAAACTCCTGTGCAAGGCTAGTGCCACGATCGTATGATACCTCACCAGCATCATTCTTAGAACCCTCGTAAACACTCTGCTTCTGGTTGTCGCCTTCACCGAGGTAAGCGTATGATGTATGCTCACTACCATCCTCACCAACTACGATAGAAGCGGTATATTTAGCTACAGGGATATCCTCTACGAACTGCTTAACATCATACTCATGGTCTCCCCAGCCTGTTCTAACAGCATTGTCTGCGTATGGCTTAACATCAGATGCACCAGTCTCGCCCCATGCGGTGTTGAATACTGGAGAGATAGTACCCTTCAGGATCTCGATTGTCCAGCCTGGGAAGTCTGTTTCCTTAGCATCTACGCTCTGCTTGCCAGCAGGGATAATAGCTGTGCTATAGAAGTTAGCATTCTGGATAAGGAATGGAACCTCGATAGGAGATTCGCTCTCGTCACCTGTGTCAGGATCCTTTGTTACGAATGGATTATCAGTAGCGAGCTTCTTGTAGAGGCGTGAAGCGTACATATACTTCAGCTGTGAAACGAGCTTCTGATTGTCAGAGATTGCATTACCTGCTGCGATAACAGTCTCGTTTGTCTCAGCCTCGGCATCAAGAGCAACTACTGCTGCTGCGAGGTCTGTGATCTGCTTAGTGATGAGAGGTACACATGTCTCAACCATGTTCTTGAGCAAGCTACCATTGTTCTTCATTACAGTTACAGCTGCATCGAGAGCGTCATCGTCCAAAGCAACGCAGTCAACATCCTTATAGTCAGCATAAGCCTTCTCTACGATTGGGAACTGTGGAAGGTTCTCGAACTTAGTGTCCTGAGCAGCATCAAGACCAGCCTTAACCTCCTCAAGGGCTGTTGGGAATCCGTCGATGTTATTACGACGCTTCTCTGACTTCTTAACGATTGCATCAAGAGCAGCGAATGCCTGGTTATATTCGTCTGGTGTATGGAAGTCAGGATTTGTGTAGTCCTTGATAGTCTTGTCAAGAGCGTCACGTGTAGTACCCTTGTACTTCTCGTCAGCCTTAGCCTTAGTAAGCTCTTCCTGAGCAGGCTCAAGTCTCTTTCTCATCTCCTCTGCATACTGAACAGCGAGAGAAGCGGTTGTCTCAACAGAAACATTACCTACTACAGCCTCACCTTCGCCTGCACCGCTTGCAGTAAACTTGAGAACGTACTTGCCCTTAGCAGGAGCATTCCAGAGGAACTGAACCTTTGTAGATTCGCCTGATGCATCACCACCAGCACCACAACATACTGTTGTTCCGTCTATGCGTGTATAGATTGGTGTACCATTGATACCCTCTTCCTGCTTGTAGATGTCAAGCTGGATGTTATATGTCTCACCTGGGTTCTTCCAACCGATGAAGTTGTATGAAATCTGGTAGCGTGCAGCATCAAGGTCGAGAGTCTTCTCAGGGAGGTTACCCTCAATTGGACCGCCGTGGTCTGTCTGAACGTCGAACTCACCGTATGTAGCATAGCAACCACCAGCAAGATAGATGCTTGAACCAGTCATACCCTTATTACCGAGGTTCTTGATACGTGGGCCACCGCCACCTGTCCAGTCGTCACCACCCCAGTTACAGTTAGCACCTGGATCGCGCATACGACCATCGTTGCGATATATCTTCCAACCTGTACCATGATCTGGAGTATAGTCTACACCAGCATTGCCGAAGTCGCTCTTAGCAATAACCTCGGTCTCAACCTTATCACCTTGACCCTCAGCGTATGAATATACCTCAAAGCCACCACAGAGAAGCTCATTAGAACCCTCTACAAGCTCAATTGAGAATGTATAGTCACCACCATCAGAAACAAAGCGGTATGTATCAACCTGGAAATTACCCTGACGATTCTTATCCAACTGAGTAGAAACAGAAATCTTCTCAGCAATAACATCATTGCCAGCAGCATCCTTTAACTTCATATTGAAGCCACCTGTTGTACCCCAACCTGCGGTGAATACACGAAGCTCAGTATCACCCTTTGCAATATTTACAGGAGAAGATGTGAGGACTGCCTTACCATCCCAGTCACGCATATAAACAGCTGACTGCACGTTAGAGTTGGTATAGAGGAAGCCACGAGCACCAGAACCACCTTCTGACTGGTTGTCACCTACCATAAGTGTCCAGCCCTCTGGGATACCACCTTCAGCCTCGGTAACAGTCTTCTTGTCAGCAAGCAGATTGTATGTTGTCTCAGCAAGCTGAACCTTACCGATTTCGTATGTGAGAGTGAAGTCGTTAGCCTCTGTGCTGTATTCGCTTACGATGTTCTCAACCTTGATAGAGTAAGTTCCCTTAGGAAGCTCTGCACCGCTATACTCGAATGTGAGAGTATTAGAAGTCTCATCGGTTGTCTTCAAAGTAAGCTCTGCACCTGTAGAGAGAGTTGCCTTTGGAGCATCCTTGATGTCGTTCTTCTTAGTAAATACCTTCTTGTCGAATTTAATAGTGATAGTCTTGATATCCTTTGTCTCAAGTCCGAATGAACCGTCGAGAGGAGTTACAGACTCAACTGCTGGCTCTGAGTAGATGTCAGAAATGATATCACCATTAGGGTTGAAGTCAGAGTCGAGAGTTGCTGTCTCTGTTACTTCCTTAAGCTCATAGCCGTCATTACATGTGATGAGACCGTCTGGGTTCTTGAATGTAACCTTGACCTCTCCTGCACCTGCTGCAATAGGATCAGCAAGGAAGACATAGAGCTTGCCGTCTGCACGAAGCTCA
This sequence comes from uncultured Prevotellaceae bacterium, assembly GCA_946406435.1. Taxonomy (GTDB): domain Bacteria; phylum Bacteroidota; class Bacteroidia; order Bacteroidales; family Bacteroidaceae; genus Prevotella. The sequence goes on along the minus strand of CAMJKP010000046.1, from coordinate 5,873 downwards.
ACTGTGAGGATATCCACAGCCTTACCGTCAACAGTAACAGATGCTGTGCTATTGTCAAGAACGAGATGACCAGATGACTTAGCCTTTGCAAGTGTAGCGGCATTTGTAGCGTGACCGAAATCCAGACAGATAACATCCTCTTTATATACGATGCCTGCAATTGCAGCTTCTTCGAGTGTTACCTCGTCAAGGAAGTACTCACCTGGATTGTAGATATTGAATGAAGCGAAGTACTTATCCTTGTTTGCTGCATCGTACTCAGCCTTGCCAGAGCACTGCTCATCATACTTTGCATCCTGTTCAGCCTTGCTCTTGAAGTAGAATACGTGAGAGTACTTCTGGAACTTCTCGTCATTGAGGTTTGTGATATCAGCCTGAGCGCTGTTTACTGGGATATCAGCATTCTCAACACCCTGCATCAATGAAACTCTTACCTTAGTGCTTGAATTGTCACCATAGGTCTTGCTACCCTTGAGATAGTAAGAGATACGATAGCTCTTGCCCTCCTGAAGTGGAAGGTTACGGAACTTGATAGCACGACGCCATGTAGCATTATCGTTGGTCGTACCAGCGTCATTGTTCAAAGAAAGAGCCTTGCCCTTGAATCCGCCGTCACTGATCTTCCAGTCATCACCCTCTTCCTGGTTGATGAACTCGTAGAAAGCTACATCTGATGCTGCTTTTGTCTGTTCTGCATCAAATGGCTCTTGAAAGACTTGCTGTGCCTGAGTCACCAAACCGCAAGACAGCATTACACTTAAACTAAGTAGATTTTTAAATTTCATACCTTCGTTGGTTTTAGTTTATGTTTATGGTTTTGGAAAATAATTCATATCCGTGTTAGAATTTCAACTTTAGCATAGCTCAAGTTGCAGGTTTTCGGGTTTTTAGGTTCTCAGGTCGGACTTGCTTTAGCTTGTTGAGCTTTGCGAAAAATTTTCAATTGCTTTTAAGACCTTATGACCTTATAACCTATGAAGTTGAGCTTGTGAGACTTCAGTATACATTATCTTCTGCAAGCTTTTGGCTCGCATAGGGTAGTGCGTATCAGCTTTTGGCTGTACGTATTAATCCTTACTGCAACGTGCGTGGTTATTCACACGAGGCATAAAAATAGTGTATGTTAATTCCTAAAGATAAGGTTTCGACTCTGATTTGCGTTAGCGAATAGTTTTATGGTTTTTTGCTTACAGAGCGTTGCCTGATTCTAATTTCTGGGTGCTTCTTCGCACGAATGAAAAATGGTTTGTCACTCGTAGAGCGGTACCCGTCTATAATTTCTGGGTGCAAAGTTAAGCCAATTCCATAAATAACCCCCTGTAATTTGTAACATAAAGTTTTCTCGGTGTAACACAAACGTATTTATAACACTCAAAATGAGCCTTTTTGTTGAAACTACCATTAAAACAAGGAAAGTTCAATCAAATTAAAGTTATTTATTTTCCATGGTGATGAGCAGCAGAAATTCCTCATTAATTATTTGTTGAAGCTTATAAGCTTTCAAGTCATCGAATTCAGGTAAATCAAGCAGTTTACCTGCAAATCATGGTTTGTTTTCTGCCAAACTGTGTAAACAAAAGTTTTTCTCGTGTATCAAATATTCAGAGGCAATCCTCATTGACACAGAAAAGAATATATATGGAACGGGATAAATTGCATAAATAAATTAAAAGATTTACCTTTGCATCAAATTCATAAATGTTAGGTTAGTAGTAATTAAACCAGAAATGATTTAGTAGTTAGTTAGTATTTGCACCCACTGTTTTCAATAGCGATTGATTCAACAGTTGGGTGCTTGTTTTTTTATCCTTATTTTTGATCCATATCCACTTTTATTTCTAGTATAATCAAACTTTCGCTAACAAAAACCATAAAAACACAAACCATTTATTATGTATAATTTACCTTATTAAATAAAGGAAGTAACGACTTTCTCTATTTTTTCCTTTTAATTCGATATGTTCGTTGTTAGATCCCTTGTAACTCCCTTCTTCCTCCCTTGTGACTCCCATGTAAGTCCCATTTATAGGAACGGATTTGGAACGGTTTTGGAGCGAAGGAGAAGCGGAACTAAAGCGAAGGCAGAACGAAGGCATATCGAAGGATCAACGGAGGCATAACAGCTTTTGAGTTGTATTGCTTATTTTCACAGATAGAAAAACAGAATTTTTATACTACTCTGCAACTCGTCACCCGTAGCGATGTAACAAAGTGTGCATCAGAGAATTACAGCGGTGATTCATTTCATTCTACTCGTCACCCACTCATCACCCTCATGTGGTATATCGATCTGATACACAATAAGTTGCAAAGTTGATTCACTCGTCACCTTTTTTAGGGTGACGAGTGTGGAGAGGGTAAATTGCGCGTATAATATCCACATTCTCAACAAGATACAACGATTTGGGTGATGAGTGTGGTGACGAGTGGTATAGGGTGAATTAACGCTGTAAACCTCAATGCTACAACAACTTATAGCGCTACGGGTGATGAGTGACGAGTTTTTTGAAAACTCTTTTTCTGAACCTGAAATCGAAAAAACAGCATAGAAGTTTGGAAGTATAATGAAAAATGTATATCTTTGCATTCTGACAAATCAAATGAAGATGAACAGCTTCAATGTTTATATCACATCGTTCGGTGCCCCATACGCAGATGCCACAGCCTCAAAGGGCGCAGACGTCCAGCCTTACAAGTACAACGGCAAGGAGCTTGACCTTATGCACGGTCTTAACACATACGACTATGGTGCTCGTCAGCATGACCCTATTCTCGCGAGATGGGATAGGATTGATCCATTGTGCGAGAAGTACTATAGCACAAGTCCGTATGCGTATTGTGCGAATAACCCTGTGAATGCTATTGATCCAGATGGAAGATATACGAAGGTCATACAGAAAAAAGATGGAACATATGTAGTCATTGGAGGAGAACTTGATGGTGACAATAATATATATCTTTATTCTAATGGAGAAAGAGGCGCAAGCATAGGGCAGTCTGTATGTGAAACGTCTTTTTATAATAGCGATGCTGGCACTTGGCAGGTTGGTGCAATAATTGATCCTAATGATAAATCTGGACAGGAATTCTTTGACAAAATGAGTTCAACCAGCATTACTCTGCCAGATTATGTGGATAAGGCAAGAAACGATCATCCTTATGATTTTAAAGTTACAAATGGGAAAGGAGAAAAACATGAAGGTATAGAAACCTATCGTGGTATGCTGATAAAGGGGCATGATGGAAATAACGTCTATGCTTCAGCTCGAGATGTTGGTAATATTGCAGCGGGTATGATAGCTGCAAAAAATGGTCTCTCTTGGACAGATGCCAGATTAGGTTTTGATGGGTATCAATCCTGGCATGATCGTAAATTTAAAATGGAGGGAATATCCACTCAAAATGCAGAATGGTATGGTTTCAATTATAAGTTTAGCGTTTCAAGCAAAATAAACAATTTAGGTTATTCAATTGGAAGTGCTTTAATTAAAGCAGAAAGATATATAAGAGGAATAATATGGAAAAAATGATTTATTCTATCGTATCTTTATTACTTCTTGTGTCTTGTACAAATAAAGATACATACTGCAAATATTATTGTAAAGATGCAGATTTTACCTTTTCTATGTTATATGAATATGAAAAGGCCAATAGGAATGTATTGATATTTGGAGATAAAGATTCTATATTTAACATTTTAGGGAAGGATGGGCAGAACTGTGGAGTTGTCTTTTGTCTATCAGAAAATAAAGACACAATATACGTTATGCATAATGATACAGAAAGACCTATTCCAAAATTTGTAGAGAATCGGTATCATTTCAAATTTTTCAAAATTAAATATGTCCCTTGGGTAGGATACGATTATGATTCTTCTATCGGAAATTGTAATTACTGGGTATTTAGTGGCAATTGTGATCAAGGAAGCTATACGTTTAATTATAGTAAATCTCATTCTGACAAGAAATACCCCTATCTTGAGCCTTTGGAATGGAAATAATCATCCTCACACCTCCATTAATTCCTTGTGAATTTCCTTGGTGGTGTAGGATTTTAATTCCCTCTGATATCCCCTTCTCTCAGCCTTTAGACATTTCGTCTTTAGTGTTGAGAGGAGGGGGATTTTTATGCTTTAGGTCTGTTCTTCCTCCTATGCTCTGTCTTATGCAAGAAACTTCAAGGCTCCTAACCGAATTTAGTTAGTAGTAGGCTCATTTACAATGCTACCCCTCAAAACCGAATTCGATTTTGAGGGGTAGCATATATGTGTTAATTGTTAGAAATGAGGAAATACTATATTCCCCAGTATTCGCAGAAGGCGGAGATAGTGGCTGGCATATCAGTAGGGATGTCTATTCCCTCTCTCTTGCAATAGGCAGAGAGTTTTGCCATAAAATCATCTATGGAGCAAGCGGTTTCGCCCATTGTTTCCTTTATTATATAATAAGGAAGGGCAAGGGAATCAAAGGCACAATAGAGGACTGTTATGGCTACAAGTTGAGACATTGTGCACCCAGCGATAAAAGCCATCATCTGCTGTTTGAAATTCTTTACCAACTTGTCTGCCTCTTCATCGTTCATAGACTCAATAGCCTTTTCCTCGCGGAAGGCGATGAAAGGGTCATACTCCACGTTATGATCCAGACAGGTTAGAATATCCTCTGCAACGGTCTTTTGGTCGTATTCCGCTGTCAAATCGCAATAGGTATAGTGATAGCAAAGAATTGACGAGCATGACGTATAGTCAGCCTCTGCCTCAAGTTCTTTGATTATACGATTGGCAAGGGTCTCGTCATAAGTATAGATGATGTTACCCTTTGGGGTGTGCATCTTCTTCTTGTTCTTAAAAATGGTGAGGTGGTCACCTTTTTGTTGGAAGGAGAAGGAGCCCCCCTCTATCTCCCCCGAGGGGGAGAATTTTATGTTACCTTTATCGCTTGTGGGCATGTTAATTATTAATTGTTGCGGCCTCTCCCCCCGTCCCTTTCCCATAGGGAGGGAGCCGGAAGTCGATAGGCATGTTAATTGTTAAATGTTAATTATTTAAGTTTCGCTTGTTCGAAACTGTCTGGAAGACAGTACTATTCGTAACCCCGTACATACGAGTGAAACGAGGATGTGCGGGGATGAAAACCTCTACTCCTTTAACTGCCTGGAGGGCAGTACATCGTCAATCAGGTACAGCCTTCCAGGCTGATTTGTTTATGGAGATTCTATATCCGAGGGCATCCTCTCCTTCGTCGAGTATGCACCTCGGTTACTCATGGTGTTGCCTTCCAGGCAATAACGAACAAGCGAAACTTGAATTAATTATTAATTGATAAAACTTTTTCAGAAAGAGGTCTCTGCAAATGCGGTTCGTATTCCGAGGTGTCAAGGATATGAACCTTGAGAGCGGAGGAACTGGGATATGCGTTGAAATAAGGGTCGTTGGTGATAAAGAAATCAACACTCTTAATTTCCCTACTCATAAGTACGCCATTACGATAGGCGACTATACGTTGTCGTATGCGTGGAAGTACTTTTATGCCTGAACGTCCGTCGTGAAACTTTACGACTGCTACGACGTGCCAACGCTTGCGAGTACCTGCGAGTTGCTGTTTCTGTTCGGGAGTGCTCTTATGGGTAATCGTGATATGCCGTCCGAAACGCAGGTTGATGTCGTTCATCATCTGCCGAAAGACCTTTCCATGAGCACTTGTGTCCTTAATGCCGTTGAAGTGAATATAATAGTGTATCATCTCGTGGATGATGGTATCCTCTACTTCATTTTCTGGCAAGTCAAGGCGGATGCTGATACGGAGGCGGAAGTCGTAGAGTTCTAACTTACCGAACAGTTTCCTTCGTTTCTTATATACAAGCATGCCAAGGAA
>CAMJKP010000045.1 GCA_946406435.1 uncultured Prevotellaceae bacterium | reverse complement strand
AGACTCCTACCCTCGAAGACTACTTCGCTTCCGACAAGGAGGCAAGGAGGATTGCAGGGGAGATGATAAAATAAAAGCCCCTAACCCCAGCCCTTCCCCCGCTCGGGGGAAGGGAGCTGGTTGGTAATAAAATCTCAAAAGGTATAATAAATTTTTTATGAACATAGCCCTTATTCAACAATAAAAGGTAATTACTCCCTTCCCCCGAGCGGGGGAAGGGTTGGGGTTAGGGGCTTTATTTCTTTCAAAATGGAATCATTTCTGATAAGAACAGCACAGTTTATTCTTGCTATCACCATTCTCGTGTTTCTTCATGAGGGCGGTCATTTCACATTCGCTAAGATGTTCGGCACTCGCGTGTCGCGTTTCTATGTTTTCGCCAACTGGAAGTTCCACCTCTGGAGCTCATACGACAACTGGTGGCGTCGTCTCAGAGGCAAGGCTCCTATTACCGAGCGCGACAACGAGGGCGTCAATTTCATTCAGCAACTAAAGAACAAATACTATTCCCTTACAAATCAGCCAGAGAGGATTGTAACGGAGAACGTAGGTAATAAGAAATACAACGACGAGGTTGGTACTGAGTATGGTATCGGCTGGCTCCCTATCGGCGGTTACTGTCAGATCGACGGTATGATCGACGAGACACAGACAGCCGAGAAACTCTCTGCTCCTGCAAAGCCTTGGGAGTTCCGTAGTAAGAAGGCATACCAGCGCCTCCTCATCATGGCAGGTGGTGTAATGGTCAACTTCATCCTCGCCCTCATCATCTACTCTGCCGTGTTCTATACATGGGGCGATAAGTACTATGCCGTAGAGGATATGACCATGGGCATGAAGTTCAACGATGAGGCTAAGGCACTCGGATTCCAGGATCACGACATCCTCCTCCGTTCCGACCTTGGCGAGTTCAAGGACTTCTCTGCCGACATGCTCCGCGACATCTCAAAGGCTCACGAGGTCATAGTGCTTCGCAACGAGCGTGAGTGCCTCGTGCCTCTCAATGGCGACCTTAACTTCCTCAATATGCTAAAGGCCGACCCAGTGTTCTGCCGTCCGTTCATCCCTGCACTCATTGATAGTGTCGATGCAAGTTCTCCTGCATACAAGGCAGGCATCCGCAAGGGTGACACCATCGTGAAACTGGGTAGTAAGAATATCGACACTTGGGGAACCTTCGAGTATGAGGTAAGCCGAATGACCGATGCCCTTACCGATGCCAAGACATCACAGGACAGTCTCAGCGTATTGGCTAATAATATAGTATGGAAGAAGGCTGACGGCACAATGGACACCGCACAGGTCACATTCGCATATCAGGACGACCGTGTCATCATGGGCGTTGTGAAGGCAAGTCTTCCTGCATTCTACAAGCCTCGTCATGATAAGTTCGGAATCCTCGCAAGCATAGGCAAGGGCTGCACCTACGGCATCGACGTGCTTGGCGGCTATATCAGCGACCTCAAGTATGTGGCATCAAAGGAAGGAGCCAAGAGCCTTGGCGGCTTCGGCGCTATCGGCAGTATGTTCCCAACACAATGGGACTGGATGACCTTCTGGAAGATGACAGCCTTCCTCAGTATCATCCTTGCCTTCATGAACATCATCCCAATCCCAGGACTTGACGGCGGTCACATCCTCTTCCTTCTCGTCGAGGTCATCACCCGCAAGCAGCCAAGTCTCAGGTTCATGCAGATCTCCCAGAACATCGGCATGACCTTCCTCCTCCTCCTCATGATCTTTGCCAACCTTAACGATATCCTCCGCTGGTTAGGGTTTATGTAATTTGAGGGATTAAAGTAAAAAGTGTAAAGAGTAATGTCGATAGCGGCCTTTCGCCAAAAATACAATCGACATTACTCTTTACACTTTTTTCTTTACACTTTTCACTTTACACTTTACACTATCCCTTATCCTCTGTTTCAAGAACCGAGTTCAGCTCTTGCCCTTGCATCAACTGCCTAATAGCACTCTGCAAATAGATGGGCGATTTAGAATTCTAAAGCTATTGATACCTTCAAAGAATATTGTATCTGAATCTGCAAGCAGAGGGCATAGTTCATTGTTCAGCTTGAATAACAATTCCAGTCCTGTGAATGAAACGCCATCATCTGCTTTTAGGTGAATCATAGGATTGTTGTATCTCTCGGCTTCCTCAGAGTCCTCATCAAAAAGAATGAAGTCGGCTTCTGCACCTATACATTCTATCTTTTCTTCAAGCAAACGGACAATAGACTTACCAGAAACCTCTTTGTTATATCTGGTTATAGCGATATAGAAATCCAATTTACTTCCAAAAACACCTGTCTGGAAATTCCACATGGCATCTTCAAGAAGTGGTCTTATTCCTTCCTGCTCTTGTGTTTGCCTTGTGCTCTGTCCTTCTAATTGCTGTTGCTGATATTTCTTTATAACATCCTTATTTGTACGTCTCTGCCATATAAAGCACCATATCATAAAGATGAAAAATATTACCGTAGAAACAAGAGCAACAGGCATAGTCCATGTCCCTTTAGGGAATACATACATTATCAATAGAAATAATGCCATGTATATTGCAAAACCAATTCGTGCGACAACCCGTCTGCGTTTTAGCTCCTTTTCGCATTCTGCTTGTAGCTCATTCCCATTCAGAACTTCATTATCCTCTTGCTGTGGAAACACGAATAAACTACTCCCGTCGGGATAATAGAGTTCGTTAGAGCCGCTATCATCAAAACAAGAAAGGCCGTACTCCTTAGCAAGCTTAAATGCAATCTCACATATTTTATCAGCCTCGGAATATCCCATTGCCATCATGATGCCTTCCCTTGCAATGGCATAGTCAGCATCCAGACATCTGTTTATTTCTTCATCGCTGAGAGCGTACTTTCCATTAATAGGTTTCACGATGTCCTTCATCTTCATGTACCATTCCTTCAGACGCGGGGTAGCGTGTTCGCAGTCATCATAGTCAAGATCCTCTTTCCATTCTGTCACGTCATGATACCATTCCCAGAACTCTTTACTGTCCTTGAAACGAGGATGACGGTCAATGATCATTATATCATAGCTCATATTTCAATCTATATTACTCTTTACCCTTTCTTCTTTGCACTTCCACAGGTATCCCCCCCATTTCTTACGCTAATCCTTCTGTCAGATTTTTCGGATTCCTTCTTGAATCCCAAATGTCAATCATATAGATAATATCATCCTCTATTCTATAAATAATCTTGAATAAAGGTTTTATCACAATATGACGATATTCTTGTTCTCTCCCTATCAGTAATGGCTCAACGGCCCCAAGCAAAGGATTTTCAATAAGTATAGCCTCAATACTTTTTATTGAGGAATTGAGTTTCTTTAATGTGGTTCGTGAATATACATCACGTGCACAAGTAAATATATATTCCAACGACTTGTTGTATCGTGCAGTCCAAACTATTCGCATAGCCAAGGAAACTTATTTTCCAATGATTTGTGCATTTCATCTGCGGGATATACACGACCATTAGCAATGTCATCCTCTGCCTCATTAATTCTGGCATTTATCTCAGCCATAGTATAAGGAGGCAAATCTTCAGATACGGATGTGGCATAGAAATCATCAAGTTCCTCAAACAACCTCTTTTTTTCCTGAAGAGGCATCTGCATCACAATATTACGTATCTGGTTATAGTCCAAATTAATTGTTGCTGTAGTCATATCTTGAATGAATTACTTTTGTTTGCAAAAATAGCAAAAAGAAATCACTTTATAGACATTCATACAATATTTAACATAAATTAATGCAAGTCTAATAATCTGCTTCAACTTCAATTCTCAATTTTCCATTTTCAATTGGGATCTACCACATCTCCATCTCAAACGTCTTGAACGTCACGTTAGAGACATCGAGCTTGCAGGTAGTCTGAATATCCGTAGCCTTCTTGATATAGAAGATGACAGAGTTCTTAATGTCAATATCATGAATCAATCCCTCATCACCCTTGGCAAGAATACCAGTCTTACAGCCACGACATGTGATATGCTCAATATGAATATCCTTGAAATCAGGAGCATAGTCGGTAGCCCCTGCGACCTCATCCGCCTTGCCAACCTGTTTGTTGGCGTATGCAGCCTCGAATACGATAGCCTGCTCCTTTATATCGGTCATCACTATATTCGAGATGAAGATATTAGAAGTAGCACCGCCACGGCCATAGCTCGTCTTGAATCGTAGACCTGTGTCAGTACCCATGAAACGGTTGTTCCTCACCACCACATTCTGCACACCGCCACTTGCATCCGAGCCGATGACGAAACCGCCATGAGCATGGATAACGGTATTATCCTCCACAAGAACATCCTTACAAGGACCGGCATTAACACCAGTCTTACCCGTTCCGCTCTTCAGGCAGATGCCATCATCACCAGCATCAATCGTACACTCGGTAACAAGACACCTGTTGCAGTTACTCAGGTCAATGGCATCACCATTCTGCGCATTCCACGGACATCTCACAATCACGCCAAGCACACTCACATCCTTGCAATAGCAAGGGTGAACATGGAAACGAGGAGAGTTCTGCACCGTAATATCCTGAAAAAGCACACGCTCACAATGCTCCACGCGGATAAGGTCGGCACGGGCATTAGCCTCCTCCTCCGGAGAATTGGTAAGCGAAGGCGCATTCTTCAGATTATAAGGATACCAAATATTACCATCGGCACTAATGATACCACCCATCTGCGTATATTGCTTCCACTCCGTAGCGCTCACCTTGCTTCGCTTCACCGGACGCCAGTACGCACCGCTACCATCAATGGCACCAAGACCCGTGATGCTTATGTCATGAGCATTCTTAGCATAGAAAGCAGGGATGACGAGTTTGCTGGTCTTATTTGTCGTATTCCTATGCTTCGATTTGTCAGGCGTCATCTTCACAATCGCATTACGTCTCAGGTTGATGTCTATGTTACTCTTAAGCATCACGGGACCCGTGAGCCAAATCCCATCCTCTATAATAAGGTGTCCGCCCCCTGTGCTGCTAAGATCATCAATAGCCTTTTTGAAAGCCTCAGTACAAAGAGTGATGCCGTCGCTCACAGCACCATAGTCAGTCAGTTTCACGTATCTCTCCGGAATAACAGGCAGCTGAGGCCTTTCCAACGGGATAGGCAGGTTCTTGTAAAGATATGAGTAATCCTTGCCCTCGGTCACTTGCTTGTCCTGGGCATTAATACCAACGATTCCAAATAATATAAGGAATAATAGAGTGGATAGTTTTTTATTCATTGTAGTTAAACGTAAAGATAGTACAACTTAGGTTTTGTTTTTATCGAACGCAGAGCCGCAGAGTCGCAAAGATTTTAATTTTCCATTATCTCCGTGTCTTTGCGTCTTCGCGTTTGATATTATGTCGATTCGCAACGTGCGCAGCATCCTCGCACGTCCTTTTGTTTGACAGATGACAACGTGCTTCGCACCTCGCACAATTGCAACGTGCTTGCACCTCGCGCGAAAAAGAAAGTGTATGTCAGCCCTTGAAGGCTGGTACACGGTCTTCGATTCTTTGAGTGCAAAGTTACATCTTTTTATCCAAATAATAAAATTTATAGCGTTTTTTTCTGAAAATATAGAGATACGCCCCAATCCGACTATTAGGATTTATAATTTACAGCCTTAATTTCTGCCCATTTTACTTTCTAAAAAAATATCCCACTGCAAAAATGGTCGCAATTGCGACTAAATTTGCAGTAAGTTTGGCTTTTTCTTGCATATTCAAACAAAAACGTATATCTTTGCACTGCAAAAACAGTCGCAATTGCGACTAAATTTGCAGTAGGATGTAAATTTGAAATTAAATATTATGGTTATAGACAGAAGCGAATACATTAATCTGTTGATGCAGAAAAGATGGAACGGAAAGGTAAAAATTGTCACAGGCATTCGTCGTTGTGGCAAATCCTTTCTGCTAAACACCCTCTTCAAACAAAGACTGATGGAGGAGAATATAAGTAGTGATTGCTTTCTTGAGATTGCCCTTGATAAAAAGTCAGATATAAAATATCGAAATCCCAATCAGCTGTATGACTACATAATAGAACAGACAAAAGATACCAGCAAGCGATTCTATGTGATGATTGACGAAATACAATTGTCATATAAGGTGAAGAACGATGACACAGATGAATCATTAGTGCCAGAGGAAGATAGAGATATGCTTTATACTACCTTCTATGACGTACTGAATGATCTGATGTCAAGATCAAATATAGATATATATGTAACAGGATCCAATTCAAAAATGCTCTCAAAGGACATTGTGACAAACTTCCGTGATAGAGGTACAGAAATCAGAGTCTATCCATTGTCATATAGCGAATACCTTTCTTTCTCAGGATTGGAAAAGACAGATGCTCTGGAACAATACCTGATGTATGGAGGTATGCCATTGGCGGTTCTTGAACATGATGAATCCGAGAAAAGAAAATACCTTCAAGGATTATTTACCAATGTCTATATGAAAGACATAGTGGAAAGATACATGCTTAAGGATGATGTTGTACTAAGTGCATTAGTTGATGCCCTTTCTTCTTCTGTTGGTTCCCTTACTAACCCTCATAAGCTCGCATCTACGGCAGCAACACTATTGGATAAATCGACATCAGACCATACGGTAAAAAAATATCTCGATTATCTGGAAGACTCGTTCCTTTTCAATAGTGCTAAGAGGTATAACGTCAAGGGAAGAAAGTATTTTGATACGATACAGAAATACTATGCAATAGATTTAGGATTGAGAAATGCTAAACTCAATTTCCGACAGCAAGAACGTTCCCACTTAATGGAGAATCTGCTGTATAATGAACTCGTCAGAAAGGGATATAGTGTAGATGTTGGAGTCGTGGAAATTGAACAGATGCAAAATGGCAAGCGTAAGCAAAGCCAGTATGAAATAGATTTCGTCATCAATCTTGGAAATGAGAAGGTCTATATTCAATCTGCCCTGAATGTTGATACCCCGGAAAAGAAAGCCCAAGAAACATTTTCACTTCACAATACAGGTGATTTCTTCCGAAAGATTGTAGTGCTTGATGGAAAACAGAAAATGTGGGTGGATGACGATGGAGTCATTTACGTCGGTGTAATACCATTCCTTCTAAATGACTATATCAAAGGGTAGTTTTTTCATCTCCACTGCAAAAATGGTCGCAATTGCGACTAAATTTGCAGTGGGGACTTCAATATTATTCGTTATGATAGCGTCCATAGTACCAATAATCACATTTCACGGTTTGTAACACATCATCGAGATATTTTCTTCCTATCAAAGTGAAAATGCAAAAAAACAATAAAAAACAACAATTGTTTTTCTGATAATGATATCGATTTCATGAAAATAATGTATCTTTGCATCGACAGACAACGTTTAGATACACGATGTACATTATCCGAAAGCTTTAAAAATATGTATAAATGCATAAAATGCAGTATATTTGTAAAATAATGTCAAAAATATTTGCATTATTGTAAAATAAAATGTATTTTTGCAGTGCGCAATCGTTAGTCAACCCAATTGACAAAGCGAGCGTGACATATAATAGCGTTTACTATACGCTTTGTTCTTTAAATACTGAAATCTCGCAAGTTTCAACACCAGAAAAAGAACATAGCAACGGGTAGATGTTCATAGTATGATTTCAGCATACTTAGCATGATTTCATTCCGCAATTTGTGGAAGGAATGTAGTGGTATATTAAAATGTACTACTATGTTATTGTATGTAAATCATAATAGCGTGGACTCTTGCGTTGTCTGTTTTTCTGGTCGGGCTGTGCGAGAGCCTCAGTATTGGAACGGACAACAATAATAGTTCCACGCTTTTTTTATGCCTTATCCTAATAGCTTGAAATAATAATAAATCCTTTATTAACTTCAACAGATAGTTTATAGAACTTATTTCTTGATACATGTCTGATGTGTCGTATAATATAATTTGACATACTAATTTAACTTTAATAATTATGAACGAAAATAGTTCTTTAAAAATCTTATCGATTTTGGCATTTATCGCCTTTGCGGGTGTTAGTTGTTGGGCTACGGCTGAATCCCTGCATCTTTTGCTTGATTCATGGCCGATAGCTATGTGTTGGATTGTTACTGTTGGTTTCTTTATTATTGCTTCAATCGGGACAAAACTAATAGTTGATAGTTTAAATAAGAATATTTATCAAGAGAAGAGAGGGCTGAAATTTATTGGAGGTTTGATTCTGGTTATAGTATTTTGGCTTATTTGTAGTATGCCGACAAATACACATACTTTTTTTTACCGAACAGTAATTAATGATGTTACGAACAATGACATTCAGCGTACGACTGGTTATCTTGCTCAAATAAAGGAAAACACAAGGAATAGAGAGCAGGCAGACCTGAAAGTCAAACAGCTACAAAACGATTTGGAAATTCTGCTTGGTGAATTGGAGTCTGAGGTAAAAAGTGATGCAAATCCAGGTTTCGGACCAAAGGCAGAAGAGATATTTAGAAAATTCGCGAAATTACTTGAGGTAGATAAAATTGAACCTCTAAATGTGAAAGCTGTGACTCCTAAACAGCGTCAAGCCCTCTGCGATGCTTATCGTAAGAAGATGTATTTGCATGCAGAAACAAAAGCAAGAAATATCATTCAAAGTATTCTTGTGCCAAGTAAATCTAATTTAAAGGAAGCTGCAGGTAGTTTGAAGAATCTGAATTTGGCCAAGAAAATGATTGACAGCCAAGAGATCGACCTTAACGACACGAAAGATATTAAGGCCGTATCAGGAGAACTTAATACGGCTTATAATGTCATCAAGAAAAATGAGCAATTCGTAAATTTTAAAAGTGAAACAGACAAAACGGAATATACCGCAAATAGTCCAATCACAAAGGTTAAAAGGCTAATAAGTGTTTTTGATGCTTGGGAAGCGTTCCTTAAGGGGGAGTTTGTGGGATATGGTTTTGGCTTTTGGATTATAATTTCAATCCTTGTTGATATTGCTGCTTTTATCTTCTTTGATATTGCATTTAAGAAGAGAGATTTTTGATAGTGATAATGTATTAATGTCTAATCTGATAAATTTTATTATTATGCCAGATTTTAATCCTACAGGACAGATTATTCCTGATAAAACAATTACCCAACCTCAAGTTGTTCCTGACACATTGAACTCTAATGTAGAGACTGATATAGAATCTGGAACAAAAGGGCTTACAGCCGAAGAACTTAAAGATCCAAATGAGATAAAGGTAACTATAAGTGATCACGATGCCCCTATTGTTATTCTATATGGTCCCCCTTCATGTGGTAAAACTATGACATTGGTTTGCCTTACGAGATTCTTAAAATCACATGGATATACAGTACAGCCTGAGCGTGGTTTTAGACCTTCGGCCGATACTCATTATAAAAGTATATGTGAAAACTTTAATGAAATGGTGAATAGTGATGATGCTGCGACATCAACGAATAACATCAGTTTCATGCTTGTAAAGGTTTATAATACACAAGGGAGGTGTCTATGTCAGATATTAGAGGCACCTGGTGAGTATTATTTTACCAAGGATAATCCTAAGGCAGAATATCCAACATATTTCCATGAAATTGCAGATTCTGATACTAGGAAAGTGTGGGCGATTATTGTTGAACCTGATTGGGAAGACCAAGAAGATAGGGTGAACTATGTAGATCGTATCCACAAATTGAAGAGCAGAATTTGTCCTAGAGATAAAGTCGTGTTTGTATATAACAAGATTGATTGTACTAATTTTGTTATTTCTCCAGGAATTGTAAACACCTCTGAAGCCATAAAAAAAGTTTCTCAAGACTATCCTGGACTATTTTCTAAATTTGAGAATACACATCCAATCACAAGGTTCCTGAGGAAATATGATTGTGGCTTTATACCATTCCAGACAGGAAATTATACTCCAACGGTTGGAGGCAAGTTGAGGTTTACCAAAGCAAATGATGCGTATGCTCGTAACCTTTGGAATGAAATTAAGAAACAAATATAGCAATTGTTATGAAAGTTGATGTATATATTCATGGAGTACCTAAGGGGCAACGCATTTGGAAAACAGATGCGAGTGACGATCAGGTAATAACCCTATTTTATGGAGTTGGGGCAGAAGAACAAACGAAATATCTTGTAGAAGTACGTAAAAGTGGTAGTGATAAATATTGCTATTATTCAATGCTTAAATACAGGGATGTTTTGGCTCAAGACGGAAGGTCAGGCTCTTATTTTGGCCTTACTATACGTATGGACATGGTATGTACTAAAATACAAACGATGTTCCATATCTTAGATTTAGTTTATAATTCCGATGTTTTGGGTAGTATCGTAAAGACAGATGGTGAGCGGTTGAAATTCTTGGTTACAGATTTTAAAGATGTAGAATCAAATTGTAAAAGGATAGTTGACAAGATAATGGCTATTCTTGGGCAAAGTGTTGAGGGGGGCGATTTTATTGTAATCTCTCCTTCAATGCTTAGTGACAAAGGATGTTTAAAGGTAAATTTGTCTGAATTTTCGTCAGAAAATGCCTTAGCCTATATCGGTCAGGGAGGGAGTGTCGCTATATCCGCAGACTATCCTTCTTCGCAATTGGCTGCATATACGAAAAAGAAGGAGGATGAGGTAACCAATCTACGTATTCAAAGCCAGCAACAGATAGAAAATATCCAGAAGGATGAGGCTAAGGTTAGACAGGAACTTGAGAAACGATATGAATCTGAAATCCAAACGATTCAAAAACAGTGTAAAAATGAAGTTGATTCGATAAAAGCAAAATTTGCAGATGTTGATGTACAAATAAAAAGATTAAAAAAAGAAGTAGAAGATAAAAACAGAACGATTGACAAATTGCATCGAAATGTAAGATTTGGTATAGGTGATACACCTTATGATACGATTTCTGTTCCACATCGCAAGCCTTCTTTTGTTAAAATAATTTCTACAAGAATTCTCCCTTTTGTAAATCTGCTTGTCGTAGTTGTTTTGTTTGGGTATGTGCTTTGGGAAATGCCATCAGACAACACTCAGACAATAGAGCAGATAAGCAATGATTTGTCAGAAATCAAAGAAAAAATGGCCTTGGATAATAATGTTGCGTCAGTTCCTAATGCAAATTCCATTACCCAGTTAGACACGTCAAAAGCTACCCTGCTACAGTCAGTAAAAACGAAGGATGTCAGCAAAACTGATAAAACTAATAAATATTCAATCAAGCCTCATACGACAAATAACAATATAACTAATCCTCCAAAGTGATTTGTGTTATGAAGAGTTCAAAAGCCACAATCATATTTCTCGCTTTTCTGTTGATAGTATCATGCGAAACCAAAGAGAAGAAAAGGATTGTTTTCGATAGTATATCTGATGATGTGGAATTAGACTTAGATTCCCAATCTGATGATATGAATGTATCGTCAGATTATGCACATGCAAATGGTGAAATCATTTCTGTTCCTTTCAAAAACAAGCATGGAATCAAGACACTTGATGTGGCTATTAATGGAATGAAATTTGAAATGATTTTTGATACTGGCTGTTCTGGTGCGTTAATCTCTATTTCTGAGGCTCGTTATTTGTACGCAAAAGGAAAAATAACAGAGGATGATTTTATAGGTGTTGCCAAATCGCAGATAGCGGATGGAAGAATTGTTGAGAATATGGTGATAAACCTGAAAGAGGTTATCATAGCAGACAAAATATTATGCGAGGATGTTGAGGCTACGGTGTCACCTAATAACAATGCTCCCCTGCTTCTGGGTGGTGAGGTCCTAAATCGCGTGGCTGCTTATTCTGTGGATAATGAGAGAAAAGTTATAAACTTTAAATTGAGATAAAACCATGAATGTAAGTATATATATCTTTGGTGAATTTGCTGCTGGGTATAGTCAATATCCTCAAGACTATACGACAGCAATATTCAAGCAGTTTAATAGTAAGGCGAAATCGCAGACTCAGTTGTGTATCCATAGAGATGGCGATTTGATATATTATGCTTATATACGAAAACTTTCTGAGCAAAAATATATAGGATTGTGTGCAGTATTAAATGGAATGATGTTTTCTGATGTTCAAACAGTTTTTGAACTGTTTGAACAACAGATTACAGGAATGATTTCCCGTGGCGATTTGATATTTTTTAATTTTCAAGGAGACATTACTACAAATGTCACACAATTGCATCTGTGTCGTTCTACTATTGAACAATTGCAAAATGCTCTCCGTTCGCAATTAGACAGATTGCCAATTATTCCACTTCCGGCAGTTTCATTTGGAGTATCTAAAGATTCTGTTAAGGAATTTATTATGGATGAAAGTACATCAAATATAATAGATGCATCTGCAAAGTATGGATATACTTTTATATATAAGGATAAAAATTATGAAACCTCACAGACTCAATCTGTGAAAAATATAATTCTTAAACTAAACAACGATAAAGTCGAATTACAAAAACGTTGTGATGATTTGTCATCATTACTGACACAAGAGAAGGTTAAGCAACGAAATATGAAATATGTTGGTATCTTGGGAACTGTTGTGATCTTCTTTGGAATTGTTTTATGGAATAAGGTTCTGTTTCCAAGTGAGGTGACTCGTTACGAAACAGGTGAGTTCGTTTATTACGGACCTTTAAACAAAAATCATCAACCTAATGGCATAGGCGTGGCAATATATCCAGAAACGGATTTGCAAAAACGTAGATATTATATCGGTAATTTTGTAAATGGAAAACGTGAAGATAATGAAGCTATGCTTTTGTATCAAAATGGAGATTATTACTATGGATCAATGTCTGATGACAAGTGGGGCAATGGTACTTTTTATAATAAAACGGATAATTCTCATTACTCAGGAGAGTTCTTGGAAAACGAACCATATAATGGAACATGGTATGATCATAAGCCTGTTATAAAAATATATAATGGATATGAAAAAGTACTGACCAATTCCAATTAGGTCGTTGATACTCTATTCTTTATGAGATGTTATCATTACAAATGTATGTTTCCCGCAATTTAATGGAGCACTTGTTGTTACGAAAATATTCATAATCATGAGAAGATTTTTCCTCATAGTATTTTTCCTTTCTTGTTTAGTTAATAATATGTTTTCTCAGCAGAGGCCCACTCTAAATAGAGAAAGCATTAAGAAAGAACAGAATAGAAGGAATAAAGCAAAACAGACGAAAGCTCAAAAAGGGAATGTTCAAAAGAAGGTTGCAGAAGTAGGAAGAACATACACGCAAAGTAAAAAAAATGTTGTGAAAAAGAGAAGCGAATCTGCACATTATGATAATTCTCAGAATACGGCTTTGACTGTTAGTACGACTTCTGTAAGTGCAACCTCAGAAGCGACAAGTCGTTATATTACTGTGTATGGTAATTCCGATTGGTATATTGACGGGAATTATTCAAACTGGATACATGCAAGTAAAAGTGACGATAATCTATATGTACATATTGACACGAATAACTCAACACAATCTCGTAGTGACTATCTTACAATAAGCAATGGATATAAAACATGCGAAATCAACATATCACAAAGTGGTAAATCTACATATCTTAATGTGTCATCTTCTAATATTAGTTTTTCTAATAGTGGTGGAACCCAGACAATAAATGTAGAATCAAATAGCGATTGGTATATTGACGTCAAGCCTGCAAGTTGGGGGCGTGTAAGTAAAAGTGGCAATAATCTGTATGTTAGTGTTGATGGGAATAATTCAACACAATCTCGAAGTGACTACATTGTTATAAGAAGCGGTAATAAAACTTGTAATATCAATATCTCACAAAGTGGTAAATCTGCATATCTCAATGTGTCATCTTCAAATATTAGTTTCTCTAGTAGTGGTGGTACAAGAACAATATATGTTGAGTCAAATTGTGATTGGAAAATAGCAGTTCCAACCGCTTCTTGGGGTTCTTTATCAAAAACTGGAGATGCGATTACTCTTAGTGTAAAAGCAAATAATTCGTCAAGTCAACGTACTGATTATTTTATGATAAAAGCAGGCAATTTGGAAAGAAAAATTTACATCACACAGGCTGCTTCGACTTCATCATATAATTATTCCAATAATAGTTCAAACACTACGTATAATTACAACCAATCATCATATTCATATAAAAAACATAACTCTTCTGGACCGTTGTTTAGTTTTGGTATAGATGTGGATCTCGAAACTAATCTAGGATCAGAAGCAGGTTCTCAAATCTACCCCTCATTTGGTTTACTTACAAGATTTGGTCAACATGAACATACATTAAATTTTATAACAGGGCTAAGATTTAGATGGTTTATGGTTATGCCTTCATACGGTAATTCAGATGCAGAGCATAAGTATTATGGACGTCTTCTGGCAATTCCTGGCTATTTCAGAATTAACATTGTTCATCTTGGAGATGACGCTGGTGCTATATATATCGGTATAGGTGCTGAGTACGGTGTTTATATTGCAGATGAGGAATATGAAAATAGTATGGAAAAGAATTATATGTCATTTTCACCACTATTAGGATATACCAATCGCAATTTTGATATTTCTGCTTATTGGAAGAGATATCAAAAAGGTCCTTTTATGGATTATATAAGTCGTTATAATACAGAGTTTGATAGTTCTAGTATGATTGGACTTAGATTAGGACTCTTTTTCTGATGTTATAATTACGGCTGATAATACTTATTGTAAAGGCATTTGCAAATAAGAAATAAAAAGATTCAAACAACCCTGCAACGGATGTTTGTATACAAAATAAGAAAGACCAGCACAAATTGTTGGCCTTTCTTGTTTTTTTTAGAGGTTGTTAATGATCGTGAGTTATGCTACTCTTCTTATGAGGGAATAGGCTACACCCTTCTTTGAGCGTGTCTTCTTGACCTTCATCTCCCTTAGAGCCATACCTATCTTCTCGGAAGAGAGGTTGCTGATGGCAATGTGTGGGTATTCTGCCAGAAGCGTTTTGCGGATTTCAAGCGAGGTGAGGCTATTGCCATGTTCTCCTGGGCTTGGCTTGCGGTAGAAATTGTCTATCATCGCCTCAAGGTCAACCGATTCCTGATAAGGGATGTTGAGTTCCTGAATGCGAAGCGTTTCCTCGTTAGTGAACCAATAGCGCATCTTCTCTTCACGCACCTCATGGAGCAATTGGGCATAAAGCTGTTCGTAGTCAATCGCCTGCTGATTGTCAATCAGTTTGCCATCGGGAATCTCGATAGTGAGATAGCGACGTGAACCAGTCATATCCTTCAGGGGATGACGGTTGTTGGTGGTGGCTATGAATGAGGCATAACGTTTGCGCTCGTCAATGGTCTTGCCATAGATTCTGCGACCGTTGACCTTGACTTTTGAGAGTGCCTGTTTCAGTTCTGCCATCTGACCAGCCTTGTACTGGTCAATCTCGTCAAGGCATATTAGCAGACTTCCGCTTAGCGCCATTTCCTTGTCGAACTTATTGGCAAGGTTGAAGTGGTCAAGGTAGTACTGACGCAAAGATTGTGGCAGAAGACGAAGACAGAACGTGCTCTTTCCACAGCCCTGATTGCCAATAAGAAGAGGTACAGTCTCATTTCCGTGCTCTTCGTCTATACCCAGCCAATGGGCTGTTACAGAGCGCATCCAAGTCTTCATGAAGCCAAGCCTTTCTTCGGTAAGACCTGGGATGCGGTTAAGGAAATCCGCAAGACGATCCTTGCCATCCCATTGTGGAAGTCCGTCAAACCATTGACAGATAGGGTCATAGACAGGAGGGATGCTTGACTCAACGTAGGTCTTGATGTCTGACTTGAGTTCAGACACATCTGGCATCTCACGCATACCCATAATATATATGGTGTTGAGTGCCTCTGATGTCAGACGGGCAAACTTCTCGTCAGGCTCATCGGTCTTCTTGTACTCAACCATGCCACTGAGTACATTACGGCGGAAATTGTAGTGCTGCTCGAGAAAATACTCGGCTGGCAACTGTGCTTCTTCCATAGTTTTGGAAGAGTTCTCATCTGCTGTGATTTCCTCGACAGGAGGCTGTACAGCAATCGTCTCTTCGTTGTTAGAAGACGCGGTGAGAGTGTTTCCAGAGCGGATTTCGCCCTGAGCTAAAGGATTTTCAATCATAGATAATTTTGAATTTAATTGTTAATGATGAAAAGTAAGTATTATGTTTTTCCTCGTCGAAAAGGATTTGGTTGCAAAAGTAAGAATAATTTTTGAAACCACCAAGGGTTGTCCCAAACTTTGTGCAGATTTTTTTTGTGATTTTTCCGAAAAGTTGAAATCAACTACTCCAGAGCATACTTTTCTCTCTTTTAGTTTTTCGCTTAAATTTTTTAGTTTTTCGTTTTTCATTTAATCTATCCTTCCTCCCAAATAAGTCCGTAGTAAGTCCCTTGTAACTCCCATTTTCGCCCATTCTAAGAAACGGACTTGGAACGGACTTAGAGCGAAGGTATAACGGACCTATAACGAAAGCAAAGAAAAAGCAGTCTTTCCAATTCCGAAAAAACTTTTTTCGCAAAACCCTACACCCCTACACCAGCACCTTTGTAAAGTTCACAGCATTAATGCTTTACACGGGTTTTAAATATTCGCAAACCCTACACCAACCCTACATCAACCCTACATCAACCCTACACCCTTTTTGCATTTGTAATGCAAAAAATTAATAATGAATAGTGAATAATGTGGTTAGTTTCTTAAGAATTCATTTACTATCTTAATTATCAATTATAAATTATTCATTATTAATTAACCTGAATTTCTGAAAAATTCAGGTTCGGGTGTAGGCTTAGTGTAGGGTTGATGTAGGGTTTGACGATATTTGAAAACGCTACAAATTGCTGAAATTTAAGACAATACAGATATGCTGGTGTAGGGGTGTAGGGTTTCGCGCAAAAAACTTTTTCTGAGATTAACCCTTAACTAAAATCGAGTGTCTTTGCGGAGCTTGTGAGAATTTGATTGCGAAACGTTTGTTTGTGTGATTTGTTTTTCGTATTTTTGCAAGCGATATGAGGAATTTGTTGAAAAGGATATGGTCTTTTGCCATTGAATGGAAATGGAGGTTGGCATTGACGGCTGTGGTTTTGGCTGTTGGTGCTGTTGCTTGCGTACTGATATGTGACAGGAGGGTTGAGGCTGTTGCTGCGGGACGGCATTATGATGATGTGAATAGGATTCCTCACCGTAATGTGGGGCTGTTGCTTGGCACTTCTAAATATACTGTCTTCGGGAAGGATAATGAGTATTATCAGAGACGTATTGAGGCTGCGTATGAGTTGTATTCCAAGGGTAAGATTGATACGATTCTGATTAGTGGTGATAATAGTAAGAAGGACTATAATGAGCCTGAGACTATGATGGCGGATCTTGTGGCGCTTGGTGTGCCAAAGGATAGGTTTGTGCTTGACTATGCGGGTTTCAGGACGCTGGATTCTGTGGTCAGGGCGAAGAATGTGTTTGGCAGGGATAGTGTGACGATTATCTCACAGGAGTTTCATAATGTCCGTGCCTTGTATCTTGCGGAGAATGTGGGTGTTGATGCCATTGCATTTAATGCCCTGTATCCTATTTACAGGAAGAGCGTTAAGATTATTATTCGAGAGAAACTGGCACGTGTGAAGGTGGTGCTGGATGTCCTGTTGGGCGTTAAGCCGAAGTTTGAGAGGTAGAGAGGTAGAGGGTAGAGAGATATAAGGTTAGAGGTTAGTGGTTAGAGGTTAGCAACAATTGAAAATTGAAAATTATTTGCAAAGCACAGCAAGCTGCTTTTAACTGACAATAATTACCAATCTTCAACCAAGAAGAATTTTAACTGATGGAAAAAGATTGCGCAGATTGGTAATTATCGTCAGTTCAAGCACCGAAGGGCGTTTATGTTATGTTGTGGATGGATGGGATTCCGTGCCTTTCATCTCGTCGCCGTTGGAGTCGTATTGCTTGCGCTTGCCTGTTGGAGGGGCGGAGAGGGTGATGCGTATAACGGCGGTGCGGGAGAGGGAGCGTTGGATGGATGCATCGAATGCGTCCATGTGCTGTGGCAGGAAGCGTTCGCAGATGATGCGAAGGGCATGGATCTTCTCTGCATCGTCTTCTACAAGTTCTGCCTTGCCGAAGGCGATGGCGGATTTGTACTGAAGGGTGAAACTGCCATCCTTTGGTCCGATGGTAGGGGCGCACTTGGTTACTGCTGACAGACAGACCTCCGGGTGTGCCTTGATAGCATCGAGTTTCTTGCCTTCAAGGGCACCATGAAAATACCAATGCTCGTTGTCGTCGGTTGCCAGAGACAGGGGCAGACCGTATGCCTTGCCGTCTGCATCTATGAAACTGACGGTTATATATGGGGCTTTGCGCATCACTTCAAGTGCCCATGCGCTATCCATTGCTCGTGATTGCTTTCTCATTATGGAATCCAGTTTCTTGTGATGTTGGTTATCTTTCCATTCTCTATCTTTACTCTGGTGTTGAGCTCGATGAAGTCGTGTTTGTATTCCTTCATATTCTCAAGCCTTTGCTTGTGATTGGTGCGAATGGTGTCGTAAGGATCTTCGGGATTGTCTCCGCAGTCGATAATGGTGAAGGTATCGCTGAGAGGTAGCTGTACCTTGCCAAGTTCGGAGTATTGCGGATGGTCGTCCATGAGTTGAACGCGGTATGTGCCTCCCTCGTATGCAGCGAGTTCCACGCCTCCATTTTCTATGCCTCCGTTGATGGTGAGGTATCTGCCTTTCTCTATCTTTGAGACGATGATGGTGTCGTTTCTGAAGAGTATGGTGTCGCCAATTTGTAGCTTCGCAATCTCCGTGGAGTCGTAACGGTCTATGGAATATGCTGTAAATGTGAGGGTTCTCTCCTTCCAGTTGAAATCGGTGAAGGAGAACAGAGCCGGCAGGGTGGTAGCGTTCAGTCCCCTTAAATCACCATTGAAGAGGGACTTGTCTGCCGGTATAGGCTTGATGAACTGATAGGCAAAGTTCTCTTTGTTGGAGGTATTCGTACATCCGACAAAGAGGACGCAAAGGAGAGGGATTAGATATTTAATATTAGTCATATTAAAAGGTTTATAGGTTTAAAGGTTTTCAGGTCATGAAGCCTGAGATTAAGAGATTAATTTAATTTTTGCTATGCTCATCAGCAAGATTGTTGCAAATTCGGAATTGCCTGGAAGGCAACACTATGAGTAACCGAGGTGCATACTCGACGAAGGAGAGGATGCCCTCGGAAGGAAAAAGATGTTATTATAGTCTGGAAGACTGTACCTGATTGGCTTTTACGCATGAGGTTTCGCGATGTACTGCCCTCCAGGCAGTAGAAGGATTATGGTTTCTTAATCCCCGCACATCCTCGTTTCACTCGTATGTACGGGGTTACTCATGGTGCTGTCTTCCAGACAGCTATATTATAGATGTCTGAGGTCTGAAGAACCGATACTTATTATATTTATTAGGTGTCGCACCTACGGCGCTCACTAAAAAACATCGGCATAGTAACAGCCCTTACGGACTGCCCTGTTAGGTATCGCACCTTCGGCGCTTTTTTCGCTGAATCTTACCAAGCTAAAGAAGTGAGAATTGAAAATTGCTCGCAAGGCTTTTGAAAAGTCTAAAGGCTAAAGTCGAATGTCTAAAGTCTTTTGCCTTTTGCCTTGCTGACCTCTAACCTTCTAACCTCTAACCTTATATCTCTCTAACCACTAACCACTAATCTCTAACCTCCTATCTTTCCGACGCAAACATATTATCGAGAGTGTCCTGTGGGAAAGGGCATGGCTCCTGTCTTACCTTTGCCAGTTGAAATTGCTTGCAGGCATTGTTTACAGACTCTTCCTCGAAGCACTTGAAAAGCATGTCCTTGAGTTCGTCAAGGCGCTTGGCATCCTCTTCTGAGAACTTTCCGCATTTGCTGTAGCTGACGTTCTTCTCTGGGAGAATATCGTGATAGAAGTAACTCCACACCATGAATTGCATGGCTACGTCGGGAGTCATCAGTATTGTATCCATGAGTTGAGAGTTGAGAGTTTAGAGTTGAGAGTAAAGAGTGGAGGGTTATTTGTTATTTCTCATCAGTTGTGGAATCCTCGTATCTCTTATGTATGATATAACGTCGGTACATCACTCCGAGGGCTGCGAGGCTATAAAGGACTGCGAGGATTGAGAGTGCCCTGAACTCGGGGAGTACGTCGCCGATTCTTGCTCCCATACTACTCATTCTGATAAAGCCTCTTATCGCGAATGTTGACGGCAGGTAGTTGGCGCAGCTTTGCCAGAAGCTTGGTATTGCGCTCTGTGGCCATGATATTCCGGAGAGGAACAGGAATGGTACGGAGGTACATACGGCTGTGAGCATAACGGCCTCACGGAATGGTATTATCTCACTTCCTAAAACGGCAAATGCTATGCACGCTACGAGGTATGGTGCCATGAATATAAGCCAGTCGAGGAAATGCACCATCATCACGAATCCGAACATACGTGGTACTACGAGCGTGCAGTATGCCAGCATTACGGAGAAGATTAGGAGAAAGGCAAACCCCTTGCCGAAGTAGGCATCGATGACGTGCTTTACCATTGGGAAATGCTTCTCACGCTGTGTTCCGGAAAGGAGTCCGACGCTAAGCAGGAGTGCCTGTTGGATGATAAGCACGAGTACGCCTGGCAATACGAAGTTGCCGTAGCCGCTTGTGGTGTTGAATATAGGTACTTCCTCGAAATCGAGAGGTTGGGATGCTATCTGCGCCTCCCTGTCGGTATATACTCCACTTGCTGCTACCTGTATCTCAGCTCCCATAAGCGAGCTGACGGACTGGGCTGTCTGGAAGATTGCCTTATAGGTCAGCATATAGCTCATGTCGCAATAAACGCTGACGTGTGTCTGCTCATGTCGGCCTACGTTTGTGGCAAAGTTGCGTGGGAAGTATATAACGCCATAGGCTTCCCCATGTCCGATATGGCTCTGAGCCTCATGAATACTATTGGAGTAGAAGGCTATGCTGACATCTGGGGAGGCTTCAACCTTCTGTATGAACTCACGGCTGAGGGCAGAGTGTGAATCGTCAACCACAACGACAGGCACTTCGCGCACCACCTCATTGTTGTATATCCATGAGTAGAGAATAGGATATGCCAAAGGTAGCACGATACAGAAGAGTACCGCACCCGAGTCCTTGAATATGGCAGCCGTTTCCTGCCACCATATATCGGCTATGTTCTTTATGTGGGTCTTTAATGACATCTTTTCATGTACAATCTACCATTTACCATTTACCATTTCTTGCAGTCGGGACAAGCATCTTTGCGAACTGATTTGTACATTATTCGCTGAAGCTCATCAAGCTGAAGCAAGTGTACATGGTAAATGGTACATGAGATTACTTTATATAATCATAATGCCTCATCACATTACCGATGCGCCTTGTTAATAGGAATGGCATGATAGCAAAGCCTATGAGGCAAAGTATATGCGGCATGGCATCGCAAAGCGGATATGTGTTGAATATGCATAACTGATATATCATGTAATAATGGCGCAGAGGGAAGAGCCATGCCATTGCCTGAAGTGGGGCGTCCATGGCAAAGACAGGGAAGGCGCTTCCTACCATTGAGAAACTCAGTACTCCCATCAGCGAGCATAGGCTCATGCTCATGCGGAGGGTTGGAACGAGTCCGAAGATTGTGAGACTGAAACCTTGTGCGCCGATAACCGTGAGATAGCCAAGAAGCATCAGCCTTCCTATTCCGCCAGGGGCAGGGAAGTGGAGGTAGTCGAACATATACCACATTATTCCTGTCATCACGATGAAATATATCAATGTGTGGGGAATCAGCTTGCCTATGATGGCTATGATACTATGATCGCCTGCTGCAGCCATCAACTTGTGGGATGTGTTGAACTTCAGTTCTGTTCCGAAGGAGAACGGAGTGAGAAGGAAGATGAACAGCAGGAAGCATCCGGGCACAAGCATCGTGGATAGGTAGATGTTGTAGTTCACCCATGGGTTGCCTATCATGTGCAGGTCAACGGCAATAGGCTGAAGAACCGGCATTATGAGTTCCGGGCGATATCCCTTTGCCTGAAGCGTTGCCTGTCCTACGGCAGCAGAGCCGAGCGTAGCCATGGTCTTCATATCCTTGAAGATAAGGGTGCCTGCCATGATTGACGTGTTGCTGTAGTAGAACGAAATCTTAGGCTGTCGGGAAGCAAGGAGATTGTCGGTTGTATGCTTTGGGAAATACATGAAACCGTATATCTCGCCAGTCTGTATGGCATGGCGCGCATCATCCACGGAAGGGTAGTGGGCCACCACCTTCGATGACTGGAATGAGTCGAGCATGCGGGTAAGCTTGCGTGTTGTGGTGGTGTTGTCGTTGTCCACAACTCCGACAGGCATATCCACAGGCTGTCCGTTCTCCATCAAAGAGGTGAAGAACAAGGTGCAGAGACACGGCATGACGACCATGCACATCAGATAGATAGGGTATTTGAAGATTGTGCGTGTCTCGCGGGATATGACGTTATATAAATTGCGGAACATTTTTTTTATTTACCATCTACCATTTACCATGTACAATTTTCATTTTGACATTTTCACATGCCGCTCCAAATTGTACATTATTCGCTGAAGCTCATCAAGCTGAAGCAAGTGTAAATGGTAAATTGTACTTGGTCTTTATTTCTTAATCACCAACGACATTCCAGGTCGCAAGCCTTCGAACTTAGTTACAGGACGGGCTTTTACCTCGAATGTTCGGAGGTCGTACTGGCCATTGCTCTTGGTTGCCTTCCATGTGGCATAGCTACCCTCATCCTTGATGCTTGAAACCTCAAGCTGGAGCTCCTTGTTGAATGCAGGAACGAAGGCATTGAACTTATCGCCAACCTTCATGCCGTTGAGCTGGTCCTCGCGTACGTTGAATGTTCCCCACATGTCAGACATGATGCTGATTGTCATGATAGGGCTTCCTGTACCTACGAGCTCACCAACCTTTGGATAGATATTGCTAACCTCACCTTCCATCTGAGCAACCTGTACGGTCTCGTGGATGTATGAGTTCACTTCCTGAATAGCACCCTTGGCGCGGTTTACCTGTGCTGCTGCAGCACGCTTTTCTTCAGAGCGGGCACCATTCATAGCCATGTCATACTGGCTCTTTGCCGCCTTTTCCTGTGCCTCGTAAGCCTTGTACTGAGCGTATGCCTCATCGCGTTTCTGCTCGCTAAGCACGCCCTCGTCGAAGAGACGCTGCACACGCTGATATGACTTCTGGGCAATCTCAAGTCCTGCCTTAGCCTGCTGCCAAAGCTCGAAGGCACCCTGAATCTGCTCCTGACGTGCACCAGCCTTGGCCATATCGCTCATGGCACTTGCTGCATTCTCTGCACTCTGTGCCTGAACCTTCTTTGCCTCAACCTCTGGGGCATCGAGGATTGCAAGGGTATCGCCCACCTTTACGTAATCACCTTCCTTGACACGTATCTCAAGGATACGGCCCGGTACCTTGCTTGATACGCGGTACTCAGCTACGTCAACCTGACCTTGAATGAAATCCTGTTCGTTGTCGATTGTGAAAAGACCGATTATACCTACAATGATTATGATAGCAGCGAAAGCTATCACGCCGAACAGTACACTCTTATGTTGTGATTCTGTACTCATCTTATATATACGAATTACAAATTACTTTACTCTTTACACTCTACTCTTTACACTTTGCTCATCTCATGCCTATCGCCTTCTTCATTGCAGCCTCGCCGAGGCATACATCAATCTGGGCATCGATTTTCTGTGTCTTTGCCTGAAGCCATGCTGTCTGGGCTGCCATAACCTCAGTAGCATCCATCACGCCCTCTTTGAAACCTACGTTAGCGCATCTGAGATTCTCTTCTGCCCTCTGTATGTTCTTCTGGGCAGTAGCGAGTTTCTTGTTTGCCTCCTTGAGACGATAGTCGCATTGGTTCACCTGAAGATTGATTTTCTCGCGAGCCTCGTCAAGAGTGAGACGTGCTATGTTTGTTGCAATCTTGCTTGCACGAACCTTATAGGTGGCATCTCCCCAATCGAGAACTGGTACGCGAACCATGATTCCAACGGTCCAGATACCGCCGAATTTCTTTTCGTAACCATTATATAGATTTGGATTGCTTACGTGGAAACCACCTGTGAGGGCAACCTGTGGAAGCATAGTGGCACGTGCAATGTTTGTGCTCTGCTCACTAAGTTCAATGGCATTATTGAGGAGTTTCAGCTCAGGACGACTCTCCATAGCCATGTCCTTGTTGTACCTGTTCATAGATGTAACGGCAATATCGTCCCTTGTCTCATCAACAAGGGTTACTCTGTCGCTAATCTGAATGCCGCACAACTGGCAGAGAAGCATACGTGCAAGGCTCAAGCCGTTATCCACCTGAGTCTTTGTCATTTCAGCCTCATTGACCTTCACGTCAACTTTCAGACCATCAGCACGTGTAGCTACACCCTCCTTGATCATCTTGTTGACATCCTCGTCAAGTTTCTTGACCAGATTCAGGT
>CAMJKP010000044.1 GCA_946406435.1 uncultured Prevotellaceae bacterium | reverse complement strand
TTCCCTTGCCCCTTCACGGGGAAAGGGTGCCCGAAGGGCGGGAAAGGGGTTGCAGTTACTACTCCGCATGCTCCTCACCCCCAGAAATAATAGTATCAGGGATGTGTTTTAGATATGCTTTTATATCTACTGGGGGGACAGGTTCTACTACCTATAATAGTTAGTTTCATTTAATAAAGACTTTCTTCGTAGTCATCCACATCTGCAAGAAGTTCTTCTTTTGATTGTGTTTGCCCATTCTTTTTTATCCACTTATCCATATTCATATCTTCTTCACTTATGATATTTGCATAAAGAGATAGAGTGAAGCCCAAAGAAACCTTCTTGTTTTCTCTATAAAAAAGATCATTCTTTAGAAATTCACAATATAATTCATATGTATCTTTAGAACCTAGTTCTTTCATTCTGTGAAGAATATAGTTTTCGGGTAATTCACTACCATGAGGTGGATTGTCCCATTTTTCGTAAAATGAATTATAACTAGCAAAAGGGGAAAATAAGGAAAAAACGAAATTTTCGTATTTATAGGCATATACTCGCTTGATTGTATTTTCTTTCTTTTTACGCTCTTCCCATTTCCTAAGCAATTCATCACTTCTTTTCTTTTCTTCTTCTGCCTTAGCCAACTTCTTTGGGTCTTTATAGAATGCTCTCAGGGCTTGCTCATAAGTTAAGTTATTATGGCATTCCCAGAACTTTTCAAAGGCAGCAACCCCTTCTATAGAGAGCAACTGGCGCAAATGTTCGATTTCGTCACTTTTATTGTCTTTTCTTTTGAAAATAAGTAAAACAATAAATGCCAAAACTGCAAGTATTCCAATAGATGCAAAAAATTCCATATTGTGAGTAAAACTATTTGTTATTTCTTTAGGTTTAATATGCTATCATAGAAACCTATAATAGCTAGTTTCATTCTATATGCCATAATCAATGGCTTTTCTTTTAGAGGGTACTCAAATTACATTTTGAAAGTTGTGAAGTTGTGATTTCGCATTTTGACGCACCCCCTTGGGGGTGAGGAGCATGCCACTTATTCCGCATGCTCCTTCATATACTCTCGTGGAGAGAGCCCGTACATCTTTTTGAACATAGTGGAGAAACTTGTGGTGCTGTTGAATCCGCAGCGGTACATTACCTCTGTGATATTCTGTCCCTTGCGACTGAGCAGACGGGCAGCCTGTTTCAGACGGAGGTTACGGATGAAGTCGTGTGGAGTCTGGTTGGTGAGTTCCTTCATCTTACGATGCAGGTGTACACGGCTGATACCTACCTCTGAGCATATCATGTCGATATTCAGGTCACTATTGCCGAGGTTAGCGTTGACAACGGTAAGGATGCGGTTGAGAAGCTTCTCGTCAGCACTTTCAATCTCGATATCGTCAATCCTGTCGCTATGATCCTCCTTGCCTGCAAACTTGTTCTCCATGAGTCGGCGTGAGGCTATGAGGTTGGCGATGCTGCGTCGGAGGATATCCATGTTGAAAGGCTTGGTGAAATAGAGGTCAGCACCAGTCTCAAGGCTCTCCAGACGGTCCTCGTCGCGTGTCTTTGCCGTCAGAAGTATTACAGGAACGTGATTGGTGTTCACGTTGCTCTTTATCTTCGCACATAGCGTGTTACCGTCCATCTCAGGCATCATGACATCGGAAATGACGAGTGCCGGAATTTCACGTAGGATATTAGGCAGAGCCTCCGCACCGTCGTTGAAACTGAGGATGCGATATGTGGACTCAAGTTCCGTGACAAGATAGTTGCGTATCTCGTCGTCATCCTCTACAACTACTATTGTCGGGCGTTTAGAGGTTTGAACTGAAGGTTTAGGAGTTAGGGCAGAGAGGTTTGGAGATTCCTCCGTGCCCTCAGACTCAACAGGGCTCGCAACCTCCTGTTCGAGGATGCTTGAGATATCCTCTGCCTTCTGTTCTTCGTGCAGGGTAAGCTCTTCCTTTGAAAGATGCTCACATCCCAGAGGAATAGTGACAACGAACTCTACGCCATCCTCCACGTTGCGTGCGACGATGTTGCCGTGGTGGAGCTGTACGAGAGAGCGTGTAAGGTCGAGACCAACACCTGTGCCTGCCTTTGTCAGGTTTGTGATGGATGCAGCCTGATAGAAACGCTCGAAGATCCTTGCCAGACTCTGCTCCGGTATCTGCTCTCCGTTGTCGAATACCGAGATAGTCACATCCTTGTCGTTGGAAGAGATAGTCACCTTCACGGTACCGCATACAGGAGTGTATTTCATTGCGTTCGACATAAGATTGATAATAACCTTGTCGAATTGTCCCCTGTCGATCCATACAGGCAGTTTGTCACTCTCATGTATGAATTCGAGGTTTATCTTCTTACTTGTTGCCTGTGGCTGGAAAGTCTTCAGGATATCTTCTGTGAAATAGATGATGTCGGTCTCGCGCATCTGCATCACCATCTGTCCCTTGTCAATCTTCCTGAGGTCAAGAATCTGGTTTACAAGATGCAGTATTCGCTCAGCGTTGCGTTTCATTATCTCATATACAGACTGACGGTGAGGGTCGCCGTCCTCGCGTATGAGCTGTAGCAGAGGTGTCACGATGAGGGTCATAGGAGTGCGTATCTCATGTGATATATTGATGAAGAAACGCAGTTTCTGCTCGTTAAGCTCTTCCTTGTGGATATGCTCCTGGATGAGAAGACGTTCACGGTTACGTATGCGCTGCAAGCGTATATACCACCAGATAGCGGCAATGACAAGCAGGAGATAGATAACCTTGGCAAGTGGTGTGAAATACCAAGGGTTGTGGATTACCACCTTGAAGGTCTTCTCCTGTGAGCGGACACCATTATTGATGGCTACGATACGGAAGTTGTAGTCGCCTGGCGACATTCGGTTCAGCGTTATCCTGTTCTCTCCGGCAGGGAGGACAACCTCCTTGTCGCCATTGATGCTATATGCGAAACTGATATGCTCGATGTCGGAATAGGTGAGTGTGGAGAACGTAAACGCAAGCGTGTTGTCCTCGTGATAGAAATCGAACTTGTCGGAAAATGCTATTGGATTCTCGCAGATGACATAGTTGCCCGATTTCATATATGACTGTACGCGCTCACCGCCACGGAATATGCCTGTCAGCGTAACCTTGAGCTTTGCTGGCTCAGGTATGCTCTTAGGCGGATTGAAATATGATATGCCTAACGTTCCGCCGAAGAAGAGGAGGTCGGAGTCAGGATCGTGGAATGACACTCCGGAATTATACTCGTTGCCTTGAAGGCCGTCGGAAACGTAGAAATTCCTCGTCTTGCCGTCTTTTGTGTTGAATCGGCATAAGCCATTGGTAGTGCTTATCCACAGTACGCCCTGATTATCTGACTCGATAGCGGCAACGTGGCAGTCGGGAAGTCCGTCCTTTGTTCCATATTTGCGTAATGCGTGTTTTTTCAGATTGTAATTGTATAGACCTATTGCTGTGCCTATCCAAATCTCATCATCATTTATCTGACAGATATCCGTGATCGGTTCACGGTCAAGAATCTTGTTGGATTTGAACACCTTTGTCCAGCTGTTTGAAGGCAAATCAAGACAAGACAGACCTATTGACGTACCCACATACAAAGTCTTCTTGTCAGGACTTAAACCCATCTCAAGAATGTAGTTGTTATGGAGGCAGTCTGTTCTCCGGTAGTCGTGCTTGTATTCCGTAAGCTTGTCATGCTCAATGTCATAACACTTCAGACCATCACCGAGGGTTCCGATCCATAGTCGGCCAAGATAGTCAGCGCGGATATCGAATACACTCTGCGCATTGCCGTAGCTGAATGAGGCACGATGATACTTGCCAGTCTGAGGATCAAACCATCCGCATCCATCCGTATAGGAGCCTACCCACAACCTGCCAGAGTTGTCCTCTGTGATTGTAAGGATAGTGGTTGGCACTTCGTCGCTCTTACGGTTTCCGCCTATTGAAGAAGGGGCATAGTGGCGAATAAGCTGATAGTTGGAGTCGAGCGCGTAAAGTCCGTCCTGGTCACAGGCAATCCATAATGTGCCGTTTCTCTGGCGATATATAGCCATGACACATTGCTGACCGATCTGGTTGCCAGATGGCTGGTTAATGCCAAGACAGTGGAAAGAAGACCTGACAGGCGATTGCATGAAGACTCCCTTTTGATATAGTCCCAGCCAGAGGTTCTGATTACGGTCCACTGCAATAGAGCCCACCTTTGTCTTGTTCACATCAAGCTGTGTACTTGCAATACGGGCAGGACGTATCTCTCCATTTCGGGGATTGAGAACCTTTACACCGTCGCCATTTGTTCCAATATAGATATAGCCATCGTTACGCGCCTTGAGGGTAGATACCGTGACGTTGAATGTAGAGGGAATGAGCGTAAAGCCCTTTCTGCTTGAGTCCATTATATATACGCCGCCTTTCAGGTAGCCAAGATAGAGGTTACCGCTTTTGTCGATGCATATTGATGAGTAAGGTGAGTTCTCGCCCGCAGGGAATTTGTTCGTAAGGATGTATTTCTTGTTGTCGCCGCTGCCGGTATGCCGGTATGAGATGATACCGTATTTGTCGGCAGATGCCCATAGCATACCCTTATGGTCGAACAGGATATCCTTGACATACTTAGACTCGTTAATGCCGTCAATGATATTCTTTGCCTTGTCAACATCAGTCAGTTGCCAGATACCGCGTCCGGAGGTACTGAAGACAATATTACCATCAGGGTCAAGGCAGAAGCAATTGATGTATGCAGATAGTTCTTCACCTGTATCTTTGTTTGTAACACATACGAATCTGTCTTTCAGCTTGACATATAGGCCGGATGAGGAGCCTACATAGATAAGGTTGTTCTTGTCCTGTATTACACACGTGATATTGTCGATAGGAAGGCCATTGTCAGCTGTGTAGGTCTGAAAGGTATAGCCGTCATATCGGTTAAGGCCATTGGCAGTAGAAACCCAGATAAAGCCCTGTCTGTCCTGATACACCTGCTGAACGAAGCTACTGCTCAGGTTCCTGGTGTAGTTGAACAATGTGCCTATCTGTGCTTTTGTGCCTAAAGGTAGCAGAAGGGTAAGAAAGGAAATGATAAGTGCTTTTATGTTTGTCATCATGATTTGGTAGTTAGGTTGCACTTGCTTTTAGCTTGTTAGGCTTTAGCGAAAAAGCAACGTGTTTATAGTTTCGCTTACAAAAGTAGTAAAAATTTCTTAAAATGCAACAATATTGGTTGTTTTTTTTAAGTTTAGGGGGAAAAACACGTAAAAATCTCGTGAAAAACGCGGATATGTTATATAAAATAATGTTTTTGGCATAAAAACTAATGTATTTTATAAAAATGTTACAAGGACAAAAGAAAACGAAATAAATCGTACATGCTATGTAAATAAATAATATTAACTTTGCACTCGCGAAATCAAAGACCGTGCGCCAGCCTTTAAGCTGACACGCACTTTTCGCTTTATGCGAAGAATCTTTGCACTCGCGTTTTCTTTAGGAAGGTTATAAGGTTGTAAGGTTATCGAGGTTGTAAGGTCTGCATCGCTATTGAGCGTTCCGACCTGAGAACCTAAAAACCTATAAAACCTTAAAACCTGAAACTGAAGTTTCGCAAACTACGGATATCCATAAGACTTTAGGAATACTACTTTATCTGACGTTTATTCATGTATCTCTCCCCGCAATGGCAGAGTTCAAACTTGTTTGACTTTGTTCATCGGGCTTAGTGAAGACGTTTATAAAAACTAATAATAAAACCAACTAATGACAACGAGTAAAAATTTACTTAAGATGGGATGGCGTGGGACTTCCTGTGTCGTCGCATTGTCTGCATGTCTGATTAGTTTCACGTCGTGCGACAAGTATGATTTGGACAAGACCGATCCAGAAGGTTGGGGTGCAAGCATCTATAGCTATCTTGCTGAAGATGGACATTACACCAACACCATCAAGCTGATTGAGGATCTTGGCCAGAAGGAAGTGTTGGCTAAAACTGGTTCCAAGACGTTGTTTGTTGCAGACGACGATGCCTATGCCCGTTTCTACAGCAACAACAGATGGGGTGTTAGCCGATACGAACAGTTGAGCACAAGCCAGAAGAAACTCCTTCTCTATGGTGCAATGATCAACAACAGTTACCAGCTCAATACACTCTCAAGTGTAGGTGGTGACAATTCTATCGTCGAAGGTGCATGTATGCGCCGCTCTACTGCTGCTACGATTTACGACTCTGTAGCAGTAGTAAAGATTCAGGATCTCCCTAACATGCGTCCAGAGGACAGGAAAAACAATTCATGCTGGACAAAGTTCGCTGACCGTTCAAATGTCGTTCTTATGAAGGACATGACAACAACTCCAATGGTTCATTTCGTTGAGGACTTCATCAACAACAACCATTTCGAGAACTCAGACATCGACTTCCTCTTCAATGGCAATATCAGTCGTCAGCCTGGTGATGCTATTGTCAATGGCGTGAACGTTGGCCAGAAGAACATCAAGTGTAGTAACGGTTTTATCCAGAAGCTTGATGAGGTGATGCTTCCACTTGAGAATATGGCTGAGCTTATAGCTCATAATCCAAAGACAAGCGAGTTCAGCAAGCTCCTTGACCGTTTCTCCGCTCCTTTCTATGTTGGAAAGGAAGTAACCGACCGCTATAACCTATATTATAATACAAACGTTGACTCTGTCTTTCAGAAGCGTTATTTCTCTAATCAGGAGAATCACGTAATGAAGACTGACGATGACAACAAGGTTCATCAGGATCTTCTTGACTTTGACCCGGGGTGGAACCGTTACTACCTCGATGATGTGTATGCCTCTGGTTCTAATGATGAGCTTGCCGTAAACCGTGACATGGCGTTTATCCTTGCTCCAACCAATGATGCTCTTGCTGATTATTGGAAGAACGGTGCAGGTCGTATTCTCATTGACCAGTACGGCACAGTTGAGAATATCCCTAACGATGTCATCAAGGAGCTTATCAACAACAACTTCAAGGCTTCTTTTCGTGCCAAGGGTGTGAAGAGCAAGTTCCCTACAATCCTTAATGATGCCAACGACCCTATGGACGTTGACCCTTCAAAGGTGGAGGAGACAATGCTTGGCTGTAATGGAGTTGTCTATGTAACAAACTCAATCTATTCTCCAACAGCATTCGTCAGCGTTAAGTACCCAACAGTTGTAAACAAGACTATGAAGCTTATCAACTGGGCTATTGATCAGAACCAATACACCGTGTATCTGAAT
The DNA here is from genome assembly GCA_946406435.1 of uncultured Prevotellaceae bacterium. GTDB lineage: Bacteria > Bacteroidota > Bacteroidia > Bacteroidales > Bacteroidaceae > Prevotella. The sequence continues at coordinate 18,060 of CAMJKP010000044.1, read as the reverse complement.
TCTCTCAACGCTTACTATAGCTTCTTTATCCCTACAAACAAGGCGATGCTGGAGTATATCAATCCTGCTTCTTACGGCAAGAAGCAGACAGAGCTATACCGTTTCCACTATGACGAGACGATGAACAACCCTGTCTGGGCAAGTGTCTTTGCCTACGACCTTGAGACGCAGACCGTAGGCGATAGTTTGACTGAAATCCGCAACAACACCCCTCTGATGAAGGAACTCCTGAAAGACGTTCTCGACAACTGTATCGTAGTTAATAAGAATGTGGAGGACGGTCATGAGTACTATCTCACAAAGGCTGGTACGGCACTCCGTATCAAGAATGCTAATAAAGGTGTAAATGGTATGACCGTGGAGGGTAGTTTTCAGGTGAACAACTCAAAGAAGCCTCTCTATGTAACAGATATATATGACCAGTCACCTAACAAGGAACAGAACAAGGCTGGTAATGGTAAGTGCTACATCCTTGACACAACACCTATCATGACTACCACCAAGAGCGTTATTGATATTATGGCAGAGCATCCTGAGATGAATGCTATGCGTGAGCTTATCATCAGTAGCGGACTTCTGGAGGAGGAACGTAACAACCAGTGTGCTCCACGTGAGAATATCAGCGTGTTCAACGCATACCACTACACGGTATATGTTCCTACCAACGAGGCAATCGAGGAGCTTCAGAAGAGTGGTAAGCTCCCGACCTTTGATCAGGTTGAGGCAGAGAGAGACAAGGGTAATACTGAACAGGCTGACAAGATGCAGCAGAAGATTATCGACTTCGTAAGATACCACATTCAGGATAACGCCATGTATATCGGTGCTAATCCTATGGATCGTGAGAAATACGAGACTGCCTGCATTGGTAGCAACGGAAAGTTCGAGCGTATCTACGTAACCCTTGACGATGACAATATCACTATCCAGACATCTGCTAACGACACCGACCCTGCGCATGTTGTGAAGAAGGAAGGTCTCTATAACCTCCAGGCTCGTGAGTATTTCCTTAATACTGCGAGAAACGAGGATGCCCAGAGAGCAACAACTTCTTCTTCAGCAGTGATACATTTGATAGATAAGGCGCTGGTAAAGAAATAAATGGCCCCCTCCCGACCTCCCCAAGGGGAGGAGAGGGAAGACCCCTAACCCCGACCCTTCCCCCGTGGAGGGGGAAGGGAGAGGAAGGCGAAAGGGGTGGTCTAATTAATAATTAATAATGAGTAATTTATAATGAATATACTATCTAAATATATAAACGTAACGGCCATACTGCGCCAGCTTCTTGCCCCTTCATGGGGAAAGATGCCCGAAGGACAGAAAGGGGTTGTAGTGCAGAAAGGGGTCTGTGGGGTCATTTTCCTCCTCTTTTTCTCCACCACCGCCTTTGCGCAGCAGGCAGGCCAGATTATCTCTGGTACCGTATCTGATGCCATGGGACCTGTGATGATGGCAAACGTTGTAGAGATTGATGCAAGCAACCGTATCGTCAGTTCTACCCAGACTGATATCAATGGTAACTTCTCATTCAAGATCAAGGACCCAAAACATAAGCTGAGATTCAGTTTTGTGGGATGTAAGACCAAGACCCTCCCTATCAAGGATGAGGTGTATAACGTAATGCTCGAGGATCAGACCACGCTCAAGGAGGTCACCGTAACCTCAAAGCGTCGTGCAGGCGGTTCCGGTCTCTCCATCCCGAAGGATGAGATGTCAACCTCTAACCAGTCAATCGACATGAAGGAGTTCGAAGGTCTGTCAATGACAACCGTCGATGAGGCTCTTCAGGGACGTATTGCCGGACTTGACATCGTAGCAAACTCTGGTAACCTCGGTTCTGGCACATCCATGCGTCTTCGTGGTGTAAGCTCAATCAACAGTAATGCAAACCCACTTATCGTAGTTGACGGAAACGTATGGGAGAACGACCGTAACAGTACCCTCGACCTCTCTTCGGCCAACGACGAGAAATTTGCGGAGCTCCTTAACGTAAACCCCGAGGACATTGAGAACATCAGCGTATTGAAGGATGCTGCTGCTACTGCTATCTGGGGTTCTCAGGGTGCTAACGGTGTAATCGAAATCAAGACAAAGCGTGGTGTGCGAGGCAAGACACGTGTGTCATACAGTTATCGTATCACGGGAACAAAACAGCCAAAGGGCTATCACCTCCTCACAGGTGATGAATACACCATGCTCCTGAAGGAGTCATACTTTAACCCACGTCTGAGCAGTACTGCCAGTGACATCGTGGAAATCAACTATGACCCTACCAACCCTAACGGATGGAACAACTTCAACAAGAACACAGACTGGGTTGACGAGGTGACACAGATAGGTCTTCGTCAGAACCACTACGTATCACTCACGGGTGGTGGCGAGAAGGCAAACTTCCGTATTGGTGCAGGCTACGACCATGAGACCGGCTCAGTCATCAAGCAGCAGCTCGACCGTCTCAGCACACGTGTGGCTCTCGACTACTTTGTGTCCGACCGTATCAAGATTGTGTCAAACATCGCTTTCACCTACACGAACAATGAGAAGAACTACGAGAATCTTCTCCCTATTGCATATAAGTATATGCCAAACGTGTCGGTGTATGAAATGGATATGAACGACCAGCCAACAGGCAGCTATTTCATGCTCCCTACCACTATCTCCTCTGCCCTTAGCGACCAGTTACCAGATAACCAAAAGAACAAGTACAATCGTCTGAACCCTGTCGCCCTTGCCAATCTTGCCAGCAACAACGACAAGACCTACAAGATCACGCCTGAGTTCCAGTTGGTCTATAACCTTCTCGGCACAGAGAACGACCAGACACAGCTCAAGTACGAGGGAAAGATAGTGTTCGATATCTTCAACCAGTATCAGGACATGTTCCTCCCTGCCGAACTCATCGTAGGCGGATGGTCTGACAAGAAGAAGAACCGTGGCACGTCATACACCTATAAGAGTCTCGGTATCTCAACAACCCATACTCTTACCTACATTCCGCATTTCAGCAACGAAGACCATAGCATGATGATGATGCTTCGCGGTCAGCTGAACGACGGTAGCAGTAAGTCGCAGAAGACCACCGTCTATGGATTCCCTTCAGGAACCATCACCAATCCGGGAGCCGACGGTATCATCGACGAGGACTTCAAGAGCGAGGCAGGACAGTGGCGCAGCATATACCTCACCTACTCCCTGCACTATGCCTATAAGTCGCGTTATATGTTCGACTTCTCCGTACGTCGTGACGGCTGCACTAAGTTCGGACCGGGACACCGCTGGGGAAACTTCCCTGCCCTGTCAATGCGTTGGAACATCAGCAAGGAGCCATGGGTAGCCGCCACCCTCCCTTGGCTGTCAATGCTCTCCCTGCGCCCGGGATGGGGTGTCGTAGGTCAGCAGCCAAATGCCGAGTACCTGTTCTACAGCCGTTATACCAACGGAGGAGGATATATGAACGAGGCATCTACCCACCAGAACAACATACAGATCAAGAACCTGAAGTGGGAACAGAAGATGACCTATAACCTCGGTATCGACTTCGGAGTCTTCGACGACCGTCTCAGCGGTAACATAGAGCTCTACAAGCAATACACTTCCGACCTCCTGATGAAGGACTGCGGCATCCCTACCTCGTCAGGCTTCTCAAAGTTCGACTATGCCAACATAGGTAAGATGGAGAACATAGGCTGGGAGTTCAACATCAACACCAACAACCTCGTGAAGGTGGGCGAGTTCGGCGTTGACTTCAACGTGACGTTCGCCAACAACAAGAACGTCATCACCGAGATGGACGAGACCTGCCTTGCCACGCTCAATGGCGACTTCAACCGTCAGAACGGCAGCTACCTCTCACGTGTGGAGCTCAACAAGTCGTTCGGCTCTATCTACGGCTTCCGCTACAAGGGAGTGTATCAGTATAGCGAGTACAGCCCTGAGGAGATCGTGGGCGTAAGCGGACCTAATGCCCCGGTGGTGCGCGATGCCAACGGCAATGTGATACTCGATAACCACGGTCGCACCACACCCATGACCTTCTGCTATAGTGGCACGTCAGCCCTGTATGAGTTCAAGGGCGGCGATGCCATCTACGAGGACATCAACCACGACGGCACCATCAACGAGCTCGACATCGTGTATCTCGGTTCCTCACTCCCTAAGTTCACAGGCGGCTTCGGCGTTAAGCTGAAGTATGGACGCTGGACGTGGAACAACCAGTTCAACTTCCGCTATGGCAACAAGATAGTGAACGAGAATCGCATGAACCTTGAGTCGATGTATGGCAACGGCAACCAGAGCCGTGCGGTGAACTACCGTTGGCGAGTGGAGGGCGACATAGCCCCCATACCGCGCGCCCTGCGTCAGTACGGATATAACTATCTGGGTAGTGACCGCTTCGTAGAGGACGGATCCTTCATCCGTCTGAACTATTCGCAGATAAGCTACTCGCTGCCTCCATCAACGATAAAGAAATGGGGACTCACGCAGCTCAGCTTCTATCTGTCGGCAAACAACCTGTTTGTCATCACCAAATATTCAGGTTCTGACCCGGAGATTGGTTATGGCGGTTACGGATTGTCTAAAGATAATGCACAGACTCCACGTGCTAAGTCGGCGACGTTGGGTGTTACAGTACAGTTTTAACCCCTAACCCCGACCCTTCCCCCGTGGAGGGGGAAGGGAGAGATCGCGCAAAACTAATTAATAATTAAGAATGTATAAATGAATATGAATATACTATCTAAATATATAAACGTAAGGCCCGCACTGCGCCAGCTTCTTGCCCCTTCATGGGGAAAGATGCCCGTAGGGCAGAAAGGGGTTCTTTCCCTTTTTTTGGGGGGCTCTTTTTTCCTTACTTCCTGCTCTGACTACCTTGAGATTCTTCCATTGAATGAGGTGGTTTTAGAGAACTATTGGACAAAGAAAGAGGATGTGACCAGTGTTCTCAATGGCTGTTATGAGGCACTTGCAGCAGAGGGTTGCATTGAGCGTATCGGAATCTGGGGTGAACTTCGTTCTGATAATCTCGTGCAAGGTAATAACTTTGACAACAAACAAGAGTATATAGAGATTCTGAAGGAGAACCTTCTTCCTTCTAACAATCTGACTAAATGGGAAGACTTGTATAAGACAATCAACCGTTGTAACACTGTTCTGAAATATGCAGAAGGGGTACAGAAGTTTGACCCTAACTATACTGAGGCACAGATGCTGGCAAATAAAGCGGAGGCGACTTTCATCCGCGATCTTTGCTATTTCTATCTCATTAGGACGTTCCGTGATGTTCCTATGCAATTTGAGCCAAGTATTGATGAAACAGGTTTCGATGAAAGAGGTACCTATGCAATCCCAGCAACACCAATGAATGAGGCATTGAAGTTCCTTTCTGAGGATCTTGAGAGTGTTAAGGATAATGCAGTGCTCCGTTATGTGGATGACAGCAAGATGAATAATTCTGAGACTGCAAGTAGAGCATACGAGAACTGTGCAAAGGTTACACGTATCGCAATTTATACTCTTCTTGCTGACATATATCTTTGGCGTGGTGAGTATGACAAGGCTATCTCATGTTGTGACTATGTTATTAACTTCAAGAAAAATCAGTACAAGGAGAAGATTGCAGGTGCAGGTCAGTTGAATGACATGTTCGTCTTCAATGGTATTCCGATGATTCGTGAGAGTCTTATGAATACAAAGACTTGTGGTAATGCCTACACAGAGATTTTTGGAACTGGTTTCTCATTTGAAAGTATATTTGAACTTGGTTATCAGAAGGGTTCTGCTTCTACGGAAAACAAATATACCAGTAATGCATATTTGAATAACAATGGTAGGATGGGACGTTACGCAGCACCAGAGGATTACATCCAAAATGTAACATCAGGAACCAATCCTTATTTCGCCAAGAATGACTGTCGTGTCTATGAGAACATCTCAGAGGATGGTGGTCGCTTCTTTATCATGAAGTATGGTTGCTCTGGGGTATCTCTTGAGAATGATAATGTCACAGATATGAAGAGCCTCAGGCTTTCACCTTCTATACGCAGTAGAAACAATTCCAACTGGATTTTCTATCGTCTTTCTGATGTAATGCTTATAAAGGCTGAAGCTTGTATTATGAAGGATAATGCAGACTTCCAGACAGCATTCTCGCTTATCAATGCAGTCAACAAGCGTGCTCGCAACTATGCAGAGAGTGTGAAGAGCGATTCTCTTAATTTCGCTACATATAGTTCAAACAGGGAAGAGATGGAAAAACTTCTTTTCTCAGAGCGTAAAAGGGAGTTTATGTTTGAAGGAAAGCGTTGGTTCGACCTTGTGAGAAAGTCATTGCGTGACAATAACACACACTATCTCGCTAATGAGGCAACACAGAAGCAGAAGGAAAATGCCGTAGCTATCAAGATTCAGTTTGCAGATATCAATGCCATCTTCTGGCCTTACAACAGAGATGAACTGAAGAGAAATAATCAGCTCAGGCAAAACTCAGCTTATAGTGACACGGAGGACTTTATGAAGTAGGACCCTCTCCCGACCTCCCCGAAGGGAGGAAAGGGAAAGCTGACGGAATCATAATTAGTAATTGATAATAGAAAATGATTAGGAATATAAAAAAATATACAAAGAGCCCATTGATAGCATTACTATCAATAATACTCCCCCTCGGGGGCTGGGGGGGCTTTGTTTCCTGCGTTGACAATGACGACTTGGATAACGCGCAAGGAACATTCTATTCTGCTACAAAGCGCACGGCAGCTGAGATTATCGGAGATGACGCGGAAAGATGCAGTATGTTCCAAGCTATTCTTGAGAAGGCTAACTATTACTCCCTTCTCTCTGTCTATGGCAACTATACTGTTTTCGTGCCAACCAACGATGCAATCAAGGAATTTATGGCAAACAATAACTATTCGTCCCTTGATGCACTGCTTGAGGATGCTGCACGTTGCGATACAATAGCCCGTACACATATTATTAAGGAAGGTGCTTACTTCACCACTGATGTCAGTGATGGTGCTCTTCCTACAATGAATATGGACGACCGATATCTTGTTATGACCTGCGACAGCGATGTAGAGAACAACAACCAGCTTCGTATGTTTGTGAACAAACGTTCACAGCTCATAGAGAAGAACGACTCTGCAACCAATGGCGTTGTTCACATCATTGATCGTGTTATTACTCCAAGTAGTAACTACCTTCCTGACCTTATGGCTGAAGATGCTTCTATCTCTCTCTTTGTTGAGGCACTCAAATATACTCACATGAGTGACTCTCTCAATAAATATATTGATGAGAAATACTCTGTTTCAGAGGATTCCATCAATGGGGAAATCGCAAAAGTCAGATTTGGTGGTCGTGATAATATTGTGACATATCCACGTAAGAGATATTTCAAATATACCGCATTCGTAGAGCCTAACTCTGTATATGCAAAGAAGGGTATCAATACCTTTGATGACCTTGTTGCGTATGCAAAAAAGGTGTATGATGCTACCTATCCGGAGGATGCAGGAAAATATGATAACGACCCTACAAATCGCAAGAATCCACTCAACCGCTTTGTTAGCTACCACCTTATGGATCGTATAGGTAACTATAGCGACTGGGCACCTTCTGGCCGTTTCCTTACTGAGTGCACGGTAACATCACTCGCTGATGCCGAGGATTTCTGGGAGACAATGTGTCCTGGTACTATGCTTCGTTTCTGCCGTGCAGGTACAGGTAGCTCTGCTGGTCTATATGCTAACCGCAAAGGTGTAGGTAACAAATACTCTGTCAAAGGCGTAAAGGTGCTTACTGCTTCCGAGTCAGGTAAATCAGAGCAACAGGCTATTAATGGTACATACCTCTATCTTGATGATATCCTTGAGTATTCTACCAAGGTACGCGATGAGGTTCTCAGTTGTCGAATGCGTATTGATGCGACTACACTTAGTGCTGATTTCATGAATCAGGGCTGTCGTTTCAATGATGAAGCTGGTGCTCTCAACGATCGTCTGTATGCTCTCAAGCAGGGTTATATCAAGGGATGGAAGATTTCTGATGATACATTCGTTGCTGTTCACCCAGCCGAGCTTTCATGGTCTTCATATCTTGGCAATGCAATCTGTATCAAGGGACAGTATGACGTACAGTTCAAGTTGCCTCCTGTACCATCAGGAACATACGAAATCCGTATGGGTTACGTTGCTGGTGATGAGCGTGGTGTGGTTCAGGTATATCTTAACAATGAGCCATGCGGTATTCCTGTTGACCTAACATATGGCACATGGAATCTTCAGGAAATCGTAGGTGATATTTCAGATACTGATGATGAAGAGCATAACACTGCTATGGATAAGACATTGCACAACCTCGGTTATATGAGAGGTATGGATTCTTATCGTAAGCCTGGTTTGAATAGCTTCCGTCAAGATTCACCAGAGCACCTTCGTCGTATTCTCGCTACTCAGAAACTTGATGAGGGCAAGGAATACTGGCTGAGATTCCGTCAGGTATCAAAGGGTGATAAGGAATGGTCATTCGACTATATCGAACTTTGTCCAAAGGATGTATATGCAAGTCCGGATGGAGAAAACAGACACTAATTCTAATTAATAATGAATAATTGATAATGAATAGGAATATTAAGAAATATATAAAGAGTCCATTGATGGCATTACTATCAATAATACTCCCCCTCGGGGGAGGAGGGCTCCTTCTCACCTCTTGTACCGATTGGGACGACCATTATGAGAATGAGGCTGCCAATAGTTCTGACCTCACCCTATGGGATGCTATCAAGCAGCGTGATGACTTGAGTGATTTCGCTCAGGTTCTTGAAAATACAATGGTATTCCGTCAGCATAAAAAGACATCTGTTAGCTATGCAGATGTACTGAAGGGTGGACGTTCATTCACACTCTTTGCACCAGTTAACGGTACATTCAATAAAGATTCTCTCCTCTCGCTTGTTACCACCGCTAAGGGTGACTCTGCAGTTGAGCGATTCTTTATTATGAATCATCTTGCACAGAATCTTGTTTCTGCAGATGGAACAGATAAGAAATTCCATCTTCTTAACTCAAAGAACGTTACATTTACTGACAATACAGTTAATAATGTAAGTTTCAAGGAGTGGAATATCCATAGCAAGAATGGCATTATGCACGTTATGAATAGTCAGTTGCCATATAAGAAGACGATTTATGAGACATTAGTATCTCTTCCACAGTTTAAGTCGCATGGTGAATTCCTCGCTTCATACAATGAGGATGTCTTTGATGAGGATGCAAGTGTCAGCAGCGGTCTTGTAGATGGTAAGAAGGTATATGTTGACTCTGTTGTCTATGAGCGTAACAAACTCGTAAATGCCATCGGTATGATAGATAGGGAAGACTCTACTTATCATGTTTCTGTTCCTACAGAAGAAGGTTGGAACAAGGCGTTTAAGGCAGCAATGGATTGCTTCGTATTCCCAAAGAATAATCCAAATGCCGACTCTCTCCAACGTTATTATGCCTATCGTGCTCTTATGGAGGATGCGGTCTTCAGCCAGACTACTCAGGCAAGTATTAATGATAGCGTTCGCTCAAGCTATTATAACATTGCATATCCTCAGTATAGCGTCTATTACAAACCATTCAGCACTGATGGAATCTTCGGCAAGGCAAAGGAGAAAATCAGTTGTAGCAATGGTACAATCTATGCTACTGATGAATGGGTGTTCGATCCTGCTAAGACCTATCAGAGGAAAATCGAGATTGAAGGTGAGTCAACAGGCTTGTTGACTGACTATAATGCTTGTACGGTAAACATGCAAAAGGTACTCAATGACAGTGTGTCAAGGGGTGGCTATATGCACATCAAGCCATCGGGTGGTAATAGCAACTGGTCTGTTACGTATGCGATAGCTGATATTATATCTGTTCCTTACCGAGATGTCACTTCAGGTAAGTATGACATTAAGGTGGTGGTACTCCCAAAGTCAATTGCTGGTGGTGAGAACAAGCGTCCATGCCGTTTTACTGTAGCCATCAACCATCTTGATGAAGAAGGTAATGTAAAGCAATATCTATGTAACGATGGTGCTCCATTTAATAGTAATCCAAACGCTATAGATACAATAAAGGTCGCAACTTTCAAGTTCCCAGCTTGCAGCTATGGGCAGAATGATGCGAAGGCTGCAATAATACTGAATTGTAACATCCGTCCTAACGAGAATTCAAGGTATGATCGTAATCTCTATCTTGATGCTATTATTCTTGAAAGGTCGAAAGAAGAGTGACCCATAACCCCGACCCTTTCCCCGTGGAGGGGGGAAGGGAGGTGAAAGGTAACGGGTTCTAATTAAGAAATTATTAGATTCAGAAATTAAGAAATTAAATGAATAATGAATATACTATCTAAAAAAATAAGTGAAAGGTCTGTACTGCGCCAGCTTCCTGCCCCTTCACGGGGAAGGATGCCCGCAAGGCAGAAAGGAGTCCTTCTTTTAGTCTTTTCTCTTCTCCCTTTTACATCCTTTTCCAAGGACATAAAAGGTAAGGTGACTGATGCTGCTACTGGTGCGCCATTGCAGGGCGTTAGTATAGAGGCATACGGGAATAGCATGTATACTGCCATCACAGACAGGGATGGTAAGTATTTTATCAGTGTTCCTGACCATGTGGGCAGTCTCTATATGCATGTGGAGGGCTCTCTTCCTCAGCAGGTGGCTATTGGCGATGACCTGGGGAACGTGGATGCGAGGCTGTACAGCGATGTGTTCAGTTCCTTTGCGTGCTCCCCGAGGGGAGGAGTTACGGCAGCAAGCGGTTTCGATAATAATGCTGAGATGAGTATTGAACCGTTCATTCAGCAGCGTCTTAACGGCAGCGTGAGGACGGTGAACCGCAGTGGGGTGACGGGCGGTGGTAGCGTGATGCTTGTCAATGGCATCAACTCCCTGTCGCGCAATGCCCAGCCGTTGGTGGTCGTCGACGGTGTGGTGATGGATATGCAGTATGACCGCTCTATGATTCATGACGGTTATTTCAATAACATCCTCGCCAACGTCAACGTGAATGATATTGACAGGGTGGAGGTGCTGCGCAACGGTACTGCTATCTATGGTGCCAAGGGTGCTAACGGTGTTATCCTCATTACTACAAAGCGTTGCAGGAGTATGGCTACGAAGATCGACGTCACCATTGGCGGTAAGTTCCAGTTGCAGCCTCGAACCCCGCAGATGATGGGGGCAACGGACTATCGCACCTACGCCTCGGAGCTGCTTACTGGTCTGACTACGAATGTAGGGGGTATGAAGTTCCTGAACACCGACCCTGACTATTACTACTATAACCAGTATCACAACGAAACGGACTGGAAGAAGGAGGTGTATCGCGATGCGTTCACTCAGGCCTACGGTATCAACGTGCAGGGCGGTGACAACGTGGCAAGCTATAACGTGAGCGTGGGCTACAGTCTGGCTGATGAGACTTTGAAGGCAAGCGACTTTTCACGTTTCGACCTCCGCATTAACACCGATATCGAGGTGGTGAACGACCTTAACGTGAGGTTCGACGTGTCATTCAGTGATGTGGATAGGAGTCTCTTCGACAACAAAACGCCAACACCCAACACCCAACAACCAATTGCCACCAGCCCGAGCTTCCTCGCCCTTGTCAAGGCTCCGTTCCTGTCGCCTTACGCTATTGACATTAAGGGCAACAGGAGTTCATATCTTGCGGAGGCTGATGACTACGTAGCGAGTGAGTTGTCATCTTCTTATCAGTATATCTATGATGATATCACCATTGCCAATCCGACTGCAATACTTGCATACGGTGAGGGTGACAACCGTAACAGCTTCGGCAATCGCCTTGTCTCCTTCTCTGTTAATCCGAGATATAAGATTAACAAGAACCTGAGTGTGGAGGAGGCTTTCAACTTCTCGCTTGTGAACACTAACGAGGACTATTATCTTCCAATATCCGGTGTACCTGACTTTGCCATGCCAAATCTGTCGGCTGATAACAGTTGGAATATCGCACATAATATACGTCAGTCAATGACTGCACGTCAGAATGCGATTCAGAGTGATACGAAGGTAAGGTGGAAAATAATAACCCCTAACCCCGACCCTTCCCCCGTGATGGGGAAGGGAGGCTCTAACCCCCATTCTTTAGAATTAACCGCAGGCGTTCGTTATATAAATAACAGTTACAGGTATAATTTCCAGAAGGGATATAACACAGGTAATGACAAGACGCCAAATATGTCAACAGGTCTTGCATATAAGACAACAGACGGTGCTGATGACAAGTTCGTGGATGTGACAAACTATCTCGTAGCCGACTATAACTATGCTCAGAAGCTCTATGTAACCGCAGGACTCTCGGCAATGGCATCTTCACGCTTCGGTAAGGATGCTGTGGGACTGAAGGCTCTGGGCGCGGTATGGGGCGTATTCCCAAGCATACAGGCATCATACGTTCTCACTAACGAGAAATGGTTTGCAGGGGTAGGAGGTATCGACTATCTGCGAGTGAACGGCGGTTTCGACATCACGGGTAACGATGATATTGACTATACAGCCTCACGTACCTACTTCGTGGCAAGGAAGATGCTCAAGGAGAACGTGAACAGCATTACGCTGGGTAATGTGGGTAACAGCCAACTGAAATGGGAGACAACACGTCGCGTGAACTTAGGCTTTGAGGGTAGCTTCATCGACAACCGTATGCACGTGGACTTCAACTGGTTCACCGGCTGGACGTCGGGACTCATCACACTTCGCCAGATGGCATGGACGAGCGGTCTTGACGCTAACTACATCAACGGCGGTAAGCTTCAGAACCATGGCTATAACATCGATATGTCATACCGAGTGCTCAACACAAGGGACTGGCATTGGGAAGTAGGTGCAAGTGTGGGGCACTACAAGAACAAGGTGACGGAGATAGGCACAGACAACAAGAGCATCCTGACGGATGTGTGCAACGGTACGGTCATCACATCGGTAGGCAACCCAGTAGGTTTGTTCTATGGCTACAAGACCGACGGCGTTTTTGCAACGGCAGCACAGGCACAGGCAGCGAACCTAGCCTATGTGGATAAGACAGGCAAGAGGATTGCTTTCGAGGCAGGTGATATGAAGTTCGCTGACGTATGTCAGGACGGTATCATCGACGAGAACGACCGTGTGGTTATAGGTGATCCGAATCCGGATATCTACGGTAACATCTACACACGTCTGAACTGGAAGAAATGGACTCTCGATGCAGCCTTCACCTACTCATTAGGCAACGATATCTACAACTACGAGCGTAGTATTCTGGAGAGTGGAATGTATTTCTACAACCAGACAACGGCAATGAACCGTCGCTGGACAACGGAGGGTCAGGTGACTGACATTCCACGTATCAGCTATCGGGATGTGCAGGGTAATGCCCGTTTCTCCGACCGATGGATAGAGGATGGTTCATATCTCCGTCTGAGTAACGTTACAATAAACTATTCACTCCCTATCAGCAATACATATATTCAGGGAATCACGGTTTGGGGCGCAGCATACAATCTCTTCACCCTCACACACTACCTCGGTTCAAATCCTGACTGCTCAATGTCGAGCAACATTCTCTATCAGGGTATCGACTGCGGTCTCCTTGGTACAGGCAGAAGCTTCGCGATGGGAGTGAAGATTAATTTGTAAAGACGGCCTACGACCCCTAACCCCGACCCTTCCCCCGTGGAGGGGGAAGGGAGAGGAAGGCGATGGGGACTAATAAAAAAATAATGTATAATTAATATTGAAAATGAATAAACTATTAAAATATATAACCGAATGGCCTGTACTGCGCCAGCTTCTTGCCCCTTCATGGGGAAAGATGCCTGTAGGGCAGAAAGGGGTCGCCCTTCTCTTGGCTTTAATGGCCTTTACTTCTTGCTCTGACATGCTCGACACGAAGAGCGACATGATAGAGTTTGCTGAGGATAATAAGCTGAACTCAACGACAGATACGCTTTATAGCGTGATGGGTATAGTTCGTGGCATACAGAAAATAGCCGACAGAACCGTCATCCTTGGGGATGTTCGTAGTGACCAGTTCATCACTACCGAATACGCATCTACCGACCTTCAGCAGATAGCATCTTTCCAGGCAAATACGGATAATGCCTATAACAAGATTAGCGATTACTACGCTATCATAAATAACTGTAACTACTTCATCGAGAATGCTGATACTGCTCTCCGTAAGTTGGGCATTCAGGTATTCGAGAGGGACTTTGCTGCAATCAAGGCATTCCGTGCATGGACTTACCTTCAGTTGGTGAAGAATTACGGAGAGGTGCCTCTCGTTCTCAAGCCAGTTCTCACAGAAGAAGAGGCAAGAAACGAGATGAACAAGCCATACTCTGACATCAATGCTATCTGTAGTTTCTTCATTGAGGATATCAAGCCATACGTTAATACATATCTTCCACAATATGGAAATATTAACGGGCGGACAACAGAGAAGTTCTTTATTCCTGTAAGAGTACTTCTTGGCGAGCTATGTCTCTGGGCAGGTGACTATCAGCAGGCAGCTAATTATCTTTATGAGTATCTTACATTCAAGGACAAGCCTGTATATTCATATTCTGGTGGTGGATGTAGATGGTCTGTGACTAATAATGATTTTTCTTCGGCTAATAGGATTGATGGTTATTCTTCTTCAGTTAGTTTTCCAAGTGGAAAAGAGCTTATAAGCTACATCCCTATGGAGGAAACGGAGTTTGATGGTATCAAGTCTGATGTCCAGAACGTGTTTGGCTCAACAGCTATTAACAGATACTATTATCAGGCAGCTCCTTCAGAAGCTTACAAACAGTTGTCAAAAGCACAGAACTACACTCTCTACACAGAGATCTCCATGACAGAAAAGGATACAGTCTATGCTCCAAAGACTGGTCTTGTAAGAGATCTCTGTGCAGGTGACCTTCGCCTTTCATCGTCTTACTATCAGACAAAAAAAAGTACTTCTGAAACAAGCATTTATGGATCAGATTATGCTTTGGCATATAAGATAAATCCAGAGGTGATTCCTATGTATCGCATACAGCAGGTTTATCTTATGTATGCAGAGGCTCTTAACCGTCTTGGCTTGCCAGAGTCTGCTTTCTGTGTATTGAAGTATGGTCTTCGTAATCAGAACATCGAAAGATACGTTTCTGAAAAGGAGCGTGAAAAGGCTGGTTCACTCCTTAACTTTGACGATGAGATATTTACAGATGCCCGTACCAAGGGAGTTCATTCACGTGGATGTGGTGATGTGGAATGTGATAACAACTACTGTGTTCCACAGCCAAAGAATAAACTTGCATCTTATGAGGATACCGTTCAGTATCAGATTCCTCTTGTAGAGCAGATGATTATTGATGAGTGTGCTCTTGAATTTGCATACGAGGGAAAGCGTTTCTATGACCTTATGCGTATAGCCCTTAGAAGAAACGATCCTGCCTATCTCGCTGATGCTATTGCAAAGCGTAACGGCATGATGGATGAAGGTCTTCGTGCAAAGCTAATGGATAAGAGGAACTGGTATCTGCCGTTGAGGTAAGAGGTTTAAAGAGTAAAGTGTAAAGAGTAATGTAGATAGTATGGAGCGATAAGATTTAGTCTCATTTTTTACTATCTACATTACTCTTTACACTTTAAACTTTACACTTTAGCCTCCAGGCGCAATAAATACAAGCCTATTTGCGTTTAAATGATTATAGTACTAATTAATAACGAATGATGAAAAAACTTCTATTCCTGCTTGCATTTCTCCCTATGGGAATTGTCAATGCCGCAGTAAAACTTCCACAGCTATTCCAGTCAGGAATGGTACTTCAGCGTAACCAGATTGTCCCTATCTGGGGAACAGCCGATGCAAATGAGGCTGTGAGGATTACATTCCGTGGAAAAACCTATACCACAACTGCGGGGGCTGATGGCAAATGGCGCATAGACCTCCCAAAGCAGAAGCATGGAGGTCCTTTTGAAATGAAGATTAACGATATCACCCTCACAGACGTTCTTGTGGGTGATGTTTGGATTGTGTCAGGACAATCAAATATCGATACAAATATTGAGCGTATATACCCTCGCTATAAGAAAGATCTTGATGCCTATACAAGTGACCAGATTCATGTTTTCCAGGTACAGACTGACTTTTCTGTTGAGCGTAAGACAGATGTTCTTCCAACCTCATGGAAACATGTCAATAAGGAGAATTGCTGGAAGTTCTCTGCTGTCGGCTATTTCCTCGGACAGTTGATGCTCAAGCGTACAGGCATCCCACAGGGTATAATCCAGAGCAGTAAGGGTGGAAGTCCTATCCAGTCTTGGATTGATATAGACTCTCTCAAACCTAACGCTCAACATCCAACACCCAACACCTATTATTCAAAGTACCTTCTCTATACAGATAAGGACTATATAGCAGCTCAGTCAAAGGCTAATGCTATTGCAAGCAACCTTTGGACAAAGGTATTGGATGAGACCGACCCAGGCCTTAACGTATTCTCAAAGGCGGATTATGACGATTCTTCATGGAAGAAGGTAAACCAGTATAATAATCGCGAATGGGCTATGACACCAGTTGAGGGCTCTCGTCCTTCTACCCTTGGCTCTTTCTGGCTTCGTCAGCATATCAAAATTGATGCTGCTCATGCCGGAAAGCCTGCAACTCTCCACATGGGAACTCTTCACGATATGGATTACACATATCTCAACGGCCAGCATATCGGTACTACCTATTATCAGTATCCTCCTCGTCGTTACAAGATTCCTGCAGGACTTCTCAAGGAAGGCGATAACGTGATTTCCGTCCGTGTAATCTGTAAGAGTGGAATGGCTTTCTTCTACAAAAAGAAGCCTCACCAGATAGAGTTTGATGATGAATCACTCTCTCCTGTCGAGATTTCTTATGAATGGCTTACAAAGCGTGGTTCTGTTATGCTCGAAGGGGCTCTTGGAGGTAAGCTCGATACTGAGAATCAGGCTTCTATGCTCTATGACGGTATGCTTCATCCACTTGCACCATACGCCTGCTCTGGAATAGTATGGTATCAGGGAGAATCAAATACAGGTACTCCAGATGACTATGGTGTTCTTCTGAAGAAACTTACCGGAAACTGGCGAACACTCTGGAATCGTCCAGACCTTCCTTTCAATATCGTTCAGCTTGCCAACCACATGGAGCCAAGCGACCAACCTCAGAACAGCTCTTGGGCAAAGGTTCGTGAACTCCAGCGTGAGTTTACCGATAATGATCCATACTCTACACTTACTGTCAATATTGATCTTGGAGAGGCTTCGGATATTCATCCTTTGAGCAAGCGCGAACTTACAGAACGTATTGTTCTCGGACTTGAGAATAGCGTCTTTGGGAAGAAGAATGTGCTTTCCGCAGAGCCTGTAGAGGCACACGTGGATGGTGGTAAGATAATCCTAACTATGGATCAGCCACTCGAACCTTGCGATAATCTTATGGAGTTTGAGGTCAAGGGCGAGGATGGAAAGTTCCATAATGCTCAGGCTTCAACTGACGGCAAGACCGTTGTCATTACCCCCGCAACTTCTATCAGTTCTCAGCCAGTCATCCGCTTTGCTTGGAAGGATAATCCAGAAAAGCATAACATGAAGGGAAAGAACGGACTTCCTGCAAGTCCATTCCAATTGGAAGTAAAATAACGCCCTTGATAGTTCGCTCATCCTTCGCTCTTCCTCCGTACCAAACTCGATGATCCTCCGCTCTCTCACCGACTTTGCACCGAGTTTGCACCGACTTTGGTACGGAGGAAGAGCGGAGGATCAACGGACTTACATGGGAGGTACTTGGGATTTATTACGCAGTTACTTCCTTTTTGTTTTTTGTTATAAATTCAGCCTTGAGGGAGATGTCGAAAATATTAAGAACACGCTATTGTAGGTTTGATTTTGCTGAAGGATTACAGTAATTGTTGTGATACACGAATAAAAACCCGCGTTTAACCTTCTTTAACTTGAAAAAGACGAAATTAAGATAAAAAACGAGTATCTTTGCATTCGTCAATCAGAGACTTATA
>CAMJKP010000043.1 GCA_946406435.1 uncultured Prevotellaceae bacterium | reverse complement strand
TGATTTAGATTTTATTAACTTAATTCGTTTGGATTATTCTATAGGAAGCGGAGGTAGAGTATTGAGATAATTGAAATCCCCAAAGGAATTAACTTTAACGTGAGTTCGACGAAAATAAACGCAGCGCTTGGCTAAATGACTTGCTTCAGCTTGGTGAGCTTCAGCGTACAGTTTTAATATAAACGCGCCTCTGGTGCTTTAACTGACAATAATTACCAATCTGCGCAATCTTTTTCCATAAATATCCATTTTATTGGTTGAAGATTGGTAAGATTGGTAATTATTGTCAGTTAAAAACAGCTTGCTGTTTGTCTTAAGGGCAATTCATCGAACTCACGTTAACTTATTAATGCGTAATGAACTTCTCAAACGCCATGCGGAAAGCATCGCTTTCGAGAGCCTGTATGCCTTCATCCATTATGTCAATTCGGTTAATAAGGAATACGGCATTATCATAGAGTAATGGGATTGGGGTGTCATGATTGAGAAGAGCCATGAGGAACACCAAACGGTCTGTCTGGTACAACTGTCGTGCAATATCCTCATGTGCATCGAGATATGCCTTTAATGGCTCAGACAAATCATCATCAGCAAAGCGGAGAAGCAGCTTGTTACGAAGCATGGCATGATAGTTGCCATTTACAAGGTTCTTCTGAGCCATCTCATGGAAGATAGCACCCATGCTCCATTGGGCGGTTTCGAGAGTGGCAATAACGCCATTCAACTGTCGGGAGAACGAGTCATAGCCTTCCCAGTCTTCCTTGCACTTATATCGCAGATCGTGCTCCACCTCGTGCCAGCCCTCAGAGAACACGGTACGAATCTGAATCTCAAGCGTATCATCGAGATAAGGCGCATATTCCTTTGGCAAGGCTGCACGGAAGTCTTCCACATATTTCTCTGGAATCTTCTTCACAAGGTTAAGCCTCTGCGGACGGAAAGTAGAGACGTCAAGATCGTCAACCGAACGATCCACAAGACCGCCATTGCAAAGGTACATCTCCATAGCCTCCACATCCTCAGAGAAATACAGTACGATTCTGATACCTATCATATCCTGTATCTTGTCTCCAGCACGATATTTGTCGCCCTTAATCTGCATCTTATGCTCAAGAGAGCGAATACTCTTTGCCCTTCCAAAGATACGGAACATGATTCCGCTCTGTGTCATTCTTTGGGATAAATCATTAAGAATGCCATCTTTTATTTCTTCAAGTGTAAGCATAGAATAAAAAATAAGGCCTCTCCCCCCGCCCTCTCCCGTAGAGAGGGAGCCGGAAGGCGAAAAGGCATTTTGATTATAAGCCTAACCAAGCCTTCCCAAACGGGTAGTCCGATGTTAGTAACATCGGAGTATGTGACCTGATGTTCGATTGTATAATCGCGAAAGGCATGTTAATTATTAATTATTAATTATTCGCTAAAGCTCATCAAGCTTCGCAAGTGTTAATTGAGATTGGGCTCTCCGGCTCCCTCTCTACGGGAGAGGGCGGGGGGAGAGGCCGTTTTCTTTGGTACTACGTATGCGCTTAGCTCATATAATATGTATATAGGTAGCGATACGACCATTAGCGTAAAGGCATCTGATGTTGGGGTGATGAATGCTGCCACGATAAGGATAAACACAATGGCATGACGGCGGTACTTGTGCATCAGTTCTCGGTTGAGTAGTCCTAACTTGCCAAGGAACCACGACACTACAGGCAACTCGAACACCACGCCAAGCATTAGCGATAGTATAACGAAGGTGTCTATATATGATGATAGGGATATCATATTCTTCACATCTGCCGATACCTGATAGTTACCAAGGAAACGGAATGTGAATGGGAATACCACGAAATAGCTGAACACGACTCCTGCCATGAACATAACATAGCCACTCGTCACTATCCTCACGGCATAGCGTTTCTCTTGCTGGTATAGGGCAGGGGAGATGAACTTATACAGCTCGTAGATGATATATGGTGCAGCCACGATGATACCGGCATAGAATGATATCATCATGTGGATCATGAACTGGGAAGTCAGTTCGGTATTGATGAGCTGTACCGTAGGATCCTTTGGGGCAAGCACAACGAAAAACAGCTCGTCCTTGAAACCAAAGGCGAGCAACGCAAACACCATAGCGACTGCCAGCGACCGCAAGATGCTGCCACGCAGTTCCTCGAGATGTTCCCAGAAGGTCATAGGCAAGACTAACAGAAGCCCCAATCCCCGACCCTTCCCCCGCCCGGGGGAAGGGAGCAAGATAGTAAAAGTCGCTAAAGGAATAGCCCATAGCGAGAAAATGTAACCACTCCCTTGCCCCGAGCGGGGAACGTCGAAGAGGTCGGCGGCCCGAAGGGGAAAGCCAAAGGGTCGGGGTTAGGGGCTGTTCTTATTTTTTTTCTTCTTCCT
The DNA here is from genome assembly GCA_946406435.1 of uncultured Prevotellaceae bacterium. Classification (GTDB taxonomy): domain Bacteria; phylum Bacteroidota; class Bacteroidia; order Bacteroidales; family Bacteroidaceae; genus Prevotella. Next base: position 25,156 of record CAMJKP010000043.1, on the reverse strand, counting down.
CTTCTTTTTTATCCTCCATCTTCAGGTTATCACTAACCTCGTTCATTCCATCTTTGAATGAGCGAACGCCCTTACCCATGCCGTGCATGAGTTCAGGAATCTTCTTGCCTCCAAAGAGAAGGAGGACTACAAGTACGATGATAATAAGTTCGGTGGTGCCGAGACCACCAATGAAAAGTAGGTTGTGCATAGTAAGAGACCCACCCCCAAACCCCTGACACATACTCCGATGTTATCAACATCGGACTTCCCATAAAGGGAGGGGAGTATATAGTTTTTTCGTTTGAGGGTATTATCGGGCGATTTTATATTATTATTTTTTTATATCCACCCCCGTAAATGAATAATTGTAATTACTCCCCTCCCTTTATGGGAGGGGTAAGGGGGTGGGTCTTTTATAGTTTATTCTGTTTCAGTTTCTCCACAAACTCGTTGATGCGGGCGAGCTGTCTTGGAATGTCGATGTTCTGCGGACAATGTGGATTACATTGGCGGCAGTCGATGCAATGGTCGGCTTGACGAAACTTAGGGACAGAGCGGTCATAGCTTACGAGATAGATTCTGCGAGCCTGCTCGTAGTTCTCTGCCTCCATGCTCTCTGGCACATTACCCTTGTTCACGCATTTGTTATAGTGAACGAAGATGCCAGGGATATCTACGCCGTAAGGACATGGCATACAATATTTACAGTCGTTACAAGGTACGGTAGGGTAGCTCTTGATGAGAGTAGCCGTCTCGCCCTCAAGCCAATCCACCTCTTCCTTAGTAAGAGGTTTCAGAGGACCGAATGAGCGTATATTATCCTCAAGGTGCTCCATATATGTCATGCCAGAAAGTACGGTGAGGATGTTTGGCTTAGTACCGCAATAGCGGAATGCCCATGAAGCCACACTATTATCAGGCTCACGCTGTTTCAGGTGAGCTACGACGTGGTCAGGTACCTTTGACAAACGACCGCCAAGAAGTGGCTCCATCACGATGCCTGGTATGTTACGCTTCTCCAGTTCCTCATACAGATGCTTGCCGTCAGAGTTGTTCCAATCCACGTAGTTGATCTGAATCTGAACGAAGTCCCAATGATACTTGTCGTGAAGCGAGAGCATATAGTCATAGAACTCCATATCGCCATGGTATGAGAAGCCTAACTGACGGATAACGCCCTTCTTGCGCTGTTCTACAAGGTAGTCGAGCACACCATTGTCAAGGTATCGCCTTTTGAACGTTTCCAATCCGCCGCCACCAAGTGCATGAAGCAGGAGATAGTCGATATAGTCGGTCTGGAGATACTTTAGCGAGTTCTGTAACATCTTCACACCAGCCTCATGCGACTGCTGTTCTGGAGCGAAGTTAGAGAGTTTGGTTGCTATGTAATAGCTCTTACGGTCGTAGCCACTCGCCTTGAGGGCTGTTCCGAGAGAAGCCTCACTCTTACCACGCACATACGCAGGACTGGTATCAAAATAATTCACGCCATGATCAAGGGCATACTTACATAGCCTATTGACCTGCTCCTGATCAATCTGCTCCTCTGGCGGATTGCTCTGATCCTTAGTAGGCTCAACTGGAAGCATAGGCAAGCGCATCCAGCCATATCCCAACAGACTCACGCGGTCGTTGTTGTTTGGATTGGTGCGGTATGTCATCTTACCCATAGGCACAGGATCCGTATGATGCCCCATAGGATCCACATCGCCCAACTCAGAATTTGTATTATTTTTACAAGATGCCAGAGCAACAGCCGCAGCCGCCGTACCGGAAATCTTTAGAAAATCGCGTCTATTTATATGTTTCATAACTTTATGTACAATTTATTCGCTGAAGCTCATCAAGCTAAAGCAAGTTCCCATTTACAATGTACAATTTTCATTTCATCATTTCTACATTTTCTATTTACCGTGTACAACATTCAAGATACTAAAGTCGTGATTGCCATAAATTGTACATTATTCGCTGAAGCTCATCAAGCTGAAGCAAGTGTACATGGTAAATGGTAGATGATTAGATTTCCTTATGCACCTCATGTCCTTCTACATAGATAGCGCTGAATGGACGTGCAGGACATAGGTTCTCGCAAGCACCACAGCCGATGCAGATCTCGGTATCAACTACAGGAATACGCAGAACTTCACGTTCCCTGATAGGTCTACCCTCTGCATCAACCCATTTGCCTTCCTCGTTCAACTTGTAAGACTTGTCGAGAGGCACCATCTGGATAGCGCCTACAGGACACTTGCTTGCGCAGTTGCCGCAGGTCTTGCCATCTCTGAGTGGGATGCAGTTCTTCTTCACCCACACGGCATGACCTATCTGAATTGCCGGCTTGTCCTCAACGGTTATAGGACGGATAGCACCTGCAGGACATACTTGAGAGCATCGTGTACACTCTGGGCGGCAATAGCCCTTCTCGTATTCCATAACAGGCTGCATGAATCCTTCCAAAGATGTATTTGGTCGCAGCACGCCATTAGGGCAGTTGCTTATACATAGCTGACAACTCGTGCACTTCCTCTGTAAGTTACGGGCAGATATTGAGCCTGGAGGTGTCAGCGGAGTTCTGCGCTTCGGAATCTGCTTATCCTCGATAGCCGCAAAACCGCCATCCGTTGTCTTCTCCTGAGCATTTATGGCAGCAGCGGCAGTCAAGCCAAGAATGCCGATGAAGCTGCGGCGGGAGATGGAGGCATCCTCAGCCCCTATCCCCAACCCTTCCCCCGCTCGGGGGAGGGGAGTGGTTACATTTTGTTCGCTATCAGTTTGATTAGAAGTACTATCTACTCCCTGCCCCCGGGCGGGGGAAGGGTTGGGGTTAGGGGCTGCATGCCCAAGCCTGATCGCATTCTTCGCACAAGCTAACTCGCAATTACCGCAATCCACGCAACGGGTATAGTCTATCTTCACAGGCTCACCCTTCTGTACGTCGATACAGGCTGCTTTACAGTTCTTTGCGCACAAGCCGCACTTTATGCACTTGCTCTCATCTACACTAATCTTGAACCATGAGTACTTGCTGACATAGCCAAGTACAGTACCCACAGGGCAGATGGTATTGCAATATGTACGGCCGTTTCTGAAAGCAAGTATGAACAACACAAGTGCCGAAACATCTGCTATAACATACAGCGCAACAGGATTGTTATGCTGCTCCACTTGATAGAAAGCGTAGCTGTCATTACTCTCTGCCCATGTAGCAAGCATGTTGTTTATACCTATATATATAGGTTGAAGTGCAGAAGATACGATTCTGCCATACGCACTATAAGGCGCGATGAGCATGAAGCCAGCGTTGAAGCCAGCCAGGAGCATAACGACCATAGCACCTAAAGCACTAAGGCGCAACCATGTCTTAGGCTTTGAGTACGAGTATTTGTTTGCCATCTTCGTTTTCTTGTTCTTATGGAAGATTGGCAGTTTACCTATCCAAGCAAACACGTCCTGCATAACACCTAACGGACAGATGACCGAGCAGTACAGTCTTCCGACAAGCAAGGTGAGTGCCAGTACCACGATAATGGAGATGACATTCAGAGCCAGTACACTTGGCAGAAACTGCAACTTCGCCATCCAACCGAGCCATGGCTGTACCGTTCCTAAGAAATCAAGGAATAGCAACGTGATGCCAACAAAGAAGATTACGGCAAGTAGAATTCTGATTCTTCGCAACATAGTTTTTTAGTTCATAGTTCATAATGCATAGTTCATAGTTATCATGGTGTGCCTTAGCGATACGCGAATCAACTATGGACTATGAATTATGTACTATGAACTAATTTGTATTTTGTCGCAAAATTACATTATTTTTCACAAAAATCCAAATAAAACTCTTGTTTTTACATAATTGTACGCATCAAAGCGAATTTTAGGGTAAAAGAAATGAATCACAACCGTAGGGATGCAAACAATAAGATTAATATAATTTAATTTCAAGAATTAGAGAATTAGAGAATTTCTTTTTTTGAATTTTGAAGAATTTGAGAAATGTCGCTTACGCTCCTGCCAATCAAGACTATTCCCAATGCTACGCAAGTAGCAAATTCTCTCTTTCGCATTAATTCAATTTTGACTTTCCCTTCGGCCGTCGAGCTAAAACTTCTCTAATTCTCAAATTCTTGATAAATATAATAAAAAAAACAGGAAAGGAAATAATGCTTATTTTGTTGAAATATAATGGTTTACGTTGTTCTTGGGGAAATCCCCTCTCATGCTTTAGGGAGATTCCCCTCCCGAATAGGGATAAACAATTTGGAAATTCAATTTTTCGCAGTACTTTTGCCAACAGAAATCAGAGATAGTTCTGATGACAACAAATTTAAAACATACAATTATGAAAAGATATATTATCACCCTCGTTACAGTAATGGTATTCATCTGCACAGGTACAGTTTCAGCACAGCGCCATCATGATCGTCATCACGACAGAATAGAGATGCGTCATCACGATCGTCATCATCACGCCCCTGTAGCTGTTGCACCACACCATCGTCATCATCATCACCACCACGCTCCTGTAGTGGTAGCTCCACACCATCGTCATCATCATCATCACGCACCAGTAGTTGTTGAGCGTCCGGTAGTAGTTGAGCGTCCAGTAGTGGTAGAGCGCCCAGTAGTTGTAGAGCGTCATCATCACCATAACAATACAGGTGCTGTGATTGCAGGTGCAGTAGCAGGTGCTGTTCTCACTTCAATTCTTGTAAAATAAGAAACAACAATATATAGCATTAGGTTTAGCTTCTATTAAAGAAGGTGAATAGATTTATTCAGGTTTAAGTTATTAGGTACAAAAAGTTTCATGAGTTTAGGCAAATGTATTCTATTTTAGTTTAGGTTTAGTTATGTAAGATTAAGTTTCCACACATTTACGATTTTAGTTTATACTGTCAATACTATTACTACAAAGTGGAAAGACCCACTTAAACCAATCAGTCGGAGCAAGGCGTTGCTCCGGCTGATTCTCGTTTTTGTCCCATTCTATACAACAAAACGCACCTTGCGGTGCTTGAACTGACAATAATTGTTCGCAATAGCTCACCAAGCTCCGTAGGTTCCCTGTCTGTGCAATCTTATTCCAATAATTTTCTTTTCAAGAATTAGAGAATTAGAGAATTTTTTTCTTTGAATTTATAAGAATTTGAGAAAGGTCGCTTACGCTCCAACCAATCAAGACTATTCCCAATGCTACGCAAGTAGCAAATTCTCTTTTTCGCATTAATTCAATTTTGACTTTCCCTTCGGCCGTCGAGCTAAACCTTCTCTAATTCTCAAATTCTTGATAAAAATTTAAAGATTGAGAAGATTGGTAAGATTGGTGATTATTTTTCGCTAAGGCTCAACAAGCAAAGCAAGTGTCAGTTAAAAAGCAACTTGTTGCTATATCAATTAATTTGTTTCTTTCGTTCCTTTTGTGTTTTCCGTGTTCAGAAATAAATTCTCTGCGTCTTTGTGTCTTTGCGTTTAATGAAATCTCCTATATCTTCACTAAAAAATGTAACATAATTCTAATATCCGCAAATTCATGTAAATCAATATTAAAACTCGCGTTAAAAACGCATAAATATAGCTGTTTATGATACTCGCGTCTTGCAAGGGTCAAGGAATTATTTTAATTTTGCTCTCGAAATAAGAAATGGCAAATGGCGAAAAGACCTTTGACTGTTGACTTTCGACTTTAGACAAAACTCACAAGCATGAAACAGATACTCATTCTGCTTATCCTTACCTCCTTCGCCCTCCATCTTCGGGCGCAGCAGATGATAAGTGTCATTGATGATGACACGCATGACCCTATTGGGAATGCCCTCTTCATACTGGATGGCGATACCATAGCCTATACCTCTCCTCAGGGCATAGCTATGGTTCCGAAGCGCTCCGGCATTGTAACCGTTACGGCGTATGACTATAGGTCCATGATATTCATTGCCGACAGCATACCTCCTGTTATCCGCCTAAAGAGCGAGATAAAGAAGCTTGACGAGGTGTTCGTCTTCGGAAAAATGGGTCTCCGAGACAAATTTACTGATAAAAGCGGTTATGATAGAATCCAAGGGAAATATGCGGGTGCAGGAGGCGACCTCGGTGCTATCTTCCGAATCTTTGGCTATAGGCCTGCAAGCGAGAGACGCCGAGAACGTGTGAAGAAGAATCTTGAAGCCTTCGACAAAGCTGAACCCGCCCCACAGCCAAATGACAAGTAACATGATATGAGAATCATCATTATCTTACAACTCATTTTCATCACCACCAGCATCCGTGCCCAACAGATGATAAGTGTTATCGACCAGGACACTCGCAACCCCATTTGGCGTGCTTACTTCATTCATGATGGCGACACCCTTGCCTACACCTCGCCCGAAGGTATAGCCATACTGCCAAAGGTAAGTGGAAAAATCAAAATTGTATGTCATGACTATAAGAGCGTTACATTCAATTCCGACAGCATACCCGGTGTCATACATCTTAAAAGTGAATTAGAACAGCTGGATGAGATAACGGTTATTGGCGATAAAGACAAGGTAAAACATAAACCAGAGAAATGGGATTATAATGATCAGTTCAAAGCCCGAAAACCAAGAGACTGGCTTGGCGAAGGAGGTGCTGGCATTGGCATAGATGCTATTATCCGACTCTTCGGCTATAAACCCAAAAGCGAGCAGCGACGAAATCGTGTGAAAAGGAATCTTGAAGCATACGGCAAGAATTAGCAGTTTAAGTTCAAAAGGCGAAAAGCTGAATCTTTTATCTGTATAAAAATGAGAAATCCCGTACTCATAATCATATTTCTTCTTACTGTTACGCCTATACGGGCGCAGCAGATGATTAGCGTGATTGATACCGACACTCGCGAACCCGTACCGTATGCCGCCTTCACCCAGAATGGCGACACCCTTGCCTATACCACCCTTGTCGGAATAGCCATGGTGCCAAAGGTGTCAGGCAAGATTCTGCTCACCTGCAAGACCTATAAGTCAATAGAGATAAATGCCGACAGCATCCCTTCCGTCATCCGCATGAAATGCCTTATAGAACGACTCCAAGAAGTGGTTGTGATAGGCGATAGCGCCAATATAAAGAACAAGAAGAAGTTCGACCTTCCCGACAACATTCTTCTCGAATACGACCTTAAAGATGCCTATAATAATAGAGGAGTGATAATCCCCATGACCTCTCTCTACAAGTTTATTGGCTACAAGCCCAAGAGCGAACGTCGTCGCAATCGTGTGAAGAAGAATCTCGAAGAATACGACAATCAAAAAACAAATGACAATAAGAAATAAAAAAGCCCACACTTCCATAACAAATCATATTGGAAGTGTGGGCGGCAGCTCTCTTTTATAATTTGAGAACTGTTACAAATGACTGCGTTTTTATTAAAATAGTTTTATTTTGTTAGTTTATTAGCGAGATACTGTGAAATACTTCATATTAGTATTGAAGTTGTTAGAAGTGCTTATTGTTGGAGTTCCTGTACCATTGTTAGATCCGTAACGTTGGTCTCCTGGACAGAAGCTGCTGCCAATATAGTATCCGTTATATTTGCCGCCTTCTCCCCAATTAATGTGATGATAGTATGCGTCACTTGAATAGACGGTAGTCCATGTGTTAAAATAAACCTGTTCCTGCACTTCTTCGTAATCTCCTCCGTCAATAACAAAAGTGTGATATTTCTTGGTCTTAGAATCCTGACCTTCCATAATGATAAGCATACCTCTACCAAGGTAATAACCTACTTGTTGTGCATTTGGATGACTTGAAGACTGATAGGATAGCAAATTGCCAACCTTATACCCCATTCCTGACATTGCAGTTCTTACATTGGCAATCTGTGTTGTTGTCATATTACTACCATACGAAGCTTTTGCCCTATGTCCCATCTCACGGAAAAGCTTGCTGAATTCTGCTTGATAATAGTCGTTTTTGTTTGGAGAAAGAGTTGCAGAATTCTTAAATTTTGTCTTGAAGTAATACCAGTTTGGCGTAATAGGGTATGCAGAGTTCGCATATGATGTAGTAATACTCTTTGGATATTCATAATACGACATTACTTGCATCATTGCTACAGAACCAGATCCCGCAATTTTGTTTGGGCAGTCATAGCCAGTAACACTATTCTTTGCCTGATTCCATTCTACAGTAAGTTTTGGAGCATATGATCGCTTGTTTCTTAGGGTTCTGTGTTCGCCATAATTCGCACGCGTTACAACTTCTGAATTTGCAGTTTCAGTTTCTACCATGTTGGTTGCGTAATCCTTCAAATTCTGCATACACTGCTCAATAAATGGATTGCCTGCTTCTACGCTTGGATCGTAGTTTCCTTCTTCGATAACAGCGAGAAGGCCTTCAGTAGCACGATTGGCTGACACTAAAGCAAATCCCTTATCATCATTGAAGTTGAATACATAGAGAACAGTGTCGTTTGAAGTGCCATTGGCACGAGTTACAGGCTGACAAACAGCCTTAACACCATTAACAAGATTCAATGATCTGTCAGCAGCTTCTCCACGAGTTATTGCTGCGCTATCCTGAAGCATTGTGATAGAGTTCTGAGCAATCTCTAATGCCTCTGCATAAGTACGTCTGTTAGGATTAAGTTCCTCTACAGCGTTGTTGTTTACACTTTCTGGAGCCTCAAAAACATCTTCATTTGAACATGAAGCGAGTCCAATGGCTGCAAAAAGGATATAATATACCTTCTTCATAATAAATTTATAATTTGTAAAGCTGTCATTTGTTTGTTTCAGTTATCAAAATTATGTATTCGTTTAGGAATTATATTGTCAAAAAACATTTCCTCGATGCGCACAAATTCGAATAGATAAGTTTTCTGAGAACTCATCCTAATAACTTGAGTGTCATATCCCACAAAGCAAAAAATGAAATAAGAAAATTTATCTTTTTTCGTCAAATTGCAATGCAGAGTTAATTCGTCTTTTTTATTCATGTGCAAAGGTAACAAATACAAAACAAAAATAAAATGCAAACGTTTTCTTTTTTTTTGTTAATTAACTTTTGTTAACTACAACCGCCTATTATAATGTATATTTCTTGATTATCTCTACTCTCTATGTATTAGGGTGTGTGTAAAAAATGTTTGACTATTAGACCATTTGACCTAAATGCTCCGCATTAGAGATTAATCTCTTAAATCTTTCCCCCCATCCTATCGCCCATTCTGGAATGGGACTTGCAACGGACTTGAAGCGAAGGAGAAGCGGACCTGTGTCGAGGTTAGAGTTAAGAGGTTAGAGTTGAAACCATTGGCGATGGCCGTGCGCCGAATGGTATTCTTCACTCTTCGTTCTTCACTTTTTTCTGGTGACCGCCATCACCCAACATCCAACACCTATCACCCAAATCCCGAGTGACAACGTGCTTTGCACCTCGCACGCAGTCAAAAGTGCTTGTCAGCCCAAAGGCTGGTGCACGTCCTTCGGTTTGACAAGTGCAAAGTTACTACTTATTCCCCAGTCAAACATTCCAACTTTCAGATTTTTTAGTTAAAGAATATTAAATACGGGCTAAGTCTTTGAGAGTGAGAATTTTACAGAAATGGACTTGGTGAATAATGGTCAAATGGTCAAATGGTCAAACGTTTTTAATAGACACCCCCAGAAAATCGCTCTTCAACTTCAACTATATATAATATAATAATTAATTATTATATTATATATAGTTGGCTAAAAAGCAAGAAAGCCGAAGGGTGTGTGTGAAAATTGTTTGACTATTAGACCATTTGACCATGCCAGACTTCTGTGTCTTACATATAACTATCTGATTGCCAAAGATTCACATATTCAAACTGTCTGGAAGACAGCACTATGAGTAACCCTGTACATACGAGTGAAACGAGGATGTGCGGGGAGTAAGCCTCCAATCCTTTATCTGTCTGGAGGGCAGTACATCGCAAGAAGTCATGCGTGAAAGTCAATCAGGTACAGCCTTCCAGGCTAGTAGGGATAGTGGTAGTTCTCTATCCGAGGGCATCCTCTCCTTAGTCTAGTATGCGCCTCGGTTACTCATAGTGCTGCCTTCCAGGCAATTCAGAACTTGCATAACTTGAGTAATACTACTTAGGCATAGCAGGACTAAAGGGGGTAACGAAACGTGACATCCTTTGATGTTATCGGGAAAGCAGATAAGACACCATCGCGAATCGCGATGCTAGCTATATTTATCAGACAAGCCATGAAGAGATGGTGTCGGGAAACATGACATCATCAAACCACATACCTGATTCAGGTATCAGGTTTTGCGTAGTTAAGAGCAAGGGGGTGGTGATTCGCCACCCCATCAAACCACTCCCCTAAATCAGGGTGGTGGTTATGGCTGTTGCTTGCATTACTAACGGATTTAAGCAGGAATTAGAAATGGGCTATTTCTGGGAGGGGGGCGTTACTATCGATACCCCTATAAATGATTATCTGCATTTACACGACAGGCAGCCTGCAAGGCTAACAAGCTAACAGCCTAGGGCATCACCCTAGGTACATGGTAGTGGGTAATTTCGCCCTGTAAGGGCAAAAGAATTGATTCATTTTAGAGCTTTTGCCCTTACAGGGCGTTAGATCCCCCCAAAAAATTCCCCCAGGGTGTTACCCTGGGCTAGTAGCTCATTGCCCCTATAGGGCGCTTATCTGCTGATTCCTGATATTCATTCCCCTATATACGAAGGGGGTAGCAAATCGCAACCCCATTGAGGACGCCCTGATTTAGGGCTCCCTTTTGAGGGATATAGAAAAATGAAGAGAAAACTAAAGATAAATATTCAAATGCAAGGCTTTTAGGTCAAATGGTCAAATAGTCAAACATTTTTTTTACACACCATATCATGTACCATTGACCATGTACAATGTACAATTTTTTCCGCAAGGCTAATCAGGCTAAAGCAAGTTTTTATTTACCACTGCAAATTTAGTCGCAATTGCGACCATTTTTGCAGTAGGAAGATTTTTTAGTGGGAAAGCAAATGGGCATAGTTTAAGGGGAAATTTGTATAGTTGAAACTTTTTTGTTTGAAGAAGTTGCCTGATTTGAAAAACTTTTAGTATTTTTGCCCTCGATATGAGCAATATCCGAACATACAGGGCTAATCAAACAATGCAGATGATTTTTGTTTCATTGCATTCAACCACAAACAACTATCACCTCGGGAATAATCGTGAGGTGGTGGATGCAAAGGGCGTTGTACAGCAGGTGACGAACTACTATCCGTTCGGTGCCCCATACGCAGATGCCAGTGCCTCAAAGGGCGCAGACGTCCAGCCTTACGGAATTCCCGGTCAATGGTATGGGGGCACATATGAAGATTTACATAGTAAAGTAGGTAAAAACATTAGTTCCGTTGATGCTATTATGCAAGGAGCTATAGTTAATTATGAAAATTTACTCTATAGTTATGATCCTTTCGCAGGAATTGGTGGTATTGTCTCTGGTTTTGCTCCTAAACATATATTGCATTTTGCAAGAACTATATTGAACGTACAACCTACATTAATCGGAGACAACCCGATAACTAGTAGTTGGCGTTTTTGGAATAAACAATTGTCATATGAAGAAATTTCTGATGCTTGTTCTAGAAGTCCATTTGTAATAGGGCTTGTTGCAGTTGATGAACATAATAATTTCACGAAATTGACGTCTAATCATTTTGTCCAAATTACAGGAGCTGGTCAAGATAAGAAAGGCGGTTTTGTTAATTATTGGTCATGGGGAAATTCTACTGAATATACCTCACGTACTGGTGGGCAATCTGGAGTATTCTCCCTTATGGTATTTTAAAAATATGAAATTAAAAATATTATCAATTATATCTGTCGTATGTATGCTTTGCTCTTGCGATAAATATCATGAGAGCTTTACAATAACAGATGCTCATGTACAACGAATTACATTGGAAGATTCTGCATTAATTGGTAAGCGATTGTATATGCTAAATCTTGACGTAGAATACAAAGATGCGTATTATTTGATGTTTACGCGTTCTCCTACATTATATACAGAGAAGGGCTTGAATGGAACAATCGAAAACATTGATGTCTATGATGGTACAGAGATGTCTGTTAAAAACAAATGTGATATTTTGAGACAATATAAAGATACTGAGTTTCACGACCTGTCGCTTGTTCTTCCAGATAAAGACTTAAAACATAGAATTTTCTCATATGAGAATTGGGAGGAAGTAAAAGCTACATTTCAAAGAGGTGGTCCAAATACATGGTCCTCAGATGATCGTTTAATATTTTATATTGAAGATTCTGAACCACAACCTGAAAGTTTTGTAATAAAGTTCTCTGACCATGAACTTAGAGTTAAGGTTAATAATAGCCCAGTTCACTATTATGTCTCAGATAAATAGCTTTTGATATCATTTCCCACACCTCCATAAAATCCTCGCGAATTCCTTGGCGGTGTGGGAATTTAAACCCTCTAAATCTCCCTACATAGGTAGACTTTGCCCTATTGCACCTTCGTAGCAAGTCCTATGTAATTCCTATGCAAATCCCATATTACTCCCCTTCTATTAGTCTTTAGTGCTGAGAGAAGGGGATTTTTCTATGCTTTAGGTCTGTTCTTCCTCCTATGCTCCTCCCTTGTGCCTCCTAACCAAACTCGATGAAGCTCTTATCCTTTATAAGAGAAAAAGCGGAGGTTCATCGAGTTTGGTTAGGAGGATCATAGGAGGTACAAGGGAGGAAGAAACAAGGCATTTCTCGGGCAAAATGGAAAAAGAATCTGTTTTCTTTGGAGAAGAAAGAAAAAGTTTGTATCTTTGCACTCAAAGGATCAAAGACCGTGCGCCAGCCTTTTAGAAGCTGACACTCACTTCTTTCTTCGTGCAAGGATGCTACTATTTCTTTGATAAACCAATTCCGATACAGAGAAAAAGCATATTCGATTGAGGAAATATATTCCGTAATTTAAAACTCGGTATAGTGAAGATTTCTTGAAAAGACATGAATTATACTCATATCGTTACGAAACGATAGTCACAAATATCTTTTTATGTTCAGTCGTTAAAGTGTGTTTATGGTCATTTTTTTACATATTTTCTTACTATAAGTACAACCACTTTTTTGCACCTCTAATAACCAATTAAAAATAATGTTTGCTAAAAAACATATGAATATGCATATAAGAAATATACATAAGAAAACATTTGTATGCATCTCGGTAATTGCTTCTCTATTATCGTCTTGCGTAATGGATTTTGAGACCAATGTACATTTTAAAAACTGCACAAATGATACATTGTTTGTAGGAGTATCCTCATATAACAATATTGATAGTGCTTATTGTCTATTGAAACCTCTACTATGGTATAATGAAGACAGCAGACTATATAATAATAAAGATTATTGTCTATGGAATGATAACCATGCTGGCGAAAAAAAAATATATCCAGATTCTGTGGGCTTAATAATCGAGAGTATGTTGTTTGACAGAAACCATACTGATACTTGTTTTTTCTTCCTATTAAGGAATGAAGATGTGAAAAATCATTCATGGGATGAAATTCGTAATCAGAAATTGTATGGCGTATGGATCATAACAAAAAACAAAGATGGCAAATATAAAAGAAATATAAAAAAAGAAGATATAATCACCTATTGATTTTTATAGGTGTTTATGAATATTATCCTCTAACTCCCCTTCTCTCAACCTTTTGTCTTTAGTGCAGAGAGAAGGGGATTTTTCTATGCTTTAGGTCTGTTCTTCCTTCGAAGATACTCCATAGATGCTCCATACATACTCCATAGATACTCCATAGTTTCGATGGAGTATCTATGGACTACTGATGGACAAACGATGGAGAAGCTTCGGAGTTTCAAAGGGAGATTTCCATTTTTCATAGAATGTTACTGACCAGAAAAATGACCAAATTTTCAAGAGAAAACCTACTTTTTGACAAGAAAACGCATATTGTAAGGAAAATGCATAAAAACACTTTCATTATGTAAGTAATAAAAACAAAAATACTTACAATTTGTTATTTAGGGGTGATTTTTAGGAAAGAGAAGAAAAAATAATTTATCCAAAACTTTGCAAAATGAAAGAAAAATAGTAATTTTGCAAGCAATTTGAAAGCAAACAGCGATTTTACTTGACAAAAGTCAATGTAAAGGCTAAAGACAAAGGTCTAAAGAATAAAGGGTAAAGGGTAAAGAGTAAGGTTAAAGGGATAACGTAGAAGGCTAAAGTCTTTTGTTATTTGCTATTAGCCTTTCGCCATAAAAGAAATTTATGAACTTAAAAAATCATTACTGTTTAAAAAGATATTAATATGGGAAATGGATTGTATAGTGCCGAGTATGAGCACGATGCGTGTGGTGTCGGCATGGTGGTTAATATCCACGGAAACAAAAGCCATGAACTGGTAGATAACGCTCTCAGGGTTCTTGAGAACATGGAGCATCGTGGTGCTGAGACTCGCGACAAGACCGGTGATGGTGCTGGTATCCTCCTGCAGATTCCACATGAATTTATTCTTCTTCAAGGTATTCCAGTACCAGAGAAGGGACGCTACGGAACTGGTCTCGTATTCCTTCCAAAGGATGAGAAGCGCCAGTCTGAAATCCTCTCTATCATGATTGAGGAGATTGAGCGTGAGGGACTTTCACTCTCTCATCTTCGTAACGTGCCTACTAATCCAGAGGTACTTGGTGCAGGTGCCCGCGACGTTGAGCCTGATATCAAGCAGGTGTTTGTTACTGGTATCAGCGACGATAAGGTGGAGCACTTTGACCGTATTCTTTATAAGGTACGTAAGAAGATTGAGAACCGTATCAAGGATGAGGAGTTCTATATCTGCTCTCTCTCTTGTACGGACATTATTTATAAGGGTATGCTGACATCAGGTCAGTTGCGCCGTTACTTCCCAGACCTTTCTAATAACTATTTCACATCAGGTCTGGCACTTGTTCACTCTCGTTTCTCAACAAACACATTCCCTAAGTGGAAGCTTGCACAGCCATTCCGCTTCCTCTGTCATAATGGTGAGATCAACACCGTTCGTGGTAACCGCGGTTGGATGAAGGCACGTGAGTCTGTACTCTCTTCTCCTGCCCTTGGCGACATCAAGGAGATTCGTCCTATCCTTCAGGACGACATGTCAGACTCAGCATCACTTGACAACGTATTCGAGTTCCTCGTAATGAGCGGTCTGTCTTTGCCACAGGCAATGGCAATCCTCGTTCCAGAGTCATTCAACGATAAGAACCCAATCTCAGAAGACCTCAAGGCATTCTATGAGTATCACTCAATCCTCATGGAGCCATGGGACGGTCCTGCTGCGCTTATGTTCTCTGACGGTCGTTTCGCAGGTGGTATGCTTGACCGTAACGGTCTGCGCCCATCACGCTACACCATTACAAAGCAGGGCATGATGGTTGTTGCATCTGAGGTAGGTGTAATGGACTTCGAGCCAAGCGACGTAGTATCAAAGGGACGTCTTCAGCCTGGTAAGATTCTCCTTATCGACACACAGGAAGGCAAGATCTACTATGATGGTGAGATCAAGGAAAAGCTCGCTCACGAGCATCCATACGGACAATGGCTCTCAACAAACCGCATACAGTTGGAGAAGTTGAAGTCTGGTCGTAAGGTAGAGAACTCTGTTGAGAACTACGACCGCAAGCTCCGCGCATTCGGATTTGGTCAGGAAGACATCGACAAGACTGTCGTTCCAATGTGTACAAACGGTCAGGAGCCAGTTGCAGCTATGGGTAACGATACTCCGCTTGCTGTTATTTCTGATAAGCCACAGATTTTCTTCAACTACTTCCGTCAGCAGTTCGCTCAGGTAACAAACCCTGCTATCGACCCAATTCGTGAGGAGCTTGTAATGTCACTCACAGAGTATATCGGTGCGGTAGGTACAAACATCCTGACACCTGACGAGAGCAACTGTAAGATGGTTCGTCTTCCACAGCCAGTACTTACCAACACTCAGTTGGATATTCTCTGTAACATCCGCTACAAGGGCTTCAAGACCGTTAAGCTTCCTATCCTCTTCGAGATAGAGCAGGGTGAGGCAGGTCTTCAGGCTGCTCTTGAGAATCTCTGTAAGAAGGCAGAGGAGAGCGTTGACAGCGGTGTGAACTATATTATCCTCTCTGACCGTGACATCGACGAGACACACGCAGCAATCCCTTCTCTCTTGGCTGTAAGTGCCGTTCACCACTATCTCATAAGCGTACAGAAGCGTGTTCAGACCGCTTTGATCGTTGAGTCTGGTGAAATCCGTGAGGTAATGCACGCTGCATTGCTCCTTGGCTATGGTGCATCTGCACTCTGTCCTTACATGACATTCGCCGTACTCGACCAGTTGGTTAAGACACATCAGGTACAGGAAGAGTATGCTACAGCTGAGAAGAACTACATCAAGGCAGTTGACAAGGGTCTGAAGAAGATCATGTCAAAGATGGGTATCTCAACTATCCGTTCTTATCGTGGTGCTAAGATATTCGAGTCTATCGGTCTTTCAGAGAACCTTCTCAAGACATATTTCGGAACAGAGATAAGCACAATCGGCGGTATCGGTCTTCGTGACATCGCCAAGGATGCTATCCGTCTTCACGACGAGGCATTCGTTCCAGACGAGATGCCTAAGTTCCTTCCAAATACAGGTCTGTTCAACTATCGTAAGGATGGTATTGAGCACGCTTGGAACCCAGAGACAATCGCCAACCTCCAGATTGCTACCCGCCTCGGTTCTTATACCAAGTTCAAGGAGTGGGCAAAGAGTGTTGACGAGAAGGAGAAGCCAATCTTCATCCGTGATTTCTTCGGATTCAAGAAGGCTGCTAAGCCAACCCCAATCGACGAGGTTGAGCCAGTAGAGTCAATCGTTAAGCACTTCGTAACAGGCGCTATGTCATTCGGAGCCCTCTCTATCGAGGCTCATGAGGCACTCGCCATCGCTATGAATAAGCTCGGCACCCGTAGTAATACTGGTGAGGGTGGTGAGGATAACGCACGCTACCATACTGAGGTTGATGGCGTTAGCCTTTCAAGTAAGACAAAGCAGATTGCATCAGGTCGTTTCGGTGTAACAGCCGAGTACCTTGTAAATGCTGAGGAATTGCAGATCAAGGTGGCTCAGGGCGCTAAGCCTGGTGAGGGTGGTCAGTTGCCTGGCTTCAAGGTGAACAAGATTATCGCCAAGACACGTAACGCTATTCCTGGAATCACCCTTATCTCACCTCCACCTCATCACGATATCTACTCTATCGAGGACCTTGCACAGCTCATCTTCGACCTCAAGAATATCAACCCAACAGCAGCTGTTAGCGTTAAGCTCGTTGCTGAGAGTGGTGTAGGTACTATTGCTGCAGGTGTTGCAAAGGCAAAGGCTGACCTCATCGTTATCTCAGGTGCAGAAGGTGGTACAGGTGCTTCTCCTGCTTCTTCTATGCGCTTCGCAGGTATCTCTCCTGAAATCGGACTTGCTGAGACACAGCAGACACTCGTTATCAACGGTCTCCGTAATCAGGTTCGTCTCCAGACCGACGGTCAGCTCAAGACTGCCCGCGACGTAATCATTATGGCTATGCTTGGTGCTGATGAGTTCTCTTTCGGTACTCTTCCTTTGATTGTACTCGGCTGCTTGATGATGCGTAAGTGTAACACCAATACCTGTCCGGTAGGTGTTGCTACTCAGGATGAGAAGCTTCGTGCTAAGTTCCGCGGTCATGCCGACTACGTTGTGAACTTCTTCACATTCCTTGCACAGGAAGTTCGTGAATACCTCTCAGAGATTGGTGTCAAGAACCTCAAGGATATCATCGGTCGTACAGACCTTATCGAGGTTAAGGCTGCTGATCCTGCAACAAAGCAGGGCACAATCGACTTCTCTCGTCTTCTCCACAAGCCAGAGACCGACAAGGCTCTCTACTGGGATCGTGGTGAGTTCACCAAGGTTGAAGGTGTTAAGGATGAGGAAATCATCAAGGCTTGCGAGAATGCTATTGAGAACAAGGAAGAGGTGAACCTCGACTACGCTATCAAGAATACAGATCGTGCCGTAGGTACTATGCTCTCAGGCGTTATCGCTAAGAAGTATGGTGAGGCTGGTCTTCCTGACGGAACTATCAACATCAAGTTCAAGGGTTCTGCAGGGCAGTCATTCGGCGCATTCGCTGTAAATGGCGTGAACCTCAAGCTCGAGGGTGAGGCTAACGACTACTTCGGAAAGGGACTTTCTGGCGGTCGTATCGCTATCCTCCCACCTGCACGTTATGATGCTAACTTCGTTGCTGAGGATAACATCATCGCTGGTAATACAGGTCTCTATGGCGCAACTACTGGTGAGCTTTATGTGAACGGTAGGGTAGGTGAGCGTTTCGGCGTTCGTAACTCAGGCGCTATTGCCGTTATCGAGGGCGCAGGCGACCATTGCTGTGAGTATATGACAGGCGGTCGTGTGGTAGTTCTTGGTGAGACAGGCCGTAACTTTGCAGCCGGTATGTCAGGTGGTGTGGCTTACGTCTGGGACAAGAACCACAACTTCGACTACTTCTGTAACATGGATCAGGTAGAGATCAACCTCGTTGAAGAGGCATCAGCTCGCAAGGAACTTCATGAGCTTGTTCGTCAGCACTATCTCTACACAGGTTCAGAGCTTGCCCGCCGTATGCTCGACGACTGGAACCACTATATCGAGGACTTCGTTCAGATTGTTCCTATCGAGTATAAGCGCGTTCTTCAGGAAGAGAAGCTCCGCGAGCTCCAGCAGAAGATAGCTGATATGCAGATTATAAACAATTAAGTCATGTACCATTTACCATGTACACTTGCTTCAGCTTGATGAGCTTCAGCGAATAATTTACAATTTCTTGCTAATCAAGGTTGTGCGATACAAGATTGTACATGGTAAATGAACAAGATAAAATAATAACCCTCTCCATGAGCGATGTTAAATAGTACATTGTACATGGTAAATGGTAAATGAAAAGATGGGAAATCCTAAAGCATTCTTAACCGTGCCTCGCGTTGAGGCTGGTTACCGACCAATAAATGACCGTATTCACGACTTCGGAGAAGTCGAGCAGACTTTGAATACACACGACCGCAAGGAACAGGCATCACGTTGTATGGATTGCGGCGTACCTTTCTGCCATTGGGCTTGTCCTCTTGGCAACAAGGCTCCTGAGTGGAACGACGCTCTCTATAAGGGCGAGTGGGAACTGGCTTATCGTCGTCTGAACGATACCAACGACTTCCCAGAGTTTACAGGACGTATCTGTCCGGCTCTTTGTGAGAAGGCTTGCGTTCTTAACCTTACCGACCACGCAGCTACCACAAACCGCGAGAACGAGTGTGCCATAACCGAGGCTGCTTGGCGCGAGAACTTCATCACTCCTCAGCAGTACAAGCGTAATGGTAAGACCGTTGCTGTTGTAGGTGCTGGTCCTGCAGGTCTCGTTGCTGCCAACCGTCTTAACAAGATGGGCTACAAGGTAACAGTCTTCGATAAGAATGAGGCTGCAGGAGGTCTTCTCCGTTACGGTATTCCAAACTTCAAACTCAACAAGTCTGTCATCGACCGCCGTATCAACCTCCTCGTAGAAGAGGGTATTGAGTTCAAGTATAACACTCCTGTCAACTTCGAGGGCAACAAAGTTTCTGAGGCTGACTTGGAGAAGGCTCTTGGCGCTAAATTCGATGCTGTTGTTATCTCTACAGGTACTCCAACAGCACGTGACCTCAAGATTCCAGGACGTGAGCTCAAGGGCGTACATCTTGCTCTCGAACTCCTCTCTCAACAGAACCGCGTACTTGCCGGTATGGAGTTCTCAAAGGAGGAGCGCGTAACTGCTAAGGGAAAGAACGTACTCGTTATCGGTGGTGGTGATACTGGTTCTGACTGTATCGGTACATCACATCGTCAGGGCTGTAAGAGCGTTACTCAGATTGAGATCATGCCTAAGCCAGTTGAGGGACCAGAAGACCCTCAGAACCCTTGGCCAAACTGGCCTCGCACTCTGAAGACAACATCTTCACACGAGGAGGGCTGTGTTCGTCGTTGGAATATCAATTCTCTTGAGTTCCTTGGCGAGGATGGCAAGCTGACAGGTGTACGTGTTCAGCCAATCGACTGGAAGCCAAACCCAGAGGGCGGTCGTCCTAACATGGTTGAGGCTGGTGAGCCGGAGATCATCAAGGCCGAGATTGTCTTCCTTGCTATGGGCTTCCTCAAGCCACAGCAGCCTGAGTTCCCATCTAACGTCTTTGTATGTGGTGATGCTGCTAATGGTGCAAGCCTCGTGGTTCGTGCTATGGCAAGCGGTCGCGACGCAGCAAAGAAGGTAGATGCGTACTTGTCTAAGTGAATAGTGAAAAGTGAATAGTGAAGAATTAAAGTTGCATTTTTTTTGCTAACATAGATTCTTAACTCTTCACTCTTATCTCTTCACTATAAATTGGAGATCCATTCCCAAATATCTCAAATAAACACCTTTGGGCGGACGTTCACGTTGAGTGACCGTTCGCTCTTTTTTTCTTGTATTTATGTATCCAAAACTTGTATTATTCTCGCGCTAAGTTGCTCTATTTGCATCATTTATAGTTAAAAATGGGATGAAAGCTGACAAAAATCGTGTCTTTATGATTGTTATTCTAAAATTTTTCTTATCTTTGCACCCAGAACTATTTGTTGTCTCTGTACAGATGTTGACATATTGATCGAGCACGCAACTATTCGATTTGCAGTCTTGGGTTGCAACTATAAAGTTTAGAGTATTAGCGACTTGATTAGTTTTGAGCAATCTATGTTTCTGTAAGCAAATTTATGATCGGGTTGTTGAGCATGAGACGGTTGAATGTTGACATATTGAACTATAAAACAAAACGCCAAGATATGAAAAAAATATTTTTTATTTTCGCCATGTTGCTTATGTCGGTTGTAAGCGTTTGGGCTGAGGAGTCGAAAGAAGAAATTAGTACGACTAAAAAATATCTAGATTATTCTGGAGAACATTTCGAGGTCTCTGGTACAGATTATTATAATAGTGGTGGTAGTTGTAGCTTGAAAATTAACGGTGATAATACGGTTACTATAAGTGCGAAAAAAAATGAGATAATAACGAAGGTACAGTACATTATAGGTACAGGTGGTAATGCCAGTACTTTGGAAAAAGTGAGAGCAACAGAAGGTGAAATCGACTATGGTAGTAAAATCATAGAAGGCATTAATGCTACATCTTTGCAAATCTATAGTGAAAATGTGAGTGGTAATTTTACGATAAAAAAAGTAATTATCTATTACATCAAAAACAATGATCCTGTAGTGGATGAATATGTGCAAACAGAAACTTTCACTACAACTACAGCAAACCAATATACAGGGAAAAATATTAACATTACCGGCATGGAATATAATGCTAATGGCCTGTATTTAAATAGTACTAAGAGCATTACTATAGATTCTAAGAATAACAACTCTGTGAAAATTTCGAGAGTAGAACTGGGCTTTAGTAGTGATTTTAATGGGACAATCAATTGCTTGGATGACGCAGTCGTTGATGGTAGCGGAACCAGTTGGATAATAACCAATATCCACACTTCAAGTTTGACGATTTCAACCCCTAATGGTAATGGGCAGATTAATAATATCAAAGTGTATTATGTGGAGGTGCCTGAAGAGGAAGTAGAAAAAACAGTATCTCTTGTTCTCGACAAAAATGAACTGAACTATTCGAAGGACAACATTATTGTAACAGGTACGAATGGTAATAGCAATGGTTTGATAATTGATAATGGTAATAGCCTTACCATAGCATCAGATAATGGTGCGGAGATTCTGAAAGTGGATTTGCACTTCAGTTATTATCTTCCGAATACCAATAAGCAAATTAAAAGTACTGCTGGCAAGGTTAGTGGTAGTGCCTTCGATTGGTCTGTAAATAATGTCAATTCCACCAGTCTGACAATTACTCACCCAGGATATGGTGATAGGTATGAGGTGAAGATTGATAACATTACAGTACATTACAGAGAAAGACTTGCTCCTTCTACGTTTGATGTGGCTGCAGCGAATCTTGAGGGAGCATACTGGACTACATTCTATAGCGATATTGCCAACTATCAGGCTCCAGAGGGCACACATGTGTATAAGGTTAGCCTGAATGACACGGAGATTACAATGACCGAGATAGAAGACCGCATAGTAAATATGGGACAGGGTGTAGTGCTGAAGAATCCTACCGAAGGCAATCTTTCTATGACTAAGGTTGACAACGAGAGTTCTGACGATTACAGCGACAATAACCTGGTGGGAACTTCTACCACTATTACAAATCCAGCTCCGGGTAACGTATACGTGCTGAACTATAAGAATACAAAGGGCTTGGCATTCTATAAGCTTAGCAGTAATGGTACTATTAAGGCGAATAGGGCATATCTGCTTGTACCTTCTGGTAGTAGCGTGTCCGCTCAAGAATTCTTCGCCTTTGACGCAACTGTTACTGGCGTAGATAATATTAATGCGCAAGATGGCGAGGAGGAAAAGGTATATGACCTTCAGGGACGTCGTATTGCTAAGCCAGCCAAGGGCGTCTATATCGTGAATGGTAAGAAGGTAATAATGAAGTAAACATTTTAATCTGAATATGATTATGAAGAAGATATATATTAAACCCTTTATGAAGGATCATAAGCTTCAGCATACAAACGGTTTGCTTGTGGAGGCTAGCAAACAATACTTGATTGATGGTGAGGTGAATACAGAAATTGGAGATGACGACGATGAAGTTATTGAAGGTTTATAACCGTATCGCTTCTTTGTCCTGATGATATTTTATATTTTAGAGTGCCTTTGCTTGATAGCAGGGGCACTTTTGTTTTTGCTTTGTAGAAAAGTCTTTTCGTCTCTATTTTACCTCCCTCCTATCGCCCATTATGAATGGGAGGAAAATGGGACTTACTACGGACTTACTTGGGACTTACCTCGAACTAATTTACTTTGAACGCAAAGACGCAAAGACGCGGAGATTATAAAAACTTTGCGATTTCGCGACTTGGCGTTTAAAACCATTCAAACTCGCGTTTAGGTATGGGCTTGTGGGCATGTTTTGAGATTTTTTTATGTTTTTTTTGGTTAGTTCAATTATTCTTTATATCTTTGCAGCGCATTTGGTTCTTCACCGTTCATATTCATGCCGCATTTTAGAATTGAAAATGCTCGCATTAAGTAATGCACGCGTCGGAGCTAAGACGGGAATGCAGTGAGAATCTGCAACATTACCCGATGCTGTGAGTCCTTTCTTGCAACTCCGACACACCAAGTCACTGGATGATTGTCCGGGAAGACGTGTCGGATAAGGATAAAGTCAGAAGACCTGCCATTTGCGATTTAAACGTGTGTCCGCGGGATCACGGGCATGACGGAAACACATAAAAATTTATACATGATTAGAAAAGTACTTGTTGCTAATCGTGGTGAAATAGCAATACGCGTGATGCGTTCTTGCTATGAGATGGGTATACGCTCAGTTGCAGTCTATAGTACTGCCGACCGCCTGTCACGCCACGTTTTATTCGCCAACGAGGCAGAATGTATCGGAGGAGCCCAGAGCTCTGACAGTTATTTGAACATTGACCACATCCTTGAGGCTGCCCACAAGCATCAGGTGGATGCAATCCACCCTGGCTATGGCTTCCTTTCGGAGAATTCCGAGTTTGCCCGTCGTTGCGAGGCAGAAGGATTTGTGTTCATTGGTCCAAAGCCGGAGACCATGGATTTGATGGGTGATAAGATTAGTGCCCGTCAGACTATGATCAAGGCAGGTGTACCCGTTGTGCCAGGAACAGAAGAACCACTAAAGAGTGCTGAAGAGGCAGTCGAGGTGGCGCGTAAGATCGGTTTCCCTGTCATGCTCAAGGCAAGTATGGGAGGCGGCGGAAAAGGAATGCGTCTCATAGAGCGTGAGGAGGATGTCGTGGAGATGTATAACGCAGCTCGCGGCGAGGCAAAGTCCGGATTCGGCGACGACACGGTTTATATCGAGAAATTTGTTGAGGAACCTCATCATATCGAGTTCCAGATTCTCGGAGACAAGCATGGCAACGTGATTCATCTCTACGATCGTGAATGTTCTGTTCAGCGTCGTCATCAGAAGGTTGTGGAGGAGTCTCCATCACCATTCCTTGACTACAACCTCCGTATGGAGATGGGTGCTAAGGCCGTAGCAGCAGCAAAGGCTGTAGGCTACGAGGGTGCCGGTACTATCGAGTTCCTTGTTGACAAGAATCATAAGTTCTATTTCCTTGAGATGAACACCCGTCTTCAAGTGGAGCATCCTATAACCGAGGAGGTAGTAGGCGTTGACCTCGTAAAGGAGCAGATTCGCGTAGCTGACGGTCAGCCACTTCGCTATAAGCAGGAGGACTTGCGTCAGCATGGTCACGCTATAGAGTGCCGTATATGTGCCGAGGATACCGAGCATAACTTCATGCCATCGCCAGGTATCATCCGACAGCTTACAGAGCCACATGGTATCGGCACACGTATCGATTCATACGTATATGAAGGCTATGAAATACCTGTTCACTACGACCCTATGATCGGTAAGCTTATCGTTTGGGCAACCACACGTGAGTATGCTATCGAGAGAATGCGTCGTGTGCTCTATGAGTATAAGATAACAGGTCTGACAACCAACATCCGCTATCTGCGTCGTATCATCGACGTACCTGAGTTCAAGGAGGGTAACTACAATACCCACTTTATTGAGCGTAACGAGGAGCGTCTTCGCCCACGTTCAGGCTTCAAGAACGACTCAGAGCCTATGGCTGTCATAGCCGCATATATAGATTATCTCATGAACCTCGAGGAGAACTCATCTGTAAGTCCTACGAACGACGGCTCTGCAATCAGCAGATGGCGTGCCTTCGGATTGCAGAAGGGAGTACTGAGAGTCTAAACATGTACAATGTACCATTTACAATTTACAATTTAGCCATAAGCGATGAGAAATTGTACGTTGTACATGGTCAATGGTAAATGAATCGATGGAAATTCAAGTTGGAAATAAGATACAAGAAGTGACCCTCCTGAGTAAGGAGGGAAATAAGGTGAGCATTAGCATCGACGGAAAGGTATATGATGTTGATATCGCTATGCTTCAGAATGGCACATGCTCACTAATCTATGGAGGTAACTCCT
>CAMJKP010000042.1 GCA_946406435.1 uncultured Prevotellaceae bacterium | reverse complement strand
AGGAAGTCATCCTGAAGCTGGAAGGCAAGTCCCATACGCTCGCCAAAGCGATACAAAAGCTCTATGTCCTCCTTTGGAGCATCAGCCATTATTGCACCAATCTTCATGGCACAGGCAAGCAGAACGCTTGTCTTGAGGCGAATCATCTCGATATATTCCTCTTCACGAACATCATCGCGAGTCTCAAACTCCATATCGTACTGCTGTCCCTCGCCAATCTCAAGGGCGGTGGTGGTGAAACAGTCAAGAACTGCTGGTAATTTGTCCGCAGGACAGTTCTGCATTCTCTGATATGCAAGCACGAGCATAGAATCACCTGAAAGGATAGCGGTATTTGCATCCCACTTCTTGTGTACGGTAGCCTGACCACGACGTACGTCTGCATTATCCATAAGGTCGTCATGCAGAAGGGTATAGTTATGGTATGTCTCCAGACCTATTGCCTGTGGAAGAATTGACTCCGGGTCGTCCTTATAGAGGTTATATGACATCAGCATAAGCATTGGACGGATGCGTTTTCCTCCAAGGTCGAGAACATACTTTATAGGTTCATAAAGTGAATAAGGCTTGCGGTCGTATGGCAAGTTTGAGAGATAGTCTTGGATAAGATTGAGAAGCATATTTTAATTACAAGTTACAAATTTATATTTTAGATTTCTGCCCCTTCTTGCAAAGGAATGCGGGGATTATAGCGTAAACGCAGCATTAATCAATAAACTTGACGAACTGACATGATACTTGGCGTATGAAACTCCGAGAGAGAAACTGTCAAGTGTCAATCCTCCTCCGAATGAAAATCCAGCTCCGTGGGAGCTTTCTGATTTGTCGCCAAAGCTATCGTATGTGCCGACTTTCATCTCGTGGGCTCTGCGGAGGTTATATCCTGCGGAGAGATATATCTGGTCGCTTAGCAGAAGGTCAGCTCCAATCACCATGTGTCGGAAAAGTGAATAGTTCCAACGGGTAAGGTCAACGGCGGTAAGGCTAACTCGGAATGGCGTGCCGATTATGCGCTTCGTGACACCTAGTTGTAAATCGGCAGGCATAGATTCATATTCCTCGTCGTATGCAGACAACTGACCTCCGAGATTCTTTGCCACGATGGATGCAGAAAAGTCCTTCTCCTCGTCGTAATAGTTCAGGCCAAGGTCAATGCCAACCGCAGTACTGCTATAGTCGCCAATCTTAGAGTAAACGAAGCGGGCAGTCACACCACCTACCAGATTCTTTGCAAGAGGATATGACAACGTTCCGTTAAGGGCAAGGTCAGAAGCGTTGAACTCACCGAGGATAGTTCCCTCGCTATTGGTATGCTTCATACTGCCATAGTTGAGATATTGCGCCGCCACCCCAATTGTAGCCTTCTCACCTTGCGCGAAAGCATATCCTGCGGAGAAGAGATTCGCGCCACTCATATAGTTCATATATCCGAGATTCAATGTCCTGTCTGTGACAGAAGCAAGCAAAGCCGGATTGTTAATGGTGAGTGCTGCATCATCCTCAATGAGAGATATGTTATCTCCACCCAAGGCTGCCGCATGCGAACTTACAGGCAAGCGCAGGAAATTGTATATCGTCTGCGACTCCTGAGCGTGTAATGCAAGCGAAAAAACGACCAAAAGGAGGAGAAAGATAGCTTTTTTCATCCTAATTAAAGAAATTTACGGCAAAGATAGCATTTTTTTCCAATATCCTTGCTAAATTTGTATCGGAATTTAATAAAAGAACGTATTTTATCGTTATTTTATTGTGGAAGTAAAGAAATCACATAAAGCAGATATTGAACATTTACGTCCGTGGATGTTCCTTGGCGCATTCGTCATAATGGGCCTTCTCTTCATCCTTGTACTTGAGGTACATATAGGTGGAGGAAGTGATGACTTTGACGATTTCGACGATGATATAACCATGGACCTTAACATAAAGCTGAACGATCAGCGTGACATGATTGCCGCGGCTGAGAAGACAAGGCATGAGGAGCAGTCAGAGGAAATCAATAAGGTTGACAATCTGACGGATATCCCCCCTGAGATACTTGATGTCGTCAAGTTCACTCCTGACGATATGGATGAAGAAGAACTTCTTGAAGAGGAGAAGGACGAGCCTATCAATCAGAATGATAATGATCCAGAAACTCTTCGTATTGTTCAGGAATTGCCAATGTTTCCGGGTGGGATGACTGAATTTGTGAAGTGGCTAACCAAGAACCTGAAATACCCTACAGCCGCTCTACGAAGTAAGATAGAGGGAAAGGTTATGGTCAGTTTCATAGTCAATACCGACGGTACTGTTTCTGATATCAAGGTAGTAAAGAAAGCACATCGTTTGCTTGATGCTGAGGCTCTGAGGGTTGCCAAGCAGATGCCCAAATGGGAACCTGGCAAAGACCACGGCAAGGTTTGTCGAACTATGGTCGCTATACCTATAGTGTTCGAAATATAGTGTTCTTGGATTTTTTCTATTACAAAACAATCGTAAGTGAAGGGCTTTATAATCGTATTTTCTTCCGCAGAAATTCCCATGTAGCTCCCATGTAAATCCGAACCAAACTCGATGAAGGTCCGCTATTTCCCGTAAAAAATGGGAGGTTCATCGAGTTTGGTTCGGAGGAATAGTGGACTTACATAGGAGGAAGAAGGAAGTTGGGGCGTATCAATGAGGGAATGTTTTTTAACATAATATCATGAAAACTTTCGGGAATTATTTCGTTTTCTGATAAATAATGTGTAACTTTGCACTCACAAAAAGAGAAGTCCCCTCCAGCCCCCCGAGGGGGGAGCTTTTCAGATACAATAATACAATCAAAAGCCCTCCCCCTCGGGGGAGTAGGAGGGGGGCCTCTCTTTATGAAAGAATTTATTCAGGTACTGAGGCGTTTCGTGCCTCCATATAAGAAATATCTCGTGTTATCGGTAGTGTTCAATATCCTTTCGGCACTACTGAATATCTTCTCGTTTGCAACACTTGTGCCTATCCTTCAGATCCTGTTCAAAACGGGAGATGCTGGGAAGGCTACTGAATTAATGGCGTGGGACTGGAGCAACGTCAAGGAGGTGGTTAGCAATAATGCTGACTATTATGTCACGATGATGATTTCTGATATGGGTGCTACTACCACCTTGCTTGTCATCGGTTTGTTCCTTACCTTTGCCACATTCCTCAAGACGGGAGCTTATTTCCTTTCGTCGGCTACTATCATTCCTATCCGTACAGGTGTTGTGCGCGATATCCGCAATCAGCTTTATTGTAAGATTACGTCCCTGCCTCTGGGATTCTTCAGCGAGGAGCGCAAGGGTGATATTATTGCCCGTATGTCGGGTGATGTTCAGGAGATAGAGTCGTCTATCATGTCGAGCCTCGATATGCTGTTCAAGAATCCTATCCTTATCATAGCTTATTTCACCACGCTCTTAGTCATTAGTTGGCAGCTGACGCTATTTACGATCATCTTTGTGCCTATAATGGGGTGGGCGATAGGTGCTGTGGGCAAGAAGCTGAAGGCGAAGTCTATTGCGGCTCAGGCTCTCTGGAGTGATACTATGAGTCAGGTGGAAGAGACCCTTGGCGGTTTGAGAATCATAAAGGCATTCTGTGCCGAGGATAAGATGAACGACCGTTTTGACCGCATAAATACCAGTTACCGCAATAGCATACTCAGAGTGAACGTTCGTCAGCAGATGGCGCATCCTATGAGTGAGTTCCTTGGTACGCTAATGATAGTCATCGTGCTGTGGTTTGGTGGCATCCTCGTGCTCAACGACTATGCACTCAGCGGTCCTACGTTCATCTACTACATGGTTATCCTTTACTCTATCCTTCAGCCTTTGAAGGATTTCAGCAAGGCTGGATACAACATTCCAAAGGGACTTGCCTCTATGGAACGTGTGGATAAGATATTGATGGCAGAGGACACTATTCCTGAGAGTCAACATCCAACACCTATCACGTCTTTCGAGCATCAGATAGAGTTCCGTAACGTATCGTTCGCATACAACGACTTCAAGACTGGTGAGCCTCATTGGGTTCTGAAGGATATCAATCTCGTTATTCCTAAGGGAAAGACCATCGCGCTTGTAGGACAGTCAGGCTCGGGAAAATCAACACTCGTGGATCTCATTCCGCGCTACTATGACGTGCAGAAGGGTGAGGTGCTTATTGATGGCGTGAATGTGAAAGATCTTGGCATACACGACCTTCGTCAGCTTATAGGAAACGTGAATCAGGAGGCTATTCTGTTTAATGATACATTCAGAAATAACATCACATTTGGTGTGGACTCTGCTACTGATGAGGAGATAGAGCAGGCTGCAAGAATTGCAAATGCTCATCAGTTCATCATGGAGTCTGAGAACGGCTATGAGACCATGATAGGAGATCGTGGCGGAAGACTCTCTGGCGGTCAGCGTCAGAGGGTTAGTATTGCTCGTGCCATATTGAAGAATCCTCCAATCCTTATTCTTGATGAGGCTACCTCTGCACTTGATACAGAGTCGGAGCGACTTGTTCAGGATGCTCTTGAGAAACTGATGACTACCCGAACAACTGTTGCCATCGCCCATCGTCTCTCTACCATCAAGCATGCAAGTGAGATATATGTATTGCACGAGGGTAGGATAGTGGAGAGCGGTACGCATGAGGAGCTTCTGCAAAAGGATGGGTACTATAAGAGGTTGCATGAGATGCAGAAATAAGACCCACCCCCAGCCCCTCCCATAAAGGGAGGGGAGTAGTTACAATTTTCTTATTGAAAGAATTCGCTTGAATAATTAATTATGCAAAACAGCGTATCTCCCATAAACGATAATACTATCTACTCCCCTCCCTTTATGGGAGGGGCAAGGGGGTGGGTCTGTTTTTTGTCTGTCTTCCTCCTCTGGACTCTCATCGGAGCTCTTAGCAAACTTGCATTCCTTGCTGTCTATGCTTCGATAATAGATGGAATT
This sequence comes from uncultured Prevotellaceae bacterium, assembly GCA_946406435.1. Lineage (GTDB taxonomy): Bacteria > Bacteroidota > Bacteroidia > Bacteroidales > Bacteroidaceae > Prevotella. Next base: position 23,516 of record CAMJKP010000042.1, on the reverse strand, counting down.
ACGGCTTCTGACTGGTGGGATGTGATATGGCATGGACTTGTGCTTGATGTGGCCATAGCAGGCTATTTGACAATCATTCCTGCGATTATCATTATTATCTCGCTTTGGACAAGACATAAGGCTATAAAGTGGGTATGGAAAGGATATTTCGCCATAACAGGCTTTATTTCCTCACTTGCATACGTCGCAAATATTGCGCTTTATGGCTTCTGGGGATTTCCGCTCGACAATACCCCGTTGCTCTATATAAAGACATCCCCCTCTGATGCTATGGCGAGCGTCACGACAGGGCAGTTGATAGGAGGCTTGCTTGCCGTATGTGCTTCTACGGTGTTTATTTACCTCCTCATCACAAGGCTTGTGAAGCTTCCGAAGGCTCAACAGAATGGCAAACCATTGTTGCAGACGATAGTGATACTTCTCCTTACCGCGCTTCTCATCATCCCAATTCGAGGAGGCTTTGGTACAGGTACAAATCATACAGGAACGGTATATTACTCCACAAACATACGTCTATGTCATGCTGCTGTGAATCCTATCTTCTGCTTTATAGAGTCGGTAACGCATGAGGAGAATATAGCGGACAGATACCGCTTTATGGACAATAAGGAGGCAACGGATATCTTTAACGATATGATCTACACGGCATTACGTGCGGATTCTGTTGGGGTGTTCTCGCTTCGTGAAGATAGTCAGCCAAGAAACGTGGTAGTGATAATGCTTGAGAGTTTTTCGAAGTATATCATGACAGAAGCCGGACATGTGAAGGGCATTACTCCGAATCTTGACCGATACACCAAGGAGGGAATATACTTTAAGAACTTCTATGCCAATAGCTTCCGTACGGATAGGGCAATAGTTTCGATACTTAGCGGATTGCCAGCACAACCTACCATGAGCGTTATGGATATCCCTCATAAGAGTACAGCTTTGCCTTCTATCGCAAGTGCTATGGGCAAGGCTGGATATAACAGTACGTTCTATTATGGTGGTGACACAAACTATAGTAATATGAAGTCGTACCTGATGGGTACAGGCTTTCAGAATGTAGTATCAGACAAGGATTTCCCGAATGAATTGCACACAGGCAAATGGGGCGTGGCTGATGGTCCTGTGTATGAAAGGATTCTGAAGGATATGAATACTTCTGATAAGAAGGAAAGGCATTTGCGTGTGGTAATGTCGGAGAGTAGTCACGAGCCGTTTGATGTGCCTTTCAAAAGCCATATCAAGGAGCCTGAGTTGAATGCCTTCTATTATGCAGATAAATGTCTTGGCGAGTTTGTTGAGGCTATGAAGAAACGCGCTGACTGGGATAATACCCTCGTGCTGATAGTCCCAGATCATCTTGGAGCATATCCTCTGAATATCGATAACTATGCTATGTGGCGCTATGAGATTCCGATGATTCTGCTTGGAGGAAAGGTAGCGGCACAACAGGTTGAGACCATAGGTTGCCAGACTGACATTCCTGCCACGCTTCTCGGTATTCTTGGCATAGAGCATAACGAGTTCCTGTTCTCAAAGGACATCCTTGATGCTAATGCTCCACATTTCGCTTTCTTCACCTTCCCAGATGCTATGGGTATGGTTACAGAAGAAAATACTATGATATATGATAATGCCTTGAATAAGCCAACTCTTGATGAAGGCAGCAAGAAAGGCTGTAATATCAATAAGGCGAAGGCATATCTTCAGAAACTGTACGATTATATTGCAAGCCCCTAACCCCGTCCCTTCCCCCGCTCGGGGGAAGGGAGTGGATAGTAAAAGAACGATAAACGAATACGTATATGGACAATCCCTCTGAAATAAATAAAGTAACTACTCCCTTTCCCCGGGCGGGGAAAGGGTTGGGGTTAGGGGCTTGGCTTCTTAGTCTCCTTTCCCGCCTTCCTTTCAAGGTACTCTATGTCATTTCCGACATAGCGTATTTCTTCGTCTATTGCCTTGTGGGCTACAGGAAGAAGATTGTGAGAAAAAACCTTTCTGCCTCATTCCCAGAGAAGAGTGAGAGGGAATTACGGGAGATAGAAAGAAAATTCTATCATTGGTTGTGCGACTATTTCGTGGAAACCCTTAAACTTCTGACCATAACTCCAGAAGAGATGAAGAAGCATCTGGAGTTCAGAGGTCTAGAGCAGCTTGTTGCCGTCAAGAAAGAAGGACAGGGTGTATCTTCATTCCTTGGCCACTATTGCAACTGGGAATGGCTTTCTGCTGCGGGATTATATTGGCCCTGGCCAGATGATGTTATGGGACTTATCTATCATCCGCTGAGAAGTGATTTTGCCGATGAACTGATGATAAAGATGCGCTCGTCGCTTGGAGGCTTGTGTATCAATAAGCATCATATACTTCGTGAACTTGTCACCCTCAGGAAAAAGAAACAAGGCTATCAGTTCGGCTATATCTTTGACCAGAGTCCGAAGTGGGATAGTATTCATCTTTGGCTCGACTTCCTCAACCATAAGACTCCGGTATTCACTGGTGCTGAGCGTATTGCAAGGAAGGTGAACGATCTTGTAGTGTTCGTCCGCATGGAGCGTCCGGAGAGAGGAAAGTATATTGCCAACTATCATATTATCTCCACAAATCCTAACGAGGAAGAGGAGTTTGCGATAACAAAAAGGTGCTTTGCCATTCTTGAGAATGAGATTCGCAAGAATCCTGAATTCTACCTTTGGACTCACAACCGCTGGAAGCGTACATACGAGGAGTATTTGGAAAGAGAAGAAGAAAAACGAGAACATAACTTGCAAAAAGACATGCCATAGGGCGTGTCTTTTTTTTGATACGCTATACCTTCGCTCTTCCTCCGTACCAAATTCGATGTTCCTCCGCTCTCTCACCGACTTTGCACCGACTTTGGTACGGAGGATCATAGGAGGAAGAACGAAGGAAGAACGGAGGAAAAGTCACGTTGTAAAGGCAGATTCAAATCAAACGAAAAAGAAATGTGACAAACGAGTTCTCCGTCTTTTTGTATGATAGATTCTGTTAGAATCAGTTCAATTCTTGCCTATGGCAAGTTTTACCCTTTATTTTTTGGCTTTTCCGCTTTTTTTTGCTATCTTTGCCCTCGTTTTCATAGAAAAAAGGTTAGGAGGTTAGAGGTTAGAAGGTTAGAGGTCAGCATCGCTATGGACATCTGACCTGAGAACCTTGAAACCTGAGAACCTTAAAACCTGAAGACCAGAAATATGAACAAGTATATAAAATTTCCGGTTGTAGCGTTGCTTTGCAATCTGCTGGTGGTTTTCGCGATGTTCACGCTCACCCGACTTGTGTTCGTTTGGTGCAACGCATCGCTCTATGCCGACCACATGAGTGTCGGCTACCTCTTCCAACTGCTGTTGGCAGGACTGCATTTCGACCGGACCGCAATATTGTACCTCAACAGTTGGATGATTTTGCTGTTTCTCCTCCCCCTACATTGGAAGGAGAACAATCGTGTTGTGTTCCGCATCGCCCGCATCCTGTATGTGGTGGTAAACTTCATCGGCATAGCGGCAAATCTATGTGATTGTGCATATTTTCCATTTACAGGAAAGAGAACCACGTTTGACGTGTTCAAGGAGTTTAGCAACGAGGGAAACTTCATCACGATTATCCTTCATGCTGCCTTGCCCTATTGGTATCTCTTCATCGTAGCAGCCCTGTTGGTGTGGGTGTTGTGGAAGTTGTTCGTAACCCCTGAGATCAAGCTCGGTAGGGGGTGGCGGAATATGTTGAGCTACTATGTAGGAGGAGTAATACTTCTTGCTGTTTCAGCGGGACTTACCGTTGCCGGAATAAGAGGAGGCTTTACCACAGCGGTTCGCCCCATCACAATGTCGAATGCCAATCAATATGTCGATCATGCCATTGATGCAGGTATCGTACTCAACACCCCGTTCTGCATTTTTCGCTCAATAAGTCATTCCGCATTCGTTGAACCCGACTATATGTCTATGGAAGAGGCAGAGAAACTGTATTCGCCAATCCATGAGCCTTCGGATAGTGTGCAGTTCAGGAAGATGAACGTGGTGATACTCATACTTGAGAGCTTCGGTAAGCAGACTATGGCAAGAGGCTATATGCCGTTTGTCGAGGAACTCTCAAAGAAGGCACTCTCGTTTGAATACAGCTATGCCACAGGAAGGAAGAGTATTGACGGTATGCCGTCGGTGCTTGCGTCCATCCCAAGTTTTGTAGAGCCGTTCTTCCTTACCCAGGCATCGCTTAATGACATATCTGGAATAGCAGGAGAACTGACCAAGTACAAGGGATATAGCTCAGCCTTCTTCCACGGAGCACAGAATGGAAGCATGGGCTTTCAGGCATTTGCCAAGTCGTCGGGTTTTCAGAAGTACTACGGCCGTACGGAGTATAATCAGGATCCGCGTTATCATGGAGACGAAGACTTTGACGGCACGTGGGCAATATGGGATGAAGAGTTTCTGCAATACTACTGCGATAAGATGTCGGAGATGAAGCAGCCTTTCGTCACCTCCGTCTTCACGGCATCATCCCACACCCCATACGACTTGCCAGAGAGATACAAGCAGCGGTTTCCGCCCACCGATCCAGGTATATTCGCCGTTACGGCATATTCGGATAATGCTGTCAGACTGTTCTTTGAAAAAGCGAAGAAGCAACCTTGGTATAACAATACGTTGTTTGTACTGACGGCAGACCATGCCCAGCCATATCCAGTAGATCCTGCCTTTAAGAGTGATATTGGCAGATATAAAGTCCCTATAGTGTTCTTCGCTCCTGGAATGCCGGAGCTGATGACGGGAGTGGACAGGGATAGGATAATAAGTCAGGCAGACATCATGCCTACCGTATTAGGGATTTTGGGCTACGACCGCCCTTATGTTGCCTTTGGAGAAGATGTGCTGCATACAGAGGCTAAGGAAACCTGTGCGTTCAACTATCTCAATGAGAGTGCCTGCTATCAATACCTGCAAGGTGACTGGATGTTGCAGTTTGATGGTGAGAAGGTTGTACATGCCTACGAATTCAAGAAGGACACGTTGCAGAAGCATGACGTTAAGGAACGTTGTCCGAAAGAATACGAGCAGCGTCTGAAGAGTTTAATTCAGCAGTACATGTTCAGAATGAATCATAATCAACTAATCGTGAAATAAAACAAATGAAACTTTCTTTTCTCTTCTATGCCTTCTCTTCTCTGTTCCTGGCATGTATGTTCTGCACATATATGATAGGTTCGCCTGTGCTCTCATCAATGGATTTTGAGGGTTGGGTGTTCTTTGTCGTATCTGCAATATCACATGCTTCAATGTTCATGCTCATACCATATCTTGTGACTATTCCTTTCCATCTTATGGGATTGAAGAAAGTCGCTTTGGGCATACAGGGAACAATGGTGGCATTATTATTTGTGTTGAATTTTATAAACGAGCAGGTATATGCCATTTATAAGTTCCATATCAATGGTTTTGTGTTCAACATGCTGACAGGACCTGCTGCTGGCGATATATTTACCTTCGATGCAGCACTCTATTTCAAAGAGATAGGCTTACTTCTCCTTGTTGTATGTATTGCCATTGTTGCATATCTGCTTTCACGTTATGTGTATGCAAAGAGAGGAAAAGCGTATGCCCTGCCAATAATATGCGCGTTCGTTGGATGCACATTATATGCTCATCTGTGGAATATATATGCAGACTTTTATCAGCATAGGTCGGTGGCAAAGTGTGCTAAACTGTTGCCTTATTTCTTCCCGACCACCTCAAAGAGCATGATGACGGATGTTTTCCATCTTACGCCTCCTGATAGTTACGGACAACTTGATGCCTTCGAAGAGTCTGAGGATATCATCTATCCTCTTAATCCTTTAAAGGTTGAGACTCCAGATTCACTCCCGAACATCCTTGTTATCATGGTAGATTCATGGAGTAAGCGTTGTCTGACAGAAGACAATATGCCAAATACATTCGCCTATGCACATGAGAGTGAGTGGTATCAGAATCATATCAGCAGCAGTAATGGTACACGTGGTTCTGTGTTTGGTCTATTCTTCGGTTTGCCAAGCTATTACTGGAACTCATTCGATAAGGCAGCAATACGTCCGTTGTTCATAGATCTATTGAAGAAAAACAACTATGACATACAGACCTTTGTTTCTGCTGGAATGGAGGGACCTCCTTTCGCACGAGTTATCTTCGGACATGTTAAGGGCATCAATCCTAAGTCATACGGCGTGAATCCATTCGTCAATGATACCAAGGCAACGGAAGATGCTATTCATGCAATTCAAAAGCATGGTCAGAAACAAAATAGAAAGCAACCGTTCTTTTATTACTTGTTCCTTGACCTTGCACACAGTTATCATGGTATTCCTGATGATGTGAATAGTGTGTATAAGCCTGCATGGTCGTTTGCCGACTACTCCAAACTCAGCAACGACATAGATCCAACACCTTTCTTCAATCTCTATCGTAACTGTTGTCATTATGACGATGTGCTCATTGGCAAGGTTCTTGTTACGCTTAAGCAACAGAATTTTGCAGATAACACCCTCGTAATAATCTTAGGCGATCATGCTCAGGAGTTTAATGAAAACAAGAAAAACTATTGGGGGCATAGCGGTAATTACTCCAAATGGCAGATAGGAGTGCCACTGATTGTGCACCATCCTTCAGCCGTTGCTTCCCAGCCAATCGCATATTCGCATCGCACAACCCACTACGATGTTATCCCTACCATTATGCACGATTACTTTGGCGTGCAGAATCCTTTGGAAGACTATTCTTTGGGACATATGTTGCATGACACCACATCGAGAGATTGGCATTTCGTAGGTAATGATCTGAACTATGCCTTCATCGTTGGTGGAGATACAATCCTTGAGCATCAAGGTAATGGTGCTATGGATGTATATGATTCTAAGATGAATGACGTGCAGGGATATGATATTGATGTAAAGAAGTTTAATGCTGCCATGCAACGTGTGAATAGGTTCTATAAATAATGAAATGACAAAGAAATGCAAGAAATATACGTGGCTAACTATTGCGTTGGTGGTGTTAGGATTGGGCATCTGGGCATATACCCGATGGGATGTCTGGTTTGGTAATCCGCCTGAGGCTCCTTATACTGCATCAAAGACACCTACACGTGTACTGCTCACGTTCGGAAATGATGGTGAGTTGTCGAGAATGGTATCGTGGATGTGTGGTGACAAGGTGGATGAGAATGCCGTACTTCTGCTTGCTGATTCTACTGATACGGTTAGGGTAAAGGCCATTGGAGAGGTTTTTGAATCCCGTGCAGGCAAAGCGGCATATTATCGTGCAGAACTAAAGGGATTAAAGGCTGAGCACACTTATAGCTATGCGGTAAAGACTAATGGAACATTATCAAAATGGTATAGTTTCACTACCTCGAATCCTGAATCTGAGTCGTTCTCTTTCCTCTATATGGGTGATGTGCAGGATACGATAAATGGTGTTGCTAACATTCTTCTAAAGAAAGCCATAAGTAGGCATCCTGAAGTGGAGTTCGTGGCATTTGGAGGTGACCTTATCGAGCGTCCTACAGATGCGTATTTTGCAGAGACTTTCCGAAGTATAGATAGCGTCTGTACAGCTATGCCGATAGTGAATATTACGGGTAATCACGATTATCTGAAGTATTTGATAAGGAAGTGTGAGCGTAGGTTTGCCCTTACCTTCCCTTACTTTCTGAAAGGAATGGAAGAGAGGAATGATAATAATCATCTGTTCTCTTTCGTATATCATAATACCCAATTCTTCCTCCTTGACTCTGAGCGAGGCGCATATTTTCTCCTTCAGCAGAAATCATGGCTAAAGGATAGGTTTGATGAGTGTAATACAAAGCATAAGATTGTGATGCTGCATCATCCGCTTTATTCTGTTAAGAATAAGAACAATAATCTAATTGAGCGTTGGGTGTTCAATGATATGATACAGGAGGCAGGTGTAGAGCTTGTTCTTCAAGGGCATGAGCATGGATATACTCATTGTACATCTTATGAAGAACCGTTGAAGGGCAATGAGTGTAGGAATCCACCACTCTATACCGTAAGTCATTGTGCACCGAAGAACTATAACCTTAAACCTACAGAAAGGTTCTCGCCTGTATTGTCAGGTAGCAGATACTATCAGGTGATAAGGGTTGATGAGGCTGCAGTCACAATGTTAGGGTATGATGCTAATACACAGGAGTTGGTGGATAGTGTTAGGATAATAAACAAATAATATAAACGTCATGACATTTACAGAAAATGCAATCAAGGTTTTTAATCAGGCAATAGCTGATTACCATATTAAGGATGATGTGGATACTCCAATCTGCAATCCGTATAACGAGGGGAGCATAGAGAACGTTCTCTATCTCAAGTGTTGGATTGATACTGTCCAGTGGCATTTGGAAGATATCATCCGTGATCCGCAGATTGATTCAGATGAAGCTCTAGCAATCAAGCGCCGTATTGATAAATCGAATCAGGATAGGACAGACCTCGTAGAGCAGATAGATACTTACTTCCGTGATGTATACAAAGATGTGAAGGTTGCAGATGGGGCTCGTATCAATACAGAATCCCCTGCATGGGCTATTGACCGTCTGTCAATTCTTCAGCTCAAGATATATCACATGCAAGAACAAGTTGGACGTGCTGATGCCTCCGCTGAACACAAGGCAAAATGCGAGGCTAAGCTTGCCGTACTTCTTGAGCAGAATATCGATCTTCCTACAGCCATAGACCAGTTGCTTGAAGATATTGCTGCTGGAGTGAAATACATGAAGGTGTATCGCCAAATGAAGATGTATAATGATCCAAGCACGAATCCTATTCTTTACGCAAAGAAGTAAATTGGCTGTTAGGTGATCACCAAATAAATTGCATATATTTCTATGGATAAGAAAACGGTACTTCTTGATATCTGTGAGATAAACAATCCTACAAGTGGGTTCGGACAGATTTGCCAGAATTATGCCAATATATATAAGGAAATGGATGATGAGACTCTTAAGTTTCATTTCCTACTTCCTGAAGGATATGTTGCTGATTTCGGTGATAAGGTGCAGACATCAAATATCCGCAGGAAGTATCATAAACATTTCCGTAAGGGATTGCCTTGTGTTGATATATGGCATTCCACCAATCAGCAGCAGATAAAGCGATGTAGGGGAAAGTATGAGAAATTTGTACTTACTATCCATGATCTCAACTATCTGACAGAAAAGAACTGGATTCGTCAGAAAAAGCATCATTTCTTTCTTCAGAGAGCTATCAATAAGGCTGATGCCGTGACTTGCATATCAAAGTTTGTCGCTCGGCAGATAGAGGAGCAGTTTGACATGAAGGGTAAGCCTGTACGTGTCATCTATAATGGAGTGGAGGATATATCGGGACAGAAAGACTGTAAACCGAGCTTTGCTACGGGGCGTCCTTTCTTCTTTGTTATCGGACAGATTCGTGCCAAGAAGAACTTCCATGTTCTTGTGGATATGATGAGGCGTTTTCCTAATCATGACCTCTATATCTGTGGTGATGACCACTTTGACTATGCAAAGGTAGTACGAGAACATATAGCAGCCCTACCTACCAATAATGTCTATCTGACGGGTAAGATATCACAGGAGGAGAAGGTATGGTTGTATCGTAACTGTGAGGCGTTCCTCTTTGCGAGTATGGGTGAGGGGTTTGGACTTCCTGCAATAGAAGCAATGCAGTTTGGAAAGCCTGTATTCATAGCAAATTATACTTGTCTTCCTGAGATTTGTGGTGATTGTGCTTATGTATGGACTTCCTTTGATACGAATTACATGGCAGATCGTGTTGTTGAATGTCTTAAGATTTTCAATGCGGATGCCACTTTGCCAGAGAAAGTGAAGGCACATGCCGCAGAATACAGTTATGCCAAGCATATTGATGCTTATGTAAGATTGTATAAAGAATTGGCAAGTGATATTTAACTATACGATAATCAGTAATTCATAATCAGTAATTCATATGAGACTTATCAACGAAGCAAACTATGATATAAAAACGCTTCAGGCAAGACTGATTTATATCCTTGAAGGAATAGATAAGGTTTGTAAAGAGCATAACCTGACATATTTCTTATGGGCAGGCTCTATGCTTGGTGCTGTGCGACATAAGGGCTTTATTCCATGGGATGATGATATGGATATAGCTATGCCAAGAAAGGATTATGAGATTCTTCTTGCACATAGTAGTGAGTGGATGCCTGAGCCATTTGAGGTTATAGGCCCTCATAACCGTCCTGACTATCCTTATACTTTTGCTAAGGTAGTAGATTCCAGCACAACAGTTATAGAAAGACCTGATTTCCCGCATCCAGAAGGCATATATGTGGATATATTCCCTCTTGATGGTATGACTTCTAATGTAAATGAACAAAAGTCATATATGAAGAAGTATAAGTTCTGGCGTCATATGTTGTTCTTTCGAGGGCGTGATCCTTTCAAGCATGGTAAAGGGCCTCGTTCATGGTTCCCTTTGTTGCTACATAAGATATTCAGCCTTGATGGCCTCCAAAAGAAATTGTATAAGCTGATGACAAAGTATGATTTTGATAGTAGTACTTTTATCATAGATCATGATGTATATTTTAAGGGCATTATTCCCAAGACTTTTATTGAAGAGACGATGGAGGTTGAGTTTGAAGGACGTATATTTATGAGCATAAAGAATTATGATGCCTATTTGTCACATAGTTATGGAGACTATATGACTCCTCCACCTAAAGATAAGCAAGTGCAGCATAATTTCTATTTCATAGATTTCAATCTGCCATATCGTGAATATGTCAAGAATGGAGGAATGAAAAAGTAAGTATCTTTTTTATTCGCTTGCTCCTTGCTTTCTGATTTTCAAATTTTTTGAGTTCATTAATAACGTCATTCGCAGCTTTGTCCTCATCCCAGCCTTTATGTCTTGCATAGGTGCGAGCAAGCATATTTAGTATGCTATGAATATGGGATGTGCGCCTGAGGTTGCGAATGCGCTCCTTATATGTGGCAGGTCTGTTGAGGATTTTTGATCTGTTGATGTCAATTACAGACAGGTCATATCCTCCGTCTTTCTTACGACAGATGAAATTGGAAAGATTAGAGTCTCCGTGCAGAAAACCATTCTCATGGAGTTTTATAAGCAGTATTGTAATAGGAGTTGCAAGTTCCTGCATACCCTCTAAGTCACCGTTCGCATTCATCTCTCTCATAGGTATTTGACTTTCAACACCGAGAATTTCTGTTGTCGCAAGATAATACTCGCTGACAAAGCCGAATTTCTTGTAGGTAACGTAAGCAATAGCTTCTGGCGTGTCTACACCTAGTTTTATTAGGAAATCAGCAAAAAGAAATGACTTCTTTGCTTTGTTCTTCCATAATGTACTGTAGCATATCTTCTGAAAAATATTTGGGCGCTTGTATTTTTTCACGATAATGACAGAACCATCAGCAAGAGTGAAGCGACGAAGCTTATTCCTTTTGTCATACAAGAGTTCGCCTTCACCATTAGCAAAGGCTGAAGGCAATCTTGAAATCAGAGTCCTGAGATCTTTATTGTCCTTATATTTCTTGTTGATAACTATCTCTGGCATTACCTTGAAATCTTTGTATAGAATTCTTTAAGTTTGTTGATTACCATTGTCTGATCTATGGCATCATACTGTTGTTCTCTGGTCATTTCAGTCTGTTGCTCTTTTGTGAGGAAATCACTTGGAGAGATTCCGTCTGCTGGTACTAAGTTCTGTGGAATCCATGTGGATTTCTTATTCTCCGGGGCGCAGATAGCCAATGAAGGAGCACCTGTAGCCTGTGCAATATGACGCGCTCCTCCCTCGTTTCCGAAGAAGATAGTGATATAGCCAGATAGTGCAACAAGTTGTCGTGCAGAGCGCGCCTTTACGTCGATGAAAACCTGACTAGGTTTACCTAACTTCTCGTAGATTCTTCTTGCATTCTCTTCCTCATTGCCAGGAGCGTAGTTGAATATCAACTGTACTTCTGGATGGACATTCATAAAAGCATCGAGTACTGCAACCATCTTATCCTCATTCCATACCTTGTTTGCGAGTTTTGCAGTTACATTAGCCAGCATTATAGGGTGAGTGAGATCAATACCTTGCGATTTCAGATATTCTCCATACTCTTGCCTCTCTTTGTCGGTTATAGAAAGGGTGAAGTCTTTGGTATAGTTGATGGTTCCTTCTTTCTCTAGTGGAGAAGCGAGTTGGGAGTTATGTTCTACCATACTCTTTGTTCCGCACTTTGGCATTAGACAGTTGAAAGCAAGGTTTGTGTAGCCTTTCTTTATACCTATACGATATTTTGTATTTGGGGAAAACAGGGCAAAGAGCATTGTGTTCACGGTTGAACGCATATCGATTATTGCATCGTAATGTTCCTTGTGAACAGTGTTCCATACCTTTTTAAGATAGGTCAGTATACTGTGACGTTCTTCTTCAGAGAAAGTTATGATGCGGTTTATTGATGGATGACCTTCGAAGAGTGGAGCTATTTTGTCGTTGAGTACGAAGTGAATCTCTGCATCAGGGAATGATTGACGTAGGGTATTGAGTAATGCTGTTGCGAGAATAGCATCACCCATCTGTCTGAAGCGTACAACCAATATCTTCTTAATATTGCCCATCTGAATGTTTTGTTTGATAGTTTAAACTACGGAATCAATTATTTCCACATAATATTGTATATATTCATCAACTGCCTTCTCCCAAGAGAAAGAGTGGGCATGATTTGTTGTGGCCTCTGCATTTTGCTGTTCGTTGCTGTAGAAATCCTTGCAGCTTGTTATGGTCTTTGTTGCCATTGCTTCGGGTTCAAGCTCATCGAAGTAATAGGCTATGTCGCCGCCTATCTCGGGGAGCGATGTGAGCTTTGATATGACTACGGGCTTTCCGAAACACATAGCCTCGATGACCGGTAGTCCGAAACCCTCGCTGCGTGAAGGGAACAGGAAACATTTGCATCTGTCTAACAGGAAAGCCTTTTCTTCATCGCTTACCCTTCCTAAAAGTGTTACGTTCTTTAAGGCATGATTATCTATGATGTCTGTGATGCGTTTCCTGTTGATTGGGTCGGTAGCCCCTGCGATAACGAGATTCTCTTGTGGCAGATACCTCATCATCTCAACCAATAGATGCACGTTCTTCTTCTCTCCGGCATCAGAGATGTGAAAGAGGAAGTCCTGTGGTAGTCCTTCAATCTCTTGTCGCTTGAGCGTAGTCCAGTCTTGTGAGCCGTTTTTTATTATCTTGTATGGCTTGCAGAATGGAAAGTGTTCCATTACATCCCTGTAGGTGAAATCAGAGATAAACGACATATGGGTGGCTATTTTTTCTATTCGCTTGATGCGATGAACTCTCCTTCGCATAGAACTCGACGTGTTATTGCCGTTGTGTACAAAGTTTATGTCGTGTATAGTGACAAGTGTCTTGTTTGCAATGGAACGGTGAAATTTTGAGTATTGATGTGTGAAATGAACTAGGTCAAAATGTGGGAAGTAGAATTTCCTTATCAAACCAAAGAAATCATAGTTGACAAGTTTCTTGGTAGTGTCATTTATCTCTAGATATTCCACTACGTCACCATATCTGCCTATCTCTGAACCTGGTACAATGAAGGTGAAAGTGATTGCATTTTTCTCTTTCTGCTCCTCTGCTCTTTTTGCAATGCCGGAAGCTAGGCATCGTTCTACTTCTCCGATACCGTGAACCCCATTAATGTCTGCAAGATATACAGCGATGTTTCGCATCTAATTAATTGTCTTTTTCTTTGTAACTATTTTCCAAATCCAACAAGTGGAAGTTGTGTTGGCGTTGGTGATCTCCATCAGGAATAACCATATATTCGCCATACATTCGTTTGAGATATTCATGGCTTTGCTCAACTCCCATTATTTCACAATCCTCAAACTTTATTGGAATAGGAACTCCATATATAGATCTTGGCATAATAGCATGCATACCTTCATCATGGTCAATAATAAAGGTACTATTGTCGAAATCGTATTTCTTCTGGTGTGTCCTTATTTTTGCTTGAATTTCCTGCATCGTAAAGAATTTCCTACATAGCAGAGGTATCCAGCAAGAAGGCCCGTGTCCATGTCGATATGGATCACGGTGAATGAAATACAATATCTTCTTAAGAAAAAAATAATGCATACAGTATACATACTGTCGTAATTTCCCTTTTGGAGCTCCATCAAGTGGGAATACGTCTATATATATACCTCCTAAATACTTTAGATGCTGCCTCTCAATAAGCGTTGTACTGCTGTCTTGAATCTTTGCAAAAGGTAATGGGTATTTCTGAGGATCTGTTTCGTAGCTGACCACCTCAAAAGGTTCAGGAATCCATTCTTTTGCATGTGATAGTAATTTGTCATAATCCTTTCGTGGCATGGCAATATCAATATCGTCATCCCAAGGAATAAAACCCTTATGTCGCACGGCACCAAGTAAAGTACCACATGAGGCATAGTACCTTAGTCCATGAGATTCGCATGTCTTATGTACAGCCTTGAGAATCTCAAGCATACGTAGCTGTAGAGGACGAATGTCGTAGAGAACCATGAAATTATTTATGATTTATTCCGAATGTATCTAATGCTTCTTTGAAAACATTGAAGAACGCTTTGATGTCCTCTGGGAATATTTTTCCAAGTGAGCAAAGACGGAAAGTATTTGTTGCGCTTATCTTTCCTGGGTAGATAGTGAAACCTCGTTCTTGACAGTAGTCGTGAATCTTGTTAAAGTCCCAATTTTGATCTTCCGGGTACATTACACTGACAACAAGTCCGGATTCTATTTCCCGTGGAATGACAGTTTTGAATCCAATCTCCTCCAAACCATCATGTATTGCTTTATATACATCATTGTGACGTTTAAATTTAGCGGTTTCTCCTTCCTCGAAATATTCCTTTAAAGCTTGGATTGTGGCATATATAGTTTGCACAGGTGGTGTGAAATGCATTTCGCCCGTTTTCTCGAAATATTCATATTGAAGATATAGGTTGCAGTAGTAAGAGCGTGTAGGATAGTTCTTTGATGCCTTGATAATATCTGTCTTTCCTATGATAAATGACAGACCTGACATCGCCATCAACCCTTTTTGGGCCGAAGCCATACAGAAATCAACATTATCTTCTACCACATCGAGAGGTATCATGCCAAGGGTGGATGTGGTATCACTAATAAAAATGGCATTGTACTTATGAGCTAACGCGCCAATCTCACGTATAGGATTCAGAATACCAGTACCTGTTTCGTGGTGACAGCAATATACAACGGCTATATCTGGGTTTGCTTCAAGGGCTTCTTCTATGACATCCAACTTAGGCTGCTCAAAGACTGAGAATTGCAGGTTGATATGAGGTAGATGATACATCTCACATACCTCTATTGCGCGTGAGTTATATGCACCATTGTTTACGACAAGTATTTTCTTGTTATTTGGAAGGAGTGAGTTGATACAGACATCAATGTTGATTGTTCCAGAACCGCAGAAAAGCACAGATGTATATTCTGTTTCTGGAGCATGAACAATTTTGAGGAGATCTTTACGCAAATCCTTCATAAGACTTGCAAACTCCTTCTCTCTTGGACAGATATCAGGTACTATCTGAGCCATTTTTACTGTATCAGTAGTTGTTGCCGGACCAGGGTTCAGCAGTACATTCCTTCTAATATTCATATTGATTCTAAAATTTATTTAATATATATTTCTCTGCGTAAGCCAAATCATTTACATCGTCAATCTCATACCATAGTAGTCCAGGGACGTTGAGCACGAATACAGGTGAGATCTTTTGTGACATCGTCAATATTTCGTACTCATAGCCGAGCTTGGGCTGAGATTCTACGATATTTGCGTAATGGTTACACATCTTCTTGAAAAAGCAGTTTGATATCTTGTGGATTCCAACAAGTTCGCCTTTGGCATTCAATTCTTCTTTATTGACAGAACAATGTGTAAGAATGTCATTTTCATCAGATTCGACATAATATTGATCCTGAAACTTAATGACAGGAGTGATGAGCATGACATCTGGTGATGTGCAGTCAATAAGTGAAGTGATAGCTTTCTTTTCGAAAATCAAGTCAGACTCAAGCAACAGAAAATCATCATCACCTATAACCTCGCGGCAGTTCCATAATGTGTACATGCTATTCGTTTCAGCATAGTGCTCACTATAAACACATTCAATACCGTTGAAAGTTTGTGCCAGCTTCTCATAGTGTTCTTTGTTGTAGCCTGTACCTATGATAATTCGCTCTATACCGCAATCTTTTAGGGTTTGAATAGAGCGTTCAACCATTGGAATGCCACCAACAGGCACAAATCCTTTGGGGATAAATTCAGTTCTGGCACCGAATCGCGTCCCCATGCCTGCTGCCATTATTACTGCTGTATTCATTTCGCTTAATTTTGGAGGAAGTTCATGAATGCTTCCTTGTTCTCTATAGGTGTTGTTGTTGGACGGCCAAGATCCTTGCGGTTACCTTTCTTTACCTTTACCTCCAGAAGAACGGGACCGTCTGTTGATTTGATCTCCTTAAGTGCTTTCTCGAGGGCTGCCTTGTTGTCAACAGTGAAAGCCTTTTTATATCCTACAGCTTCTGCAACAGCAGGAATATTTATCTTTAGACCTACAGTTGGTTGTCCTCCTACAGAATCGTGAGCACCGTTATTGAATACCACATGAACATAGTTGTTGGGGGATTTGCTTGCAACAATGGCCATAGAGCCCATGTGCATGATTGTGGCACCATCACCATCAAAGCACCAAACTTTTCTATCCTTTTTCTCCAGTGCAATTCCCAATGCAATCTGTGAAGCATGTCCCATTGAACCTACAGTAAGGAAGTCGCGCTCGTGTCCCTGTTCCCATTGGGTACGGGCCTCAAAAAGCTCACGCGAAATCATACCTGTAGTTGATACAATTGAATCTTTTTCACCGAGTGTTGACGCAACAGTCTGTATAGCTTCTTCACGTGTCATTGTCAAGTCGTTGATTTCTACATTCTTCAGTTTATAGTCCTCAAAGGTTCCTTTTTCGATGACAAGCGCATACACCTCATTGTTATTTACGGCTTCAACGGCTTTTGCAATTTGTTTGGCGGCCTTTTCCTCATCAGATGAAAGAATGTCATAGTTGATGCCCATAGTGTTGAGAAGACCTGTAGTCACTTTACCCTGCTTAATGTGTTGTGGCTCGTCATGAACTCCAGGACGGCCTCTCCAACCGATGAGAAGGAGAACTGGGATATTATAGACTTCTTTGTCTGTGAGAGATGCAAGAGGGTTGATGATGTTGCCTTCACCGGAGTTTTGCATATATACAACTCCTGGTTGGTTTGTTGCAAGATAGTGACCTGCTGCGAGTCCAACTGCTGCACCTTCGTTAGCTGTAATGATATTGTGCATAGCATCCATATTATCTGCGATATAGGCACAGATGTTTTTGAGTAGTGAGTCTGGAACGCCTGCGAAGAAATCGATTCCGTATGAACCGAGAGTATCTATGAAAAATTTTGGACTAATCATTTTCTTATTTAATTTTTGTTCCTGGGATAAGATTGAGAATTTCTTTGATTGGCATGCAATATTGTTCACTTGCCTCAAGTGAGCGACTTGTACGTAGAATTGTCTCTGCGCATTTAAGCATTGCAGGATATGCGGAACGCAACATGTGGTTTGCGTAAATCACCACATTAATGCCCCATGTTGCGAGTTCCTCTTCAGTGAACTGATTGAAGGTTGTTGGAACTACAATGATGGGAGTGTGGTCGTCCTTCTCGCGGAAACGAGTACAGAACTCTTTGATGTCTTCACCTGATTTCTCCTTGGAATGAATCATCACACCGTCAACTCCTGCTTCTACGTAAGCATGACAACGTTCGAGTGCGTCGTCTACGGTTTTGCCTGCAATTAATGACTCACAACGGCTTACAATCATAAAATCACGTGTAATCTGTGCTTCTTTTCCTGCACGGATTTTCCTACAGAATCCTTCAATAGTGTCTTGAGTCTGAATGGCATCTGTTCCGAAAAGGGAGTTTTGCTTCAGTCCTGTCTTGTCCTCGATGATTACGCATGAAATGCCTAATCGCTCAAGTGTACGGACGGTAAATACAAAGTGCTCAACCTTACCTCCTGTATCTCCATCAAAGATGACAGGTTTGGTGGTAACTTCAAGGGTGTCGTTCAAGTCATGAAGACGTGTTGTAAGATCGACTGCCTCAATGTCAGGCTTTCCCTTTGAGGTTGAATCTGTGAGTGAAGATGCCCACATGCCGTCAAATTCGCGCTCCTGTCCATTAACATCAACCTTAGTGTGTTCTGCTATCAGACCTGTAAGTCCGTTGTGTGATTCCAGAATACGTACTATTGGTTTTGCGGCAATGAGTCTGCGAAGAGAGGAAAGACGCATTTGCGGGGTTACTCCAAGGGTGCCAATCTCTTTCTGGATGCTGGATGCGGTTATGCCTTTTGTGTAAGGAATCTCAATGACATGGCCATTGATTTCCTCCATTACTTTATACACCTCGTCACGAAGGTATTTCTCTGGACCTGTTTTCCAATCATCACCATGGATAATGTAGTCTGGTTTGTATTTAATAAGGTTTGGTATATAACTCCATTCCTCTTGAGCAACAACCTTTGACACATTTTTAATTTGTTCAACCACAGTTTTCCTTTGTTCCCAAGTGAGATAAGGCAACCTGCGATGATTTGCAATTGCTTTATCTGTGAAAAGTCCAATTATGACATCGCCATATTTTGCACCTTCATTGATGATATTGATGTATCCTGGATGCATGATATCACCAATCATGCCAAGATATACAGTTTTTGCCATTTTATATTCTTTATTGAAATTGTTATTTTGTTTTTGTTTTTTTTTCCTCTGTTTTGTTTACGGCAAACCTTACCACAAGGAAGTTTGTCACCATGCTTATCAGCAAAGTCGGGATGTATGCTATCCTGTCTGGAATCTCCATTATATTGACGAATATCCACATAAGCGACATCCTCACGACGAAGAGGTTGAACATATGTGCGGCTATTACTCCAAACAGGTTTCCTGTTGACGGCTTTTTCTTAAAAGTCCAGTATATCGTGAGCAGATAGTTTACGATGAGGCTTAGGCAATATCCTGAAACCAATGCCACCTGATAGGGAGCAAACAGTCTTACGAGATAGAAGATACCTGCATCCAATGCCGTTGCAATCACACCAACTATGCAGAATCTAACGAACTCAGCAGACTTAGATTCACCGCTATATATTTCTTTTATTGACATTCTATCCACTCTAACCTCAAAACTCTAACCTCTAACCTCCAAATACATCTCCATCACCTGCCTTGTCAATATCTCAGGAGTGAACATCCTCCTTGCGTAAGCCTCCATCTTTTCTCCGATGCTATGTGCCAAAGCTCTGTCTCCGCAAATGCTGTCTATATGCCTTGCCATCTGCTCGGCTGCATCTGAGGCGTGAGGGTTTATCAGACAAGCGTCAGGTCCAGCTGCTTCTGGAAGAGAGGATACGGTAGTCGTTATTACTGGTGTCTGCTGAAGAGCCGCCTCCACTACAGGCAATCCGAAACCTTCATAGAAAGAAGGGTAGATAAACAGCATCGACCTTGTGTAGAGAGCCTGAAGCAATTGGTTGTTGTGTATGTTTGTCTCAATTCTTGTGTAAGCCTCAAGCGAGTTCTTGGCGATAAATGCCTCGCACTCCTTTCGGTATTCCCTTCCGTTGCCCACGATGAGCAATAGCGGACGGTTTCCTTTCGGAATCAACGCCAAAGCCTGAAGTACTCCAAGCAGGTTCTTTCGTGAATTGATGCTCCCGACATACAGGATGAAAGGCGGAAGTCCCTGCTCTCCGAAATGCTCTGCTATGAGCTTGTCGCAAGTCTCGTCTGTAAGTGGGGTATAATAGTATTCCTGAACTGGCTGGTAAATTACCTTTACCTTGTCTTCCTTCACTCCATAGAATCTGATAACATCCCTCTTTGTCGATTCTGATATCGCCAGCACCATGTCTGCCCTTCTGCAAGAGCTTCCATATTTCCAGTTGTATATTTTTCGGTCTGTCCAATGATACATGTCTGGGAAGGTGAGCCAAGCTACATCGTGAATTGTCACGATAGATAAAGGGCGCTTTCCTGCCGACAAGTCAAAAGGAATTTCGTTGCTAAGACCGTGAAATATGTCACATCCATCCTTTGCCGCTTTCTTTCCCAAAGAGAAAGTACGGGTGAGCGAGCCTTCATCATAGAGCACATACTCATTCTCAGGAAAAAGCTTTTGTAAGCCACTCACTAAAGTGCGGCTATAGTTGCCTAATCCTGTCTGGTTGTGATAGTAACGCTTAGCGTCGAATCCTATTTTCACTTTTTGAGATTTTATTTATTATATAAATAGCATGCAAAGTTACTCATATTTTTTCATATCTGCAACTATTTGAATGGAAAACGTGGAAAAACAGAGCGGAAAGCGATTTTAATGGCAAAATATACCCCCACCACATTGATGTGATAGGGGTAGATGTTTAATTCTTGCTCGTTTTTAATGTATTCTTGAAATCAGATAGTTAGGATCTCTTAGCGTGTTCCAAAAGTCATGAATATAGATAGTGTCATTGTCTATACTATAAATCATTTTGACTAATGGATGTAAAACTATACTACGATATTTTTCTGAAAGCAAAGGTTCTGACTTCCCATAAGAGGGTTCATAGGTAACAAACTTTTATGGTTCTTGAAAGTTGCGTAAAAAGACTTGATACCTTTCTTGTCCATTGGAGTAATGCTGCCAGAAAGAACATCATCCAATGCAGAACGACCTTGCTCTGTGATGATTACTCGCATAGCCACGGATATTTCTTTTCCATTTCTTGGGTTACTTCATCCATAGAATAAACCCTTCCGGCTTTTATGTCTTCTTCTGATTTCCTTATCCTTGCTTGGAGTTCTTCCTCGGTATAAGGTTGCTGTTTATTAGCAGGCTTATCCAGCACAATGTTTAGGTAGAATAACATTGTGTCAAATTCCTTTTCACTATTTACTTCCGTCAGAAAGCGTTTGACGAAGTTGGCTTTTTTTGCCTCAAGTTCCATTAAAGCCTGTGTCATAGTTGTTTTATTTATAAATTGTTGTATGGGTGCAAAGTTACTGACAAAATCTTATATTTGCAACTTTTTAGGTGAAAAAACAAATATTTGCCTGAAAATTCCTGTTTGATGTGTTGTTCATAATGGAAAACCGCCGCCCCGAAATGGGGCGGTGGTTAAGCGGAATTTCTGTTTATTTTGGAATAACATATCTTCTTTTCCAGAACATATATCATGGTCGTTTTATGATTAAATCTTCACTTCCATATATTTGTGCTTTATTTATTGTTTCTTCATTGCTGTATTTATCTATTAATGGCTTAAATCGTTCTTGTTTGTCTGATACTACATATCCTCTTGTAATGTCTAAAACCGCTCTTGGGTATTTATTGTATTCCTCAAACAATTGCTCGATCAGTCTGTAAGCCCATTCGTTGTCGTATGCCATTATTGCTGCAAAATAATTGCGCCTTTGATGCCATGGGAATCTTTTTGCATTATAAACTTTCTTGCTGAGTTTTTCCAGATAAGGAACGAATACCTCATCGGGATATTCCTTGATTGCATCTAATCCCGCAAAACTGTATTTGGTATCTTTCTTTGAATCGTAATGATACTTGGTGTAATCTTCTAATGCTGCGATAATTTTATCTATATCTTGGGGGTTCTTGTATGTGGCAATGTATTTTATCGTTTCATATCTTCCATTTCTGAATAGCTTCTGGAATTGATCGTAATATTTTGGAACACCTTTGCAACGGTTCATGATGCCATCAAATCCGCTAATACCGTTGGCTGCTTCATGAAAAATGAAGGTGGAGTCTATAATGTCTAATGAGTCTTTTGATAGGGTTATTGAATAGGTCTCTATATTAAAATTTAAAAGATCAAGAATGCTTCTTCTTATGGTTTGGGGATGCAATTGGGGCTGTGGGTATTTTTCGCATATAAAAATCTTGTCGCTATCACGAAGCATTTTAAAACATAAATCAACACTCATATCGTGTTGCTTGTTATATAGAGCGTAAAAAGCAATTAGTCTGACGCTTGGTGACATGCTGTTGAATGCAAGGCTGTCTAATTGTTCATTTGTGGCATATTTCTTTATTGTCTCTGCATGCCTCTCCCATTTTTCAGGTCCGATTATTCTATTGGAGATGAAAAACAAACGGTCTTTAGTTACTTCAAGTTCTGCAAGAGCCTGCTCAAAAGTGATATCCTCTTGTGCAAAGATTCTTGTTGAATAACAGAATGTCAACAAAAATGTGATGATGATAAGTTTGAGGGTATTCATCTGTATCTTCTTCGCTTTTTAGTGATTTGTGACAAAGTTACCCATATTTTTTCATATAAGCAACTATTTGAATAGAAAATACGAAAAAAGTTGTATTTTTATAGGCTCTTCCTCTTATGATAATCCATCAGTAATCCATCGATAATCCATCGATAGTCCATCGTTTCGATGGAGTAGCGATGGACATGCGATGGACATGCGATGGAGAAGCGATGGAGATGCTTGGGAGAAAAAACATAGCTCCAACTCAGGAACGGACCTGAATTGGAGCTATATTGGAGTTGAATCGGAGCTGAAGCCTTTCCGTATTTTATGCGAATTTGATGACTTTCGCTATTCGGAACATGCGCCTATTTTGAAATCAACGCAACGCAATAGGCGGAGATGCCTTCCTGACGACCGGTAAAACCAAGTTTCTCGGTTGTCGTTGCCTTGATGCTGATGTTGTCCTCATCGGTATTCATAACCTCAGCAAGACAAGCACGCATAGCCTCTACGTGTGGGTTGAGCTTTGGCTTCTCGGCACATACTGTACAGTCGATATTACTGACGGTATAGCCCTTCGTGGCTATCAATTCTATCGTTTTACGAAGCAGAATCTTTGAATCAATTCCGTCTGTCTCTGCTGCTGTGTCGGGGAAGTGATAACCTATGTCACGCATATTGGCAGCACCAAGAAGTGCATCGCAGATAGCGTGGATTAGTACATCCGCATCACTATGGCCAAGAAGTCCGAGTGTGTGCTCAATTTTGATACCTCCAAGCCACAAGTCTCGGCCCTCCACAAGTTGATGGACGTCGTAGCCCATACCTACTCTGATAGATAGACCCCTCCCCGGCCCTCCCCATAGAGGGGAGGGAGTAGTTTGTACTGTTCCCTGTTGGTTTTCCTTTGAATTTTCGTTCATATTTTATTGAAATTTGTGATTTGAAATTCGTGATTTGAAATTCGTGATTTGAAGAATGTAATTACTCCCCTCCCTTTATGGGAGGGGTAAGGGGGTGGGTCTTTTGCCTTAACCACTCCCTATCTTCTTCATCCTCAAGCAATGGTGAGAGCTCATCATATACC
>CAMJKP010000041.1 GCA_946406435.1 uncultured Prevotellaceae bacterium | reverse complement strand
GCCGATAAATCAGAATCTGACATCCTGTATGGAATAACAGGTTTAACGAAAAATATAAAAACGATATATAATGGCATACTTTAACGAAGAAAATACCGTTGAGCAAATGCTCATCAACGCAGCAGGTAAATGTGGTTGGATTTATGTGGAGCCGCAAGAAGTACCACGTCTTCCAGACGAGGTGCTTGTCACAGAATGGTTACTGACAGCTCTAAAGAAGTTCAATGACATTACAGACGACCAGGCAGCACAGGTTCTCTATCGCCTTCGTGTTGCTTGCAGTATAGGCACGAATCACGAAGAATTGATAAATGCCAACGACCGCTTCCGCCGCCTGTTGTTTGAAGAAAACTCCTATCCATTTGGTGAGGATGGCGAAAACATTAACATCCGCTTCTTCAGTGATGTACCATCAGAGAATCGCTGTGTGGTGACAAACCAATGGGAATTTCCTCGCAAGAGCAAGGAAGGAGGTAAGCGTCTTGACCTCGTATATATCATCAATGGTATTCCAATGGTGATAGGAGAAGCCAAAACACCTGTAAAGTCATCGGTTACGTGGGCAGATGGTGCCACGGATATACTGCACTACCAAAAGAGCATTCCAGAAATGTTTGTTCCTAACATCCTCACTTTTGCCAGTGAAGGAAGGGAACTGCAATATGCAGGTGTAAGCTGTCCTGTTGACAAATGGGGACCTTGGTTTGCAGATGAGGAACGTCGCCATGGTACGCTGGAAGATGTGGAGTATAACTATTTGTCGTTGCTTACTCCAGAGCGATTGCTTGACATCTATCGCTATTACACCGTGTTTACAGGAACATCTGGCGGGCGCAAAATCAAAATCGTTTGCCGCTATCAACAATATCTGGGCGGTGAAGCTATCGTACAACGTGTGCTCAACACATACCGAGCTGGCAAAGGTCCAAGGAAAGGTCTCATTTGGCATTTCCAGGGATCAGGCAAATCATGGCTGATGGTGTTTGCAGCCCAAAAACTGCGTCGCCAGAATGACCTGAAGGCTCCTACCGTTGTTATTGTCGATGACCGCATCGACTTGGAAGACCAAATAACGGGTGACTTTACCCGTGCAGAGATTCCAAACGTGGATGGCATCTCATCGAAAGAGGAACTTGAAACGAAGATTCATCAAAGAAAGATACTCATCACTACTATCTTTAAATTTGGAGACCTGAACGATGGTGAAGTGATTGATGACCGCGACAACATCATCTTGCTGATGGACGAAGCACACCGTACGCAAGAAGGTGACTTGGGAAAGAAGATGCGTACAGCACTACCTAATGCGTTCTTCTTCGGTCTGACAGGTACGCCTATCAATAGAAACGACCACAACACCTTTGCTTGCTTCGGTAGCGAAGAAGATGAGTATGGATATATTTCGAAGTACACCTTCCAGAACTCTGTCGATGATGGAGCTACATTGGAGCTGAACTTCAAGACTGTTCCTGTTGAGATGCATCTTGATGAAGCGAAACTTCAGGAAGAGTTTGATGTACTGACAGACCAGATAAGCGAGGAAGACAAACAGGAACTTGTACGACGCACAAGTGTAGAGGCGTTCTTTACTGCGGAAAAACGTATCAATGATGTGTGCAAATACATCGTCAATCATTTCCGTGAGTATATCGAACCAACAGGCATGAAAGCGCAAGTCGTGGTGTATAACCGTGACTGCTGTGTGAAATACAAAAAAGCCATAGATGCTTTGCTGGGCACAGATGACCAGACTACCATCGTTATGCATACAGCAGGCGATAAGGCAGATGAATACAAGGCATATAAGCGTAGTCGCGACGAGGAAAAGAAGCTACTCGACCAGTTCCGCGACCCGCTATCACCATTGAAGTTCGTGATTGTAACCAGTAAATTGCTGACAGGTTTTGACGCACCTATCCTTCAGTGTATGTATCTTGACAAACCGATGAAGAACCATACACTACTACAAGCTATATGCCGTACCAATCGAACATATAATGAAAACAAGAAGTGTGGCTTGATAGTTGATTTTGTTGGTGTGTTCGAAGATGTAGCAAAGAGCCTTGCATTCGACGAGGAAAGCGTAAAGACCATCATCAAGAATATGGATGACATTAAGGCTGTCATTCCTACTTTCATGCAAGAGTGTTTGCAGTTCTTCCCTGGTGTTGACCGTACAGTTGGTGGATGGGAAGGATTGACTGCCGCACAACAATGTCTGAAGGAAGATGGAGTAAAGACAAACTTTGCTCGTCACTTTGCCCGTCTTGCAAAGGCATGGGAGATTGTTTCTCCTGACGAATTCCTTGCTCCGTATTCAAGTGATTACACTTGGCTTGCACAGGTGTATCAGAGTGTACGTCCTGTGAGTGGTGGAAACCTGATCTGGACTTTGCTCGGAGCCAAGACCATTGAGATTATCCATAACAACATTGACACCATTGACATAGGTACACCACTTGAAGACCTGGTTGTTGACGCTGACATCATCAACTCTGTTTTAGAGGACGAAAAGAAACGCGAGAAGAAGATCATCGAGGTGGAAAAGATGTTGAAGATTCGACTTGGTGAACATAAAGGTGATCCAAAGTTCAAGAAGTTTGCCGATAAACTGGATGAACTTCGTGAACGTATGGAGCAAAACTTGATTTCAAGCATCGACTTCCTGAAACAGTTGTTGCAGATGGCTCGTGAATTGCTGGAGGCTGAAAAGGAAATAAAAAAGCCACAGGACAAACGTGCTCAGGCAAAAGCTGCTCTGACGGATCTCTTCCAAAGCATTAAGACAGAGGAAACTCCTTTCATCGTTGAACAGGTAGTGAATGACATCGACAATGAAGTTGTCAATATCATTAGACAATTCAACGATGCTTTCCAAAGCGTCACAGCACGCCGTGAGATAAAGAAGAAGTTGCGTTCTATTCTCTGGATTAAATACCAGATTAAAGATAATGATGTTTTCGAGAAGGCTTATAGCTACATAGAAATGTACTATTAGCCTACAACACGTTTTTCTATGATATGTTAAGAAACAATATGAGCTATGCTCCCTTTATGGGAGACAACAAACCTCTAAGTGTAGGACTGAATCCGCTTGGTATTCGTACAGCGTCTGAGCAACTGTTTACAACACTGTTGCCCGGACTTAATGTCGTGACACTAAGAATTCGTTACTATAGTTTCTATTGTTGGCTTCTCAAATCATTTTATGCCAAACGGACCGAGGCAAAGAAAGCAGACCTTCAACGATACATAAGAATGTCTGAGTTA
Source organism: uncultured Prevotellaceae bacterium (assembly GCA_946406435.1). GTDB lineage: Bacteria > Bacteroidota > Bacteroidia > Bacteroidales > Bacteroidaceae > Prevotella. The sequence continues at coordinate 25,242 of CAMJKP010000041.1, read as the reverse complement.
TTGATGGCCCTCATACATGCCCAAAGCAACTTTAGTGGTGGCGTACCAGGCATTACTCGTGCTTCTGAAATCATAGCAAAAGGGGAAGAGACAATCAATTTCAACGAAGATGCTATGCCTAAAGGGAAACCTATAGGCGGTTACTGGAAAGGTTCTTATGGGGCATTTGGTACATACTATGCTGCATCATTACAAGAAATGGGTATCATCCGACCATTGATAGATAATACAAACTTATATAATATAACTCCAAAAACAGAAGATTATATAAGCGGAGAAGATCTGGCTGATGCTTTTGCAGAAAGCATTGGTAATAAAATGGGTAATCTCTTTGAAGCATGTGCTCATAGTGGTGTAGTAACAAGAAAACAGTTAGCAGAAATGGAATCTTTCTTTCAAAGTCATAACCTACGAGAGAATAAAGAATGTGCCTTACTGCTCGACATGCTTCTACAAAATGACAGACCATACATCCTTAAAGAGAGTAAACTGCGTAAAAATAGTTTACGACTTCTCCTCGGTTATCTCAGTGAAAATCATGTAGATAATTTCTCAGAGCTGGATTTCGCAAGGTACGTCTATGATAATTATAACAAAGGAACCGAAGATAGTCTGGCAGCTGTTGGTTGGTACGCATATTATCTAAATGATAGCCGTCAGTATGAAGCCCTAAATATCTTTGATGTTCTTTTGAAAAGATTGCATGAAAGTAAAAGGCCTGGACAATGGGAGAATATTGATGAACTGACTTCGGAGTTAGCAGAGGATATATGCCATAACTTAAATGCTGATAGTCGTACTTTGAAGCAATTGTTTTCCGATTGGAAGTCTATCAAAGAGCCTGAGGAGCAAATGGCCCATGCATTTTATGTTTTTTTCGAAAATTATAGGGTAAATCCAAAATATAAAGATTGCAAATCTATCATAAGACAGTTTTTCCGTAATGTCAGTAATGATGCCTTGGATGCATTTGACACCATAGAACGAAGTATGGATAAGATGGTTAATGATTATGTTAAATGGTACTTAACAGAAAAAATCATCTATAATCATTATTCAGAGTCAATGAGGAAATATAGTCAAAATAGAATTCCTACTCAGAAACTTACCATTGAAAATGGCTATGTAAGAGGTATCGCAACTTATAGTGCCACCCACAGTTCACCACGTATTGATACATTGCGTAATTACGCTACAGATTTGGGCTTAATATCTGACAACAAAATTACCCCTAAAGGTTTACAACTTCTTAACTCGTTGAAAGATGATTGAACGCAAGAACATAATAGAACTACTCCGTGATAGGTCAAATATATATCATTCTGCGTTACTGACAACATATAGTTTTGATCCTATCTTTTTTGAGTCTGTATTTCTTCCTACGCTTCGTAAGTTGGGCGTTACAAACATCGTTATTCTGATGGATGCCAGCATGTATGACCAATTGCTTGCTGATACAAACTATCAATGTCATCAAGTAACTCAGAGTAACTACACTCTTGTAAGACAAGAGAACGCATATTTTGGAGTATTCCATCCTAAAATGGTCTTGTTATTTGGTGAAGAGGAAGGTGCCCTGATATTAGGTAGTGGAAACCTTACATATAGTGGCCATTCAAATAACGAAGAGGTCTGGAATACTTTTCATATGATGGGGAACGAATCTATTAACTATCCACTTTTTTACAAGGCATGGAAATATCTTAGAAATGCCACGTCGTTAGTATCGCCATTGGTTCAACGGCAATTAGACTGGATGTTGGAGCAATGTCCTTGGTTGCATAAAGATTGTAATGAAGAAAAAACACTCCCTCAATCTGGCGAAGAGTGCCAATTCCTATGCAATTCTACAACCTCAACCATTCTTAACTCCGTATATACGGCTATCGGAGAAAAAGAAATAGATGAGATAACTGTCATTGCTCCATTCTATGACACAGAAGGGCATGCTTTAAAAGAATTACAAAGACACTTCTCTCCCAAAAGAATGAAATGTGTGCTTGATTTGGATCGCCAAAGTGCTCCATACTCTTTGCTTCAGAATGGTACAAACATCACTTATTACAAATCTACATCTCCCAATCCTTTACATGCCAAAATAATTGAAATACAGGGCAAAAAAGAAACCTGGATTTTATGTGGTAGTGCCAATGCTGGCAATATGGCCTTGAGTACAACCACATCCATATTCAATGACGAAGCTTGTATCCTCCTTCATAGCAAGATAAAAAGAAACTACATTAAAGAGCTAGGAATTTCATTCTCGTCTCTTACTTCTGAAGAAAAGAAATCGATAGTTCGCCCGAAACAGAGAAAAACGGAAGATTCATCTATACTCGTCAACATGATTTCATGTGAGGAAAAAGAAAGTGAACTGTTTCTTCGATTTAACAAGTCTGGCATTGAAGGAAAACTGACTCTACTTGATAATGCACAGAATAATATTTGCTGCTTTGACATTATCACAGATGAAGAAACTTCAATCGCTGTAGGAAACGCCGATATTGGGACATTACATATGGCAGTGTTGAAGAAGGACAATGTGGAAATATCAAATCGAATTATAGTAATTAGAGAAATCAATGTGGAACGCGGCAATCCTGACCCCAAACGCAGAAAGTTATCTAGTCTACTTGATGATGCTGATTTATTAGAGAATTTAGGTCATATACTGGGTTATATTGAATTTGATGAAACTAACAAGAAAATAATATCTGCAAAACCTATTAATGCAACGGCAAAAGCGGACTCCGAAGATGATACCGTTGTTACACAAGATAGATTCAATGAGCTAAAAGATAGTGCGTTGAGTCTCAGTATGCATTCCGGTGTAAGAATTCTTGCATATCTTCAACAGATCCTATTCCAGAAAGAAAAGGATGTTCAAACTGATGACGAATTGTTAGATCTTGACGAAGAAGGTGAAGATAAGGAAGGGCAAAAAGATGAAAAAGAAAGAGAAAAATCACAATCCAATGCTGATGATGCTTCAAGGATGCGATTAGATGTCATCAATTTTTTGAAGAAGATGCAGGATTTCTTATTAGAGAAAACAAAAGACAAAAGTATTTATGGAGATTTAAATCCTGTTGTTAATTGGCCAAAACTTATGGCAGTTCCAGGATTAAATGCGGCTTCTTCTCTGGCAGTCGCGTCAAGAGCTGTTGTTTGTATGATGAATAAATATGGTTCATACATCATTAAGACAAAGGACGTAAAGGAATTGCTTATAAAAAATGCAGGCATATTCATTTCTTTATATGCTAATATGCTCCCATCTGATGATTCGATAAGAAGTCGTAAAACACTTGAGATATTAAAAGACGCTACCGTCGATTTATTAACAGCACTGTGCTTCTTCTCTTTTTCTAAAGATAATTCATCAATGCCACAACTAGTACTGAACAGCTTGGAAATGTGGAAGGGAAGGAATGAACTTGATGACATTATACCGTTGGTAGAAGAACAATTACAGAAACTTAACCTTATCTTTTTAGATGATAGGACTATCAATATCATTCGTCGTATAGCCAACACATATTTAAATCAAGAAACACCTATCGAAGATTTTTCTATTTACTATCCTTTGATTTATCAATTACGAAAGGGATATGGTTTTCTGGTAGTTGACAATATACAACGCACAGCCAAAGGATGGCGGTATTCATACCATTCTCCATGGTTTGATGATAAAATCGACAATATAACTTCATCTAAATATAAAGGATATTATAAATTCTAATAATAGTTGATGTCGAGATTCTTTTCACATACTTAATAAATAGATGGGGTGCTCTACACACCCCATCCATTTCGTTTCTTTGTACCGTCCCAGTTGGTGAGTTCATTATTGCTACCACCGCCACCAGTACAAATATCACCTCTACCACCAACGGCAAGGAGTAGATTCCTCATCATATCTTTGGTGACAGTCATTTCCTCACAAAGCTGCATAGTACGTGTTTGGGCAAGGTCACTCATAAAATCGGTAGTTCCTGTCCATGATATTTGTCCCAGAAGATTGTTTGTTGCAATCATGCGTTGCTCTTTATCTGAGGCATCAAGCTTATCCTTAAGCGCTTCACCTATTATGCCCCAACCAATGATATGCGTATATTCCTCAGTGAATACGCTGTGTTCGTAGTCTTTGGCAAAGTTGTATATAGCTTTCTTTGCTTCGTTTATCCAACAATCTATCTGCTTTACAAAAAGCATTTTGTTCCGCTGAATAGCATCCCACATATTCTTAATCTCAGGAACATCCATCATTTCCTTGACTTTGTTCTCGGCTTCATCTGCACGTTTATGTTCAGTATACGCCAAATTATCAGAGCGAACGGATCTGCTCTCAGCTTTACCAAGTCGCTCCTGTAGATCTCTTATTTCTGCATTCTTCTTGTCGCGAAGGCTGTTTATGGCATTCTCATCCATTGAGGCTATCCGCTTTCTAAGGACTTCGTTTTCTTCTGTCAATCGACCATTCTCCTTTATCAGTTGCCTGTTCTGTTCAATAACAGCCCTTGCTTCCTTCATAGCCTTGTTATAAAGCGACTTTCCTAATTTAAGTATATCTTCTTTTTGGGCATCCTTGGCATTGAGCAGTTCTGTCTGCAGATCTGTGAGAATCCCCTTTATCGCTATCCGTCGCTCTTCTCTCCATTCCTTCTGCCCGAATGTGGGAATGGGCTTTTCAAGCTCAGACTGTATGGCATCAAGCGCTTTTTTTACGAGAGGATTAGTCTTCAAGGTTGGAACTTTAAGATCTTCCTCTTCGATATCTAATGCAGCAGCATACTTTTCCATTTGGGAGATACTTTCATCTAAGTTTTCCTTATGCTGCTCCGCACTTTGTATTTCAACCTCTATCTTGTCTTTCAGCTCTTGTAAAGAATCCTTTTCCTTCCTTATGCTCTGCACCTCACTCGCCATCTTTTCCCTCTGTCCTTCCAGACGTTCATTTTCCATCTTGGTCCTGATGATGGCATCCTTTGCCTGACGTTCTGCTTCCAGAACAGATTTGTTCTTATGGATGCGCTCACGCTTTTCCTCTTCTGGTAGCATGGATATGTCATCACCACGCTCCAGACCATACTTGTGTCCTACCTCATTGAAATAGTCAGTATGCATCTGGTAGTAGGTACGACCGACGGCATATTTATCCTCACCCCATACACGCGCATACGACACGCATTCCTTTTCCCTTCGTTCGACTTCTGTCTTTATGAAGTCGTTGCGGATTTCTTCAGGCAGTTTCTTCCACTCCTTTTGGGAGAGAACCTTTGACTTGTCATCCTTATGCACATACTTGACAGATGCACGACCTCTGGCTTTTGTCTTTGCTACAGGTATAGTCTGGATATGGATATGTGGTGTAGTCTCGTCAAGATGAACGTCAAAACCTATTATGTTTTCTGCTCCCCAACGACGGCAAGCCCATTGGTAGGTATCCAATGCCCAGTCTCTGATACCTTGTTTCAACACGATATGAGCATTGCTTTTTTGCAGAGTGAAGTCCACGTCTTGGTTTCCAAAAGCTAGACGTGTTAACAGATCATGGTCGCCACTAACGATGATTCCAACGGTGCAGTTCGGACTATTGTCTGAGATTCCTAACGGATTGTTTTTGTCCTTGTAGGTCTTGAAAACAAGTTCATCAAGACGCTTTTGTAAGCGTTCGTGAAGTGGCACGGGATCTGAACAAAGGGGGACGATTTCACCTTTGGCGTTAATCTCAAAGTTGAGATGCTTGCGCGTAAAGTCGTAATGGTTGTTTGTGTCCTGGTTCTTCAGACGATATGTTTTCTCATTCCATCCGCGACGTTCTGGCTCGTTACCTTCCGCAGCGGAAAAAAACTTAGCTGGTGCACCGACATGGATAGCGGCACGAGGAATGTTATTTCTTGCTTTACTCATTTTATTCTATTGTTTTAAAGTTAGTGTATAAGTGTTTATCGGGTCTCGGGTGAAACCTGAGTGGAGGGTTGAGGGAGAGAGTCACTCCCTCACAGAGACGTTTTCGTTTATGACTATTGTCATATCTCAGAATATGCTTAGACGAAGCGATTCACCCTCGGAGAGCATAATGGGACTTTTTAAGAGAGCGTGCGAATCTAAAAGTCCATATTATGTTATGGGATTTTTCTAAAATCCCTCTAAGCGTAGCATTCTGTTTAAGCATCTGCGAATCCTGTTAGCTTTTCACAGTTACCTTTACCATATTCAACATATTGATGAAGCTTGCCACAATAGGTTCCGTTAATCCCCTCATGCGAGTGGTGACATTTGTGGCATTCTAGGTTTCTGCCATGCCATCGTTTTTTCTGCTCCAACATGATAGTCTTCATAGCTTCGTCATCTTTGCTTTGTGCAGAAGACCCTGCTTTCAACTCAGATTCAGACTTTGGCTTCATTATCTCCTCGTCAATGGAAGAAACACTTACCACTTCCAGACCGAGTGCCTTGACAAGCAATTCGACATTGGGGTTAGCTTCTTCCATTCTCATCAAAGCAGCTTCTGCTTCGGTTGGCCGCAGAGGCTGCTGACAGAGAATCATCTGAGCAATAGTGTGGCAATCACCTTGCGTTTTCTCCATTACATCAGAGATGTGAAAATGGAGATTGGGAACCGTTTGTAGATTTTCTTGCCATTTGCTATACTCGCCCTTATCAGGGAACACAACCACAGTTTTTCCTACGAGTGGAAGCAAATCGGTGGAAGTCGCTTTTTCTTTTCCCGTAGCAAGCCAAATGTATGGAGTGGGAAAGCAACTCATAATTGCAGCCGTCATTTCATCCTTCACCAAAGCAATAGTCTGGCCATGGAAGGTGTCGAGCAGATACTCACCGAACAAGCAAGTCGGTCGCCCATCCTGATAGTACCAGCTTTCATCATAGACCTTTCCTGTTTCACTATCCATTGTGATGATATGACCGTTAGTAATCTTATTCTCCGCACTGACATGCCAGAATATCGGTTCGCCTTGCTCGGTTCTGCCGATGGGATATCGCTTCATCATAGCCACCAGTTTGCTTTGATCAAACCAGACGAAACGACATAGATACTCGAAGAATCTATTATTGAAACTTGCAATCTCTACCATTGTCTTTCCTCTTTCCAATTGATACCATACTGCGAACAGATATGAAAGAAAGTCCCGATGTTTATGCGATTGACATTGCGAAGAAAGTTATCGAACTTCTTATCAGTTTCCGAGACTTTATACTTCCCATTCTGCGAACTGACCATATGAAACAAGCTACGCCCACGTTCACCTAGTGATGCCAAAGCTGCACCTACATGAAACCAGTCATCATATGTGGCGGTGATGTCAATTCCACGGCTGACAATCTCACGGCAGCATCTTTCAACGGATTCCATATCACTACCACCGCTATAATAGAGATTATATGTCGTTTTTGGCTCTTCCCATATCTTAGTATATAAGGAGGCATCTTCATTGACATACGGTTCTGGATCGTAGGAGATAGTACGCATCCTGCATACATCTTTACATGATTTGTCAATGACCAGTCCACAGCTTGCGAAATCATTACACAAGGCCTCGAACTGAGCACGATGCTTTTCAGGATAGGCAATGCGGAAGATGGCAAACCATCCTTCGCCACGAACGCTATGAGCTGCATATAGAACCTGAGGAATGTTACGCCATTCATATATCATGTCATCAAACCACGATACACCCATATTGTCTTTCTTATCGATGTCGATACAAAGAAGATTTGAGTGAGCCACGAGGTTTACCGCCTTACGTGTAGGAGCAAAAATGCCTGAGATTGTTGCTAAAGGCAACTGCTTCTTCAGACTCTTTTGCACATTTTCATCTGTAATTGAACGGATTGCCTCTATCTGTTCCTTGTATCTATCACAGAATAGGAAGTCACGCAGGGATATTTCCTTGCCGACATTATCTTCCACATTACTGTAATAGCTAATCTTCGTATCAAATAAACTATTCATCATTGTATGATTTAAAGGTATTCTTGTTGTAGTTGTATATAAGCCTAAATCACTATCCAACAAAGCCTTGGCATAACAACATAGGTACAACCTTGTGGATGTAGTCTTATGATGGGGAAAAGGTTCTTTGGTTGTAAGGGGGTTGTTTGCATATTCCATTAAGTCATAGGCTTTTCCTTGATTGTACAACTACAACCATTATTGATTTTTTAGCGTTTTGTTGATATACTGCTGAGAAACACCGAGAGCTTCGGCAAGGGAGTTTTGCGACTTGATTTTGAATTGCCGATTAATAACCCGAATAAGGTCGCCATTAGTCATCGGTCGAGAGATACCAATGGAATCCCTCAGTAACGGATAGATACGTTCAACATGAATCCGAGTAAAGTATTCGGCAATGCGGATGGCATATTCTATTCCCTCACCCGTGATAACAGGCTCATCCCAATGGTCAGACAGCAAGTGTGCCATTATAGCCAGGCGCAGAACGTGAATATTCATCTTCTGCCTCATACCACCGATGTAATCATCCTCTTCCGTATCAGCCTTCATGTCGTTGGCATCGGCATAATCTGTATAGAGCCTTTCAGCCTCATGGGATAGCATAAGTGTCAAAGGCTCCATTCCGAACAGTCTACCGATTATGCAGCTCCAACTCTCACGCATTTCCTGCGTCATACGCTTACGATCATATCTCTTGATAAACCCAGCCTTGTCAGGATAGACAAAAAGAAAGCGCTGTGGAAAGCCCGAATCCATGAGTGAATCGGTTCCAAAGGATTTTCCAAGAGGTCCTGGCTGAATTCCGCCTATAGCACTCATGGCAGGATCGTCAACTAGTTTGGTGTCTTCCGACTTTCGGTTGATTGTAAAACTGACATTCGACCAAACCGATAGAATCTGGGACAGTTCTGCACCAGAACCGTTACCTCCTTTAGAATATCGGCCAAACGAATCAATGAAGGATTTCAGCTCATCGGCAACAATGATAATCATATCGCCTTGTGCAAGTAATGAGTTACGGGACTCTGGAGTGCTGTCGCCAGTTACTCGCTGGTGGAATATCGGCTGCTCACCACTGTAGTTCTTATCCTCTCGCTTGTTTTGTTCATAAGCTGCCTTCGATTCGATATATCTGGTAAAATCGGTTTTGTCGTGATCTCGGAGAGGATTGGTAACTTCCTTCAGCGGACCCGTTTTATTACAGCTTGGCTTACCTACAAGACAAATGAAGTCACACGGATAGTTTGTGTAAGGGTTGGTATTTAGCTTCACCTTCTTCCCAGCAGCAATACCGGCTGTAATGAGGCAGGTAGCTACCACAAAATCCTGCGGGCATCCATATGACTCCGTTACGGTTCGGATATAGTCCTGAACGGATGGTGACAACCAATCAATAGGCAACATCGGCTCTGTGAAAGTTGATGCTTTCAAGTGCGAAATTCCTTTGGGCTCGCCATAAGAAGTCGAAAATGACTCTGGAAGTACAAGAGCAGGGCGTTGCAAATCTGGAAGAGTGAGCGGAACATTGACGCCATGCTCCACCTTATCCACCTCGGCATTGATAACGGAAAGGAAGTCAGACTCTCCGCTTCCGTCAAAAGGCATAATGCGTTCATCCATAATATTCCTCCTTAAATTATGCCTTTACCAGCACTTTCCATTTCAGACGAGAATATGTCCATAACCTCTTTTTTAGAATAGAGGTTGCGACGTCCCATCTTATGTTTCTTGATAACACCCTCGTTCTCCTTACGCCAGAGAGTCGTGTAAGTGATGTGCAGCATGTCACACACCTCTTCACGTGTTAACCACTCGCCTTCTTCAACGGAAGGCTTTTCATTCAGGCCGCGCTTTGTGCAGACCTCTTCTACAATTTCAGTGACAACCTGTCTGAGGTCATCCATCTGAAGCATTACAAAATTTCCTTGCATTCAATAATATTTGTTGATTTCATGCCGCAAAATTAGTGAAATGCCATAGGATGTTTCATCGGTCAAAAATTGCACGATTTCTGCCGATGAAAAATTTACAGATAGAGAGGTTTTTTTAACACAAAAACTTAAAAGCAACAAAAAAAGGATGCCCGAGTGAGCATCCTTGAGAATTTAAGCGATATTTGGATTAATGGCCGAAAGTAGGCGATGTTTGATATAAGCTGTGTACTTTCGTCCTCGTTTCACTTGCTTATCCGATATATTGATATTGTATTCAAAATCCTCAGAAATGATAGCGCTATAAATGGCTTCTACCAAATCATAGCCCTGTTTAATGGGATAGTCGGAGAATTTCTCGCGCATAGCGGCATGGAAGGTGCGATAGCTATAGTCACCGTTTGTTAAGCCTCCCTTGACCAAAGCAGCGAATATATATGCCAGGATTGTGTCCGTATCATCAACCTTCTTCCATTCAGACAGTTCCTTTTCAATGGCGGTAGTAAGAATAGGCACATACTCACTGGGTAGCATTTCTTCCAGAAGAACAAAAGTGCTCTTCCTGCCTCTTCGTCCTTGCACTTCAAGCAACGTGGCCTCAATAACCTGTTTGGTCTCTCCTTTCTCCAGTTTCTGCGTCACTTCCTTCCATTGAGCCTTTGAATAACGAGCCTTGTCTATGCTTGCACCAATAATGACTTCAACACATCGCCTTCCGATCTGCTTTTCCCAATAAGTACTTTCAGGCTTTAGGAAGGTTTGGGAAATGAGGTCGGCAGCGTGAAGATATCCGTTATCAAAGATAATCCAATAGTAAAGACTGAAAAGATACGGATTCTCGTGAAGCAACCGTTTACGGACAGCATCGTTGTTAAGGGAAGAGTCAAGCATTTCCGCCAAGCGTCCCTTCAATGGGTTGTCATCGGTTCTCATCAGGCTTTGCTCATAATGCTTGTTGCCAGGGAACAGACTTGCTACGACATTCATCATTCCACCTACCCCATTGAGGGAAAGCATCTCAATGAGGAAGAAGAAATTGTTCTGGATGAAAGTCATATCCCCATCATATGCCTTCTGAAAAAGGGCTATGAAATCTGCATATTCCTGCGGATGATCATAATGCCAACGACGGATGGCCAAGAGATTCAGTTCTGTACTCGTTAGCTCAACAGATTCTTTATGCTTATTCTGCACGTAGAACTGTTTAAAATCTTGGACGGCATCAATGATTTCCTTTACGTCTGGTTTCCTAGCCTTTTCTTCGATTGCTTGTACCAATTGGTATGCCCCATCATCAAATTGAAGATAGCAGCACAGACAGAATGCTGATACGTCATCAGACTCTACAGCCTTTGCATACAACTTATCTACATCAAAACCATCTTCAGACAATATTGCTTCAAGATTGGTGATGACCGATTGCAGCGATTCTGCATTGCCATCACCAAGGTCTAAGATATTTTGATGGTATGGTTTCAGCAATTGTTCTTCCAAGTCCTGCTTGAACTTAGAATACACTTCTTTATTTGCTTCCTTCCAATCTAATAGTGCTTTCTCGTCCATAGAGACAAACCTTTCGAAATGTTAAATCTGGTATAAAATCACGCTTATTCCGCTAAGATCGTATATTTTTACACCTTTTAGCGGAATAAGCAGCAATTTGTGAGTGAAATGACATATATGTTACCTTTCAAACCCTTCTGTTAAAAATCTCCTGAGATGAAGATGGGTGATGCCGTTATCATCAGACTTTGTAACCAATGGTGTCATAGAGATGACATATTTAGGATAATTGTCCTTGATGGCACGAAGGTTGCCAAACTCACGCTCATATGTATTGTCGTCGGCTATGATATAAGAAGCCTGCACATAGATCCTTTCGCCTTTTGGTTTTGTACATACAAAGTCAATCTCACCAGCCTGAAGTTGTCCGACCATCACTTCATAGCCTAGACGGACAAGGTGATTATAGATGATGTTCTCTATCACCTTTTCAATATCTCTCTCACGTGAACCACCTACAAGGGAATTGCGAATGCCGTTATCTTCAAAATAGAATTTATCGTTGCTCTCAAATATCTTTCGTCCGTGAATGTCATATCGGTTCACTTTATGAATCATGTATGACTCGCACAAATATTTAGCGTAATTGATAATAGCAGTAGAGGTGATATTCTCCCCTTGCGACCGCATATACTTCGCTATGCTGTTGGCAGAAATGATTTTCCCTGCATTGTCAGCAAGGAAATGAACAAAGTTTTCCAGAAAAGCAACATTGCGGATATTATTCCGCTTGATAACATCCTTTAGTAAGACGGTGTTATAGACATCCGCCTGATACTCACGTGCATCCAGTTCGTCAAGTCCTATCTTTTTCAAACCAGGCAATCCACCAAATTGAATATACTTCGCCAATGTATCATCACTGTCGGTCAACTCATGAAACTCCATGAATTCCTCATAACTTAGTGCCTGAACAAAGATTTCCTTATAGCGGCCGCCTATTTTGTTAGCCAAGTCACTACTGAGCATATTGGAGTTTGAGCCTGTTACAATGAGTTCAATATCAGGTTCTTCATAATAACTGCGAATACTATTCTCAAAACCTTCTATATCCTGAACTTCATCTATCAAGATATAGTTGGTCTTTGTCTTGTCTCGTCGTTCATCAATATAGGCATTCAAGTCTCGGTCAGTCTGAATGTCGGCAAACTCATGTTTCTCCTTGTCAATGAAGATGATATTTGCATGAGCATCTTCTGCCACTTTATCCCTAAAGAGGCGTAGGGTATAACTCTTTCCCACACGTCGTTGACCGACTATAATAATGATGGTGTCCTTACCAAGATACTTCGCTATCTTGTCAAGATAACTTTGTCTTACAATTGCTTTCATATCTTCTATAAATGAAATTTGCTGCAAAGATAGCAATTTTATCTTTTATAAAAGACAAAATTCGATTATTTTTGTATTTTATCTTGTATAATTCACGTTTTTAGGCTCCAATATTCTCAATTTTCGTGCCGGTATAAGGGATTTTATATACCCGCACCTTTTCGTTTAAGGATTATTATCTGGCATAATCTCAGCTTTTTTGCTAGATTATGCCAGATAATAACCTATTTAGAAGCCTCTGCCATTAATGCCTCGCGTTCTTCCGCACTCATCCCTTTAAGTAATTCAAGCAAGGCAGCCTTACTATCTATGGATTTCGGGTCTTTAAGCAAGTAAGCATTATACTCCATCATCTTGGCTAACGGATAAGTTCCAATATATTTTGAGGTTATGTCACCACTGGTGCTATGTCCCATGCTGTCGCTTATATACTCGCGAGGTACACATCCTGAATTGTTCAGATTTGTTGCAAAACTATGACGTGCCCAGGTGGATGTTGGCAATTGTTCCATATTTAGCAACTTAGCCACCTTCGCCATATACTCACGGATATATCTATTGTAGCGTTGTATCACCCATATTTCTTTATCAGGAGAAATAAACTGTTTCATAATAGGAAAAACACGCTGACCTTGTTTAGGTTCGTTGGCATACCTATCAAGTATCTTCTTAATTTCTGGTGTGATGGGAAAAATAACCTCGCTTGCATCCTTGTTGCGTTCCTTGGTCTTATGACGAAGAAATCTTAATTGTTTCCCATGTGTGGCAAAATACCATCCGTCATATTCTAAACGTAAAGTATCTGCCAAGTTCTGACCATCGCCAAGGTACATGAAAAGGAATAGTCCAAGGTAACGAAACAGAGCATTTTTCTCTCTGAGAGTATAAAGTTCATTACCATTTTCATCCTTTGCCTCGCCCTTCTCCCAAAACTCATATAACTGACGCATGGTTGACACATCAAGGAAATCAGTCTTGCGGCTTTCCATTTTATTATAGCCAGAATCCTTGAACATCTCCTTTGTGTTTCCCTTTATCAGTTTCCTATCAATGCAGACATTAACAATAGCACGAAATGTACGAAGAGAGATTCCGATAGTGGTTATGCACAAACCTTTCTTCTCCATCACATTTACCCATTTCTGAATGAATTTCTGGTCAATGTCAGAGAATGCAACTTCCTTGCCCATATTACTAATAAAGCGATTTCGTACATCCACATTACAACGAGCAGTTCCAGCCTTGCCTTCATCACGCTTAGCCTGAATGATTTCATCCCAGATTTGGTATATACTAGTATCATCTTCTCCCTTTCCTTGATAGCAGTCTTGAAGCTTTTTGATAGAAAAGACACCCTCTTCAATGAGTTGATTTGTCATATCCTTGATTTTCTCCATCAATGCTTTCAGCTCATTCCTTTCCGCCAATTGGACTCTACGCCCTGTTTTCTCATATTCACATAGCTGAATCCACTCTTCCATTGTATATTTCTCACCAAGCCTTAGAAAAGACTTCTTCCCTTCATGAGCAATTCTTACAACAACTGGCAGAGGCTGATTATAGTCACCAGCCTTACGAATATCAAGCGTCAACGAGCCATACACACTTCCGTTGGAAGATGTAAACTTTGCAAGACACTTCTCTCCTCGACTACTTTTAGATATGCCGTTAGAAGCCAAACTGATACTTTTTGCAGCCTTATTTTTCTCTAATTCCATAACTTTATTCTTTAAAATCCTTATTCTACGGGGCTACAGACTATAGTCCGTAGGCTTTGGGGGTGACCTTCAGGTGACCTTCAAGTGACCTTTTTGCCTGAAAACTGCTGCAAATTTACGAAATCTTCTGCAATCTACAAAATATATAACCACTTTATTTTCTGATATTTAGCATTATTTATAATTTCATGAAATTACCACCAAAAGGACTCATAATCTGGAGGTCCCTGGTTCAAGCCCAGGCTGGTCCACACTAAAAAAATTAAGGAGTTACGCAAATCGCGCAACTCCTTTTTTCATGTCTGCGTAAAAATGGAAAATCCACTTATTCCGTTTTTAATTTATCCAATCGTGAAACTATTTCCCGTTTTTTGAGCTATTCTTCTTTTTCTCAATCTCACTTATGACATGTATCGCCAAAGCTCGTCTTGCCAACCAAAGATCATCTTCTATTTTCAGTAGTAAAATAGCAAGTAAACGGAGAAATGTGATATATGCGATTTGATGTTCCTTTTCATCATCTACGGGAGGGGTACTTCCATGCATATAATGATTTCGGTATGCCTTACCATTTGTAAACTTCATATTATCAAGATAATAACTAAAATAGTCGCGTTCTGGTTTGCTTAACAAGTGATCATCTTTCACAAGCCAGCCTTTTGCAAGCATATCATCAAGAACATGCCGTTCTTCATCATTGTAGTGCCAATAGGAGCACACTTCATATTCCCACAACGACCTCAATACATTTATTTTTGATTGACTAACAATATATAGTTCCCCATCAGTATTAAGCCCTATAACGCCCTGTCGTATAAGAAAATCCAAATGAGATTTCTGATAGTCCGCATAATTTGAATATTTGACATCGTTCTCTTTTCCAAGCAATTCAACAAGAGAATGATAGTTTTTATCTTTGAATGGCTCGACATAAGCCAATATTGAATTTCCAGAACCGAATAAGCCCCATAGCACACTTTGAATTTCATCGTTCCCTTCTGCAATTTCATAATACTTGTTTTCCAACAAGCTTTTACCTTCTTCAACTTTCAAAGGTTTGGATAGTCTTATTAACTCCTTATCAATTTCATCCTCTTCTACAAACATATTGTATTGCATCACAACAGCATCTAATTCTGGGCACAATACACGACATTTATTTAATGCAGAGTCTTCTTCATTTGGAAAATTTATTGGCAAACAAGGATAATCATATTCATTTCTTAAATGAAACTCATAGAATTGTTTCAATTCTTTTTCAAAAGAACTGCCATTTTGTTGAAGGACTTTACCATATGCATATAGTTGAGCTATCGAAACCCTATTTTTATTTTCAAATATCATACATGAAGGATATGAATACCTTCCTTTATCCATCAGCAAGGATTCTAAAGTATCAACTTCCGTCCGTTTATTAATCAAATCAATAAGGAAATGCTGATTCAACCATTCAAATATAGAAATACAATATACAACACGCCCTATATTATCACATTTTCGAATATAAGGAATGCTATAAGTATAATTGCGAACTCCATCTTCGCTAACTTTAAACCCAACAGGTTCAACATCATCTTTGTCAATGAATTGAACACCTATCGACAATTGCGTAACAGTACTTGAATCACTAAAAATTTTATCATTAAGTTTCTTTTCTAATCTTTCTGCAAGCAGTCTCGTTTTAGGTGATATTCGTATTTGATTCTTGGAGTCTTTAATCTGGGTGATCAACCGCACGTAGTTTATATTAGGATCATCACTTTGCAAATAATCAATAAGAATTTGCTCTTTATCATCTAAAGATAGATTTGACGGCAAATACAATTGGTGCTCATTATACTGTCCCTGTTTAGTTACATACTTTTCAAGAATAAAATGGGCACTATTTGAATTACGCAATAGTTCTTCACGAATTACATTCTTGAACTTTTCAACTATACCTTTACACTCTAAAACTTCACGTAAATAATTAATATTTTCAGATATTATTGTACGTAAGGTTTCAGGTTCTATCAACCAGTATAATTTGTATGCGTCAATTATCTCCCAAAATGTTTTTTTGTATGTCCACTCTAATAAGTCGAATTCCGTTTTTATCTTTGTGGGATTAAGGTCATTAAAGTAGCTTGCTATTACAGCATTATATCCATTCGTAGATGATTTCAATTTTTCGAACTCAGTATCAGTCCATTTCTGCAATCTACAGTTATTTTCAAACAAACGCTTGATATGCCATAATTCAATAACGCCCTCTAAGTCTGTAGGCATACTCCCTTCTGACACTTCTTTAATTCGCTTTTCAGCCATTTCTAAATAGTGTCCCACAGACATATCATATTTTGAAAAAAGCAAACTCTATCTTGCATTGCACATAAATGAAAATCAAATTTTTTTGTATAACGATTAGCCTTTCTTTATTTCGTTTATATATTTAAGAGCCTCTTCTTCATTATCACGAATTGCAATTTCTACAGCTTCTTTTGCAACTTCCAAAAGTCGTTTGCTTTCTTTCTTCAAATTAAAACTCTCTTGAATTTTGCCAGCAATCGATTCTTGAACAGAACTTGGAAGAATAGGAATTAAGAATTCTTTTAAGTCCTTTGGGTAAATATAGGGTTGAGCCGTTCCACTTTTCCTTTTCTCTGATTGTAATCTTCCTACAATTGAATTCAAGACAACCCCCAGATATATAGGATTTACTTTGCTCTCATCAGCTCGTATCAATGTTATGAAACTTCCTGGCATCATAGGAATATCCGACAAATATGTATGACAGAAACCAATATTTGCCCCAACAGAATAATGAACGATGTCATGATTCCTACAAACATAATCTGGATTAGCATTTGCAAATTCCATACTTGTTCGAGGTTCATTTTCATCTTCTATAAAACCATAATCAATTTCTTTGTCTTTAATCCATTTCTGAGAGAAAACACGCATTTCTCCATTTTCAACATATGGTGGTTGCATTCCATGATTTATCAATAGACATAATTCATCCAATTTTTCATATGGAAGTTTCTTGATTATTCTTTCAAGCTCATCATATTTTACCTGATAATATTCAGAATCTATGCGACCACTAGACAGAAAAGATTCGCTTAAACTTTTTACATTTACTTGATTTTTGTTAGGTAACCAATCATTCAATTTCAAATTTTCCAATAACAATTTCTGTATGTCAGAATACATAATCTTTGACTTTGAACGGTACAAAATCGACCGTTCAAATAAAGATTTAATCTTTAATTGAAACTGCTTAGAAAATATAGGTATCATCAATTGATCAAAATCCTCAAGAATAAAACCCGTTTGACCTGACCCTCTTCTAAACCTTTGAATTTGAGATTGCCCCATTTTTGATTTTAGAAAAGAAAGAATATATTCTGATGAAAATGTATTATTGGGTCTTATTATAGCAAGTTTACAACTACAAGTTGCATCATTATCCGTTGACACCAAAGACAAATTTCCTATAATTGCACCAACAATAGACATCAGAATATCTCCTTTTTTCAAATGAGATCTCTCCATTGTTTTCATCCCAAATACAGAACGTGGAATATACAAAGGATTGGTACTTTGCTCTATAAACGTATTATAAATGTCACCTCCCCGATAATAAGGAATTCCTTTTTCTGTAAAGTAATCACTAATACTCATGTGATTACCATCAGATATGACAGTATAATCTGTTAGTTTATTTGCATTCAGAGTTTTTAGTTTCTTATCAAGTTCAAGATTCTCTTTGGAATAGAATTCAGAATCGAGTCTTAATGTTCTTTCAAGTTCATGATTATTGAGAATACTTATTTCCCGCCCCTCTAACAAAGATTTATACTTTACTTCGTCAAAGGGGCATCCACGAAAAAAGACAGATGCTCTTTCTTGGCAAACTCAGCAAAAGCTTCAGCAATACCATCACGAGTTAAGCCATCATGGTTGAACAAATCATGCTTAACGATGAGATGACCATGAGAATCAAGTAGATATTGGTCACTCTCGTCAGCAGACACATCGTAATGATCTACCACCTCAGAAACTAAACCTGTTATATCATTTTCATTTATATTTGGGAAATCCTTTTTGCGTACAAAGATTTTCTCACCACTATTATCCTTGCTTGGTTCTTGCATAGTAGCAAAGAAAATATTGTAATCATCTACCTTTGGGCATAATTTATCATCCCACTTCTGCACAAAGAGCACACTTGTCTTTGTTCCTGTATGGGGTTTAAATACATTTACATGCAACCCCACTACCGCCAATATGCGACAACGCTCGGCAATATACTCTCTAATGTATTTATCACTTGCATTGTTGAAGCGTCCTTGAGGCAATACAATAGCCATACGCCCTCCAGGCTTTAGGAAATCGAGATTACGTTCAATAAAGAGAATATCACGACCTACTTTGGTTGATAGTTTGCCAGCCGCATTTTTACTCAACTCATATTTCGAAAGGATGCGACTCTCCTTAATATCACCAGCAAAAGGAGGATTAGCCATAAGAACATCGAATTGAAAATCACGATTACTGTCTTTTGTGGCTCGCATCTTTTTCAATTTTTTCCATCCTTCATAGTATGTATCTTGCCAATTCTCGTCCTTTAAGTTCTCATCCCATCGTTCGTAATCAAGGGTATTCAAATGAAGCACATTAGTCTGCCCATCACCTGCAATGAGGTTGAGAGTTCTGGCTACACGTACAGCTCGTTCGTCAAAATCAATAGCAAAAACTTTATTTTGTACATAGTCGGTACATTCTTGCGGTTTCTGCTCTAATGTAAACAAATGACTCTTCTTCAATCCCTTGCTTTCAAGAATCTTTTGCCATACATAGAAGATAGTATGTACGGGGAAACCACAACTACCAGCAGCCGTATCAATCATTGTCTCTGTAGCTTTTGGGTTAAGCATACGTACACACATATCAATAACATAGCGTGGTGTGAAATATTGTCCTTTCTCACCCTTACTGCTCTTGTTAATGAGATATTCAAAAGCCTCATCAACAACATCAAGGTTAGAGTTAAACAACTTCACATCTTGCAATGAACTTACACATACCGATAAGTGAGAAGGAGTGAGCATAAGCTTGGAATCCTCAGAAAATACACCTACCCACTTGCCTTTTGCCTCGTCAAACAAGTTTTGCAGTTTATCTTTCAGCTCCGTCTCTGTATCGCCATAGTTACGAAATTCCAGATGACGGTCAGGCTTACGACCACTTTCCATCTCATCATAAAGTTTGGTGAAGATGAGTTTGAAAACCTCTTCAAATACATCTACACCAGCATTAGCCAGTACCTCATCCTCCATTTCCAAGATAAGGTCTTTCAGCGACTTACGTTCATTGACAAGCTTATCTTTTTGCACAAGGTCATTGATAAACCATCGCTCACTTAGAATGTCAGATAGTTTCTCGTTGGCATTAGGGATAGTTGGAATGTCCTCGAAATAATTTGGATCCTTACGATGGTAAAAAGAAATACTTTCACCATTAGTCCAGATGCCAATAGGAGCACCTGTACCATTACAATAACTCTTTAGCTGTTCCTTTCCATCTTTCAATTTTGGACTTTTCAGCTCTACAATAATGTAAGGTGCCGTTGTTTGTTGCTTATCAAATATAACAATGTCGGCACGTTTCTTTTCACGACCAAAAGAAACTACGTATTCCAATTCCATTCTACTAACAGGGTAGTGGAAATCATCTATTAAAACCATCAAATATAACTGGCGCACAATCTCTTCTGGCGTCAGCTTGATAAGTTTATTCCTTACGATACAATTAATGTATGGAATAACCTTATCTTTTATTGTTTTCAACTCTATACGGCTTTCCAGTTTCTCAATCTTTGAAGAATCAAACTGTGTGAGGTTATATTGACTACCAGAGATAATATTTGAAAGTTTCATAATATAGGTGTATTTTTTTCTAAAGTGTTTACAATTCCACTCTATCGCGAGTAAAGGCATAAGGGAACTTCCTTGTTCCGCCCCAACTTGATATCGCAAATTGCGACTTCAAATTCTTCTTTGGCATATTGCTCTCTTTGGTTATGCCCTATGTTGGCTACAAAGTTACATATTTTCTCCCAAATAACCTTCGGTTAATGCTATTTTTTCATTTTTTAAGTGTTTACGATTGTTAGAAGACCACAACTTGAACTTTGCTCAATAGCGGGATAAAGATATGTTGATTGGAAATTATCACCACCCTTCAAACCTAACTTCTGCATTATCTCGTCACGGGTCATAGTTTCATCTCCAATACATAGTTACATTGCCTGCTAGATTGCCCGTTACATTGCCTGCTACATTGCTCGTCACATGGTCGGTCACATGGTCGGTTACATGATCGGTTACATGGTCGGTTACTTGACCTGTTACTTGACCTGTTACTTGACCTGTCACATAGTCGGTTTAATACCTCTCAAAGATATAAATTCATATAAATCTTTATGGCTTCTCTCCAAGTCCCAAGTAAGTCCCTTGTGACTCCCATGTAAGTCCCATTTTTCGCCCATTCTAAGGAACGGAGTTGAAACGGCTTTGAAGCGAAGGTAGAGCGGAGGTAGAGCGGAGGTATAACGGAGGCATAGCGAACGATGAAGAGAGTGATGGTTTGAAGGAGAAAGTCTGGGAAAAGAGGATGTAGTGAAAATGGGGTGAGACCCTTGCTTAGAAAAAAATTAAAAGTTTTTGAGGTAGGGGGTTTCACCTCATGCAAAAACAGGGTTTTACGCATTGATTATCAATGATTTATGAAGGGTGAAACCCCCTATAAATTAATATCTTCTTTTTTGAGGGGTTTCACCCGTTCTTTCTTCCTGACTATCAGCGTGTTATATAGTGAAAATGGTATGGGTGAAACCCCCTACCTCAAAAACTTTTGATTTTTTATATTCGGCTCTTGAAACTCTATGGTTTTTGCATGGATTGCGTTATCGGTTTTAGCCAAAAACTTGGTATGTTTTTTTATTTTAGTACTAAAATTCTGATAGAGAAATAGTTGCGAAAAAGTAAATAAAATTGAGCGAAAATTTTTGTGTTTTTCTTTGGTATTCCGCGAAAAAATTGTACCTTTGCACCTTGGTTCTGAATCGTCAGAACTAACCTGAAAAACGATCAACAAACTTAATCGTGATCAGGGAGAGAATATATATCAAGTTTAACAATTAAATTCTTTTTTTTTCAGCTATGCAGAAACTAACTCTTGCAGAACAGGTAGCTCTTGTTGAGGGCTTCCTGAATGACAACTTCGCCTTCAGATTTAATGAAGTGCGTGACACTTTTGAGTTCAAGGTACTCAATCCGGAAATGGGTGGAAACCTTAAGAACACAGACTTTGAACCTCTTAAAGAGGAGGCTCTCAACTCTATCATTCTTGAGGCGATGAAGGCTGGCATCGAGTGTAAGGTTGCCGACCTCGTAAAGCGTATCATCTACTCAGCAGCTACAGAATCTTTCAATCCTCTTCAGGCTTATCTCAAGGGACTTCCGAAATGGGATGGCAAGGATCGTGTGGGTGAACTTATCAGCAGTATTCCTTCTGTTGACGATGAAAAGGCGCATTTCATCCGTATCTGGTTCAGATCAATAGTGGCTCACTGGCTTTGTATGGAAAGCATCTACGGCAATCAACTTGTTGTGATGTTTATCGGCGCTCAAGGTTGTGGAAAAGGTTCTTTCATCAAGAAACTACTTCCTGAACATCTTCAGAAGTACTATCTTGACCATATCAACCTCACGAACAAGCATGATACGGATATGGCTCTGGCAAACTGCGGTCTTGTGAACTTTGACGAATTTGACAGATACACGGACAAGCAGCAGGCAACCTTGAAGTACATCATCACCAAGGCTGAGGTCAACGCGCGTAAAATATATGGTAAAAATATCACTTTGCGCCCTCGTATGGCATCATTCGTGGCTACTACGAATGAGCCTCGTCCTTTGAAGGATAAGACAGGAACACGCCGTTTCATCGTGGTTAAGGTTCCTTCAGATTCTATGATGCCTGACCTTGAAATAGACTATGATCAGTTCTATGCCCAGCTTGTATATGAGGTGTGCGAGCAGAAGGAGGTGTATTGGCTTACTCAGGAAGAGAACAAGCGATTGCAGATTCTCAACAAGGAGTTTTGTGCTGTGGATGATCTCACAGCTATGTTCATCACATGTTTCCGCAAGCCGAATGATGACGAACAAGGCTGTGAGATGTCAAGTCTGGATATCCTCACCACAATTCAACAAAAATATCCGAAACTGAAGATTGACCGCAAGAGCCAATCAATCCTTGGTGCAAATCTCTCTTCTATGGGTATTATCAGCCGTCACACGAAGAAGGGTAATGTCTATACGGTAGTTAGAATAGCGGCATAAACGTATAATCAAAATAGGAGATAAGGCTTAAAATGGCTCTTATCTCCTATTTTCACGAGGCTCACGCAAAGGATATGCATCAAGATAAATGTGGGGTGATAGCCTGTCATACAACAGTAAGACGACTATTCATGCCTGGGTGCTGAGTAGTTACGAGTCTTTGCTCAAATGTTAAATTTATTGAAAAACGATAAAGTTTTATCGAATTTGTTTGGCAGAATGAAATATAGTTTCTACTTTTGCATATCGATATTCGATAAACTTATAAACGAAATCAATAAAATAACATCATAAAAACAATAAAATTAACGATAAATATGAAAAAGAAACTGAATTTATTCTGTGTACTGATGCTACTGCTAATGGTAGCGCAGGTAGTTACGATGTTTGTGATGAATGCCGGTGACTTCGAAGAAGGCTGGCAAAGCGGCGCATCCGATCAAACCACAAGTGGATGGACTGCAATAATTGTTTACCTCTACGGTTTTGTGGTGATTGTGGCTGCCATCGTATCGTTCGTCTGCTTCTTGCGCTTCATTCTCAACGTGAACCAAAACAATGTGCTTACTGGAGAAAATGTCAACTTGCTCCGACTTACTGGTGTCGGACTGCTAATCATCACAGTATTCGCTCTTTGTTCCACTTTGTGGGAAGGTGAGAATCTTGCCGTAGCATTGGACAAAAACATTGGCTTGATGATTTTCAGTGTGTTTAATATGATTGTTGCCGAGGCATTTGCCATCGGTCTGAAACTGAAGGAAGAACAGGACTTAACAATATAATGCCTATGGGAAAGATAATAGTTAATCTCGATGTTGAGATGGCTAAGCGCAAAATGTCGCTGAGCGAACTGGCAGATCGCGTAGGCCTGACCCTCGCCAACCTCTCAATCCTAAAGACAGGTAAGGCCAAAGCTGTGCGTTTCACCACCCTTGAAGCCATCTGCCGCGTATTAGGTTGCCAGCCTGGCGATATCCTCGAATATAGAGACGAATAAATGAAATGAGTTATTGTGAAAGAACTGTATCAATTCACATCGAATAGACAACAAAAATTCCAAAATATCGCGGTTTCATCGAACCTTAATCACTTATTTTGATAATTACAAGGGGAGGGATTCCAACCTTTCCTTCAGGTTGCGATATTCTTCCAGCACATTCCAGATGGCATCTTCGGAGAGGACACCTCGTTTCAGGGTATTGGGTAGCCTACCCTGCTCGTCGTCGGAAAAGTCCTGTTTCCATGTGTCACTTCCATAGTAGGTGTCAAGTTCTTGGAGTGCCTCTTGCACAGTCTCATACTCGTCGAGTGCATCATTCAACGCTCTCAACGCATCTGTAGCACGCTCCAGATTCTGCTCCATACGTTCTATTCTTTCTATCTGCTTCATCTTGGGTTTCTATGTTTTTTGGCTATTATCGGCTACAAAGTTAAGGATTTCTTTTGAATAACCTTTGGTTTCGGTGTTTTTATTTTCTTGTGGTGACTTTGTTTTGTGTCTTTTCCTGTAAAGTTGGGGGGCTTTATGTGGGGCATAAAAGAATATTTAACTAATTTTTTATACTTTGTATAAATTTATTTTAGTAAATTTGCACCTGATT
Organism: uncultured Prevotellaceae bacterium; assembly: GCA_946406435.1. Lineage (GTDB taxonomy): Bacteria > Bacteroidota > Bacteroidia > Bacteroidales > Bacteroidaceae > Prevotella. Next base: position 723 of record CAMJKP010000041.1, on the reverse strand, counting down.
TGGCTAACTGTAGTATAAAAACTAAACCAAAACAATAACTTAAACAGAAATTAATGACTAAAAAATTACACGGAACTTGGAGATTCGCTTTGTTGGCTCTCTTTTTAATTGTCTCTAATGAAACGATGGCGTGGCGCGGTATGCGTATGCCTGAACTGTTTGTGAAAGGCCGTTACCTCATGGCTAAGGATGTGAACGGTAATGACAGTATCGTCAATCTGCATGGCTTTGGCCAGACCTATTCCCCTTGGTTCAACGAGAGAGGAAACGGATGGGGATGGGGCAAAAGACCTAGCGCATGCCTCACGTATAATCAGGGTGTGATAAAAAAGATGCTCGATAAGGGCTGGATGGTGAACTGGATGCGTCTGCACATGGATCCTCATTGGAGTAATAACGATTCAAAGGTGGAAGAGTGGAAGACAGCTAACCCTGGTAAGGGTTTCGAAGAGAACAATATCTATGCCTTCGACATGGATCTCTTCAAGAAATATCTTGATGAGGTGTTTGTTCCTATGGCTGAATATGCCATTGATAACGGTCTTTATGTGGTGATGCGCCCACCTGGCGTATGCCCTGAGAAACTTGCCATAGGTGATGAATATCAGGAGTATCTCATAAAGGTTTGGACCTACGTTTGCAGTCATGAGAAGCTGAAGAACAACCCTTACGTTATGTTCGAGCTTGCCAACGAGCCTATAAACATGAAGGGTGATGACGGTC
>CAMJKP010000040.1 GCA_946406435.1 uncultured Prevotellaceae bacterium | reverse complement strand
GGAGGGTCTTTAGCTCATCGTTGATGCGTTGTACAGGCAACCCCATAACGTTGAAGTAGCTGCCTTCAAGACGAGTGACGCCGATATAGCCAATCCATTCCTGAATGCCATAGGCACCAGCCTTGTCGAATGGTTTGTATTTGTCGATATAATAGTATATCTCCTCGTCAGTAAGCTCGCGGAAGGTGACGTTGGTGCAAACGGAGAGGTGTTTCTCCTTGTCCTTGCTGAGCAGGCAGACACCAGTATATACCTGATGCGTGCGACCGCTAACGAGGCGGAGCATACGATGGGCATCCTCACGATCCTTTGGCTTTCCGAGAATCCTATCGTCAACAACCACAACAGTATCGGCTGTTACTACAACCGTATCATCGGTCATCGTAATGCCTTGTGGCACAGCCTCTTGGCTTGTAAACCATTCCTTGTATGGCTCAGCCTTCTTGCTGGCGATATATTCTGCCACCTCCTTTGCAGGAAGGGTATCAGGATAACTCTCGTCAATGCCTTTTATGACATGAACTTCGTATGGTATGTCAAGTCCGCCGAGAAGCTCACGACGGCGTGGGGAGTTGCTGGCTAGTATTAGGCGGCCTCTCCCCCCGCCCTCCCCCGTAGGGAGGGAGCCGATTCGACTATGTGGGGTTGTTTGTTTCAATATTTCAAAAAATTATAGTTCTGTTTTTATTGACCTTTCGCCTTCCGGCTCCCTCCCTACGGGGGAGGGCGGGGGGAGAGGCCGCTTCTTTACCACCCAAACGCTTTCGCGGAGCTTAGCCAGAGGCCTTTGCTTCGTAGAAGCTGTTCGAGGACATCGCGGGCAAAGCCGTTGCCTCCAGAAGCAGGGCTTACGTATGTGGAGATATCCTTTATTTCCTGACAGGCATCAGAAGGACAGCAGGTGCATCCAGCAACTTTCATAATCTCGTAGTCGGGAATGTCATCTCCGAGAAACATTACTTCCTCGTCCTTCAGATTGTTCTGACGGCAGTATTCTCGGTACATCTCAATCTTCACAGCGCATCCCATGAAAATATCATTTACGCCAAGTTTGCTGTATCGGTATTGAATGCTGTCGCACTTGCCTCCCGTGATGATTGCAAGACGTATTCCCTGCTTTGCTGCAAGTTGGATGGCATAGCCGTCCTTCACGTTCATCGTGCGGATAGGATTACCGTTAAGGTCCATAGGAATTGTGTTTTCGCTAAGAACCCCATCCACATCAAATATCACGGTTGTTATCTTTGTCAAATCGTATTTTATCATCCTATTTTTTGTGTATTTGGAAGTAAAAGTACTGCAAAGTTACTGATTTTTTTTCATTTTTTTAAAATATCTCGTTAATTAATGCTTAAATTAATACTTTTTAGGTGATTGGATGCTGATTAGTGGGTATTTTTTTGTACTTTTGCGTTCGATTTAGAGAAAATAGGTAAATAAAACATACAAAAAAATTATGGCAGAAGCTATAGACATAAGAGAATTAAATGCTCTCATTGAGCAGCAGAGTAACTTTGTTACTAATCTGACAACCGGCATGGATCGTGTTATCGTCGGTCAGAAGCATCTTGTTGAATCACTTCTCATCGGACTTCTTTCCGATGGTCACATATTGCTTGAAGGCGTGCCTGGTCTTGCAAAGACACTTGCAATCAACACTCTTTCAAAATTAATCGATTCTAAGTTCAGTCGTATTCAGTTCACACCTGACCTTCTCCCTGCTGACGTGGTAGGTACTATGATCTACTCTCAGAAAGAAGAGAATTTCCAGGTGAAGAAAGGGCCTGTATTCGCTAACTTCGTGCTTGCCGATGAGATCAACCGTGCTCCAGCCAAGGTGCAGAGTGCTTTGCTCGAGGCTATGCAGGAGCATCAGGTTACTATCGGTGAATCTACATTTGCCCTTCCAAGTCCTTTCCTCGTAATGGCAACACAGAACCCTGTTGAGCAGGAAGGTACCTATCCATTGCCAGAGGCTCAGATGGACCGTTTCATGCTGAAGGTTGTGATCAGCTACCCAACACTTGAGGAGGAGAAGCGCATCATGCGTGAGAACCTTGCAGGTAGTCTCCCAACAGTTGTTCCTGTAAGCTCAGCAGATGAGATTATCAGGGCTCGTGAGGTTGTCCGTCAGGTTTATATCGACGAGAAGATCGAGCAGTATATTGCTGATATCGTATTCGCTACACGTTTCCCAGAGAACTACGGTTTGAAGGAACTGAAGTCTATGATTACCTTCGGTGGTAGTCCTCGTGCAAGTATCAGTCTCTGTAAGGCTGCTCGTGCTTATGCCTTCATCAAGAGAAGAGGCTATGTAATCCCTGAGGATGTAAGAGCTGTTGCTCATGACGTTCTTCGTCATCGTATCGGCCTTTCTTACGAGGCTGAGGCAAACAATATCACTTCTGAGGAGATCGTTAGCCAGATCATCAACAAGGTTGAGGTGCCTTAACCAATTGAAAATTGATAATTGACAATTGATAATTGATTGCTGAAGCTCATCAAGCTAAAGTAAGTGACAATTGAAAATTTTAGTCCAATTGGAAGTTGACGATTGACGATTGAAAAATGCGCGGCATAATTTTCAATTTTCAATTTTCAATTTTCAATTGTCAAAGACAGATGGAGACTTCTGAAATACTTAAAAAGGTCAGGAAGATAGAGATAAAGGCCCGCGGTCTTTCAAGCAATATCTTCGCCGGACAGTATCACTCGGCTTTCAAGGGACGCGGTATGGCGTTCTCGGAGGTTAGGGAATATCAGTTCGGTGATGATGTGCGTGATATCGACTGGAACGTGACGGCGAGATTCCATCGCCCGTTCGTGAAGGTGTTCGAAGAAGAGCGTGAGCTTACCGTTATGCTGATGATAGACGTGTCTGGTTCGCTTGATTTCGGTACACGTAATCAGATGAAGCGCGAGATGGTTACAGAGATGGCTGCAACGCTCGCATTCTCGGCTATCCAGAATAACGATAAGATTGGTGTTATCTTCTTTTCTGACCGAATAGAGAAATATATCCCGCCAAAGAAGGGTAAGAAGCATGTGCTCTATATCATCCGTGAGGTGCTTGATTTCCAGCCGGAGTCAAAGAAAACGGATGTGTCACAGGCTTTCGAGTTCCTCGGGCAGGTGATGAAGAGAAAGTGTACGGCTTTCGTGATGAGCGACTTCTATGACAGGAAGCCTTTCGATAAGCCTTTGCAGGTGTGCCGCTCAAAGCACGACCTTATGGCAATTCAGGTCTATGACCCTATTATGAAAACCCTTCCTGATGTAGGAATACTCCGTGTAAGGGATGCCGAGACAGGTCATGAGATGTATATCGATACATCGAGCAAGGCACTTCGTACGGCTCATGCGAAATTCTGGTTGGAACGTTCAGCTAACTTGAAGCAGACGTTTGCCAAGACGAGTGTTGACTTTGTAAGTGTTGCTACTGATGGTGACTATGTGAAGTCGCTCAGGCAGATGTTTGCTATGAGGGGAAGCTAATGCCCCCAGCCCCCAAGGGGGAGTTTTTTGAATAGAAAAAAATGTATATTGAAAATCAAAAACATAAAGGGATGAAAACTTTTAGCATCAATACTAATACAAGATTCCCCCTTAGGGGAATAGGGGGTATCCTCTTGTTGTTGATGCTTGTGGCCCTTCCGATGTCAGCACAGAATGTAAGTGTGGAGGCAAAGATTGACTCTACCGTTATTTTCATCGGACAGCAGACGGGATTCCACCTTGGTGTGACCGTGAAGGAAGGGCAGAAAGTACAGTTTCCTCAGTATCAGCCGCTTGATAATATAATTCCGGGTATTGAGGTTGTTGAGATATTGCCAACAGATACCCAGAAACTTGACGACGGATATCTTCGTGTATCAGCTCACTATACCCTCACTTCGTTTGACGATACGCTTTATTACATTCCTGCTATAAAGGTTAAGGTGAACGACAAGGATTTTGAGTCTAAGTCGCTGGCTCTGAAGGTGCTTACCGTTCAGGTGGACACATTGCATCCTAATCAGTTCTTTCCTGCAAAGGATGTGCAGGATAACCCTTTCCTTTGGTCTGAATGGAGCCGTCTGATATGGTTGAGCGCTGGTGTATTGGTGCTCTTCATCATTTCCCTTCTGATATTCATGCGCCTGAAGAGCGAGAAGCCTATCGTCTTCAAGGTTAAGATAGTAAAGCGTATTCCTGCTCACCAGAAGGCACTTAACTCTATCGAGGAGATAAAGTCAAAGAGTTCTACCGTGACAGTTGATGACGCGAAGGCATACTATACCCATCTTACAGATACTCTGAGACGCTATATGATGGAGCGCTTCGGATTTAATGCGATGGAGATGACGAGTGCGGAAATCATATCACGTCTACGTCAGGAAGAGGATCAGAAGAAGATAGACGAGCTTACTATGCTCTTTGAGACTGCCGATCTAGTGAAGTTCGCCAAGTACTCTGTGGGCGTGAGTGAGAATGACCACAACCTTATCTCGGCTATTGACTTCATTAACACCACAAAGCAGGAGAATGCTCCAACCGAGGAGCGTATCGAACCAACAGTTACAGAGAAGGACAAGCAGTCAATCCGTAACCGTAGGATTCTGAAGTGGTCGTTGTTTGTCGTTGTATTGGCAAGTGTCGCGCTCCTTGTATATGTAATCTGGGAGCTGATACTGCTCTGCTTTTAATACTTAAAGCATCTCTTTTATGGAATTTGCATCACCATTATACTTCATATTACTGCTATTGCTCGTACCTTATATTATATGGTACTTCCTATTGCGCAATAACGGCAAGAGAAAGGCGGAATCTTCAATCTGCTTGAGCGATACCAATGTCTATAGGAATGCTCCTGTAAGCTGGAGGGTGAGACTGATGGGTGTGCCTATGGCACTCAGATGTATTGCGTTCATTCTCATCGTCGTAGCTCTGGCACGTCCTCAAACCCGTAATGCGTGGAATGAGAAGACGGTAGAGGGCATCGACATCATGTTGGCTATGGACGTATCTACCAGTATGCTGGCAGAGGACTTGAAGCCTAACCGTATTGAGGCTGCCAAAGCCGTTGCAGGTGAGTTTATAGCAGACCGTCCGAATGATAATATCGGTCTTACAATCTTTGCAGGTGAGGCGTTCACCCAATGTCCGATGACAGTTGATCATGCTTCTTTGCAGAATCTTCTGAACAATACAAGAACCGATATCGCTGCTCAGGGACTTATCTCTGACGGTACGGCTATCGGTATGGGACTGGCTAATGCTGTTTCTCGTCTAAAGAACTCAAAGTCAAAGAGTAAGGTCGTGATTCTCCTTACCGACGGTTCAAACAATATGGGTGATATCTCACCTATGACCGCTGCTCAGATAGCAAAGAGCCTCGGAATACGTGTCTATACCATTGGTGTCGGCACAACAGGCGTTGCTCCTTATCCTATGCCTGTAGCAGGTGGTATTCAGTATGTGAATATGCCTGTAGAGATTGACACCAAGACACTTGAGGGCATTGCAGCTACGAGTGAAGGTAATTTCTATCGTGCAACGAATAACAAGGAGTTGGTTCAGATTTACAAGGATATTGACAAACTTGAGAAGACCCGACAGAATGTGAAGAAGTTCTCAAAGCGCTATGAGGCATATCAGCCATTCGCTATTGCGGCTGCTCTGCTTATGCTTTTAGAGGTGCTCTTGAGACTGACTGTATTTAGAAAGATATAAGAAAAGTAAATGCTTAGATTTGAATCTCCGATATATCTGTATCTCCTGCTGATAATCCCCGTATTCTTCGGGCTTATGGTATTGGCAGAGTATAGACGCCGAAAGGCAATAAATAAGATGGGTGATCCCCAGCTGATTGCAAAGCTTATGCCTGATGCCTCTGCAAAGAGACGTTGGATAAAGTTTAGTGCGCTTCAGCTGGCTCTTGTAATGCTTATCCTCATGGTGGCACGTCCACAGATGGGAACAAAGGTAAGTAATGAGAAACGTAATGGTATAGAGTGCATCATAGCGATGGATATCTCAAACTCTATGCTTGCCGAGGATGTTCAGCCTTCTCGTCTGGATAAGAGTAAGATGCTTGTGGAGAACCTTGTTGACAAGTTCAATAACGACAAGATCGGTCTTATTGTCTTTGCAGGAGAGGCATTCGTGCAGCTCCCTATCACATCCGACTATGTTTCTGCCAAGATGTTCCTTCAGAGCATTGAGCCTTCACTTATTGAGACTCAGGGTACTGATATCGCGCAGGCTATAAACCTTGCATCCAAGAGCTTCACTCAGCAGGACAAGATTGGTAAGGCGATAATCGTTATTACCGATGGTGAGGACCATGAAGGTGGTGCTTCTGAGGCTGCTAAGGCTGCTATGAAGAAGGGAATGAACGTGTTCATCCTCGGTATCGGTGATACTAACGGAGCGCCTATTCCTACCGGTAGGGGAGGTTATTTGACAGATAATACAGGAAATACCGTAATGACACGCCTTAATGAGCAGATGTGTCGTGAGGTTGCGGCTGCAGGTAAGGGTACATATATTCACGTTGACAATACTTCTGCGGCTCAGGAGCGTCTTAATGATGAGCTCTCAAAGCTTCAGCAGGGCTCAATGAAGAGTGTGATATATTCTGAATACAACGAGCAGTTCCAGGTATTCGGAATCCTCTGCATCCTTCTCCTGATTATAGAGATTTGCATCAATGAGACTATGAATCCGTTCTTTTCTAAATTTAAGATCTTCCATAAGGGGGCAGCATGTACATTACTTCTCCTTGCCTTGGGTAGTATGAGCGTTATGGCTCAGAATGACAGAGATCATATCCGTAAGGGAAACAGATTCTACCGTAGTGGTGCTATTGAGCAGGCAGAGGTTGAGTATAGCAAGGCTCTTACAAAGAAAGATGATAATCCTCAGGCTCTATATAACCTTGCATGTACCTATATGCAGCAGAACAAGGATTCGCTTGCTGCGGTATATTTCGACAAGGCTTCGAATGCTGAGACTTCAAAATTCAGAAAGTCAAAATCCTTTCATAACGCTGGTGTTATCTACCAAAGACATCAGATGTATGCAGAGGCTATAAAGGCTTATGAGCAGTCACTTCGTCTTAATCCAAATGATAATGAGACGAGGTATAACTTGGTTCTCTGTAAGCGTAATCAGAAGAATCAGCCACAGGAGAACAAGCAGAAGCAGCAGAAAAAGCAAAAGAAAGAGCAGAAGAAGGAACAGCCTAAGGATCAGATGAGTAAGGATAATGCAGAGCAGCTTCTTCAGGCTGCGATGCAGGAAGAGAAGAATACTCAGCACAAGCTTCAGAAGATTAAGTCGCAGACACAGCGCAAGAGCCTTCAGAAGAACTGGTAAATGAGGGGACTTTATATGAAAAGACTATCTACCATAATAATATTCTTGCTTGCCATCATCCCAATGATGGCTCAGATACGTGTAAGTGCTCCGCAGCAGGTGGCTGTGGGTGAGCAGTTCCGTTTGCAGTATACTATATCCACAACGGATGTAAAGGGATTCCGTGCGGGTAGTATTCCTGATGCCTTCGAGGTTCTTATGGGCCCGAGCACTAGTACCCAGCAGAGTATTCAGATGATAAACGGACATACTACGCAGTCAAGTTCTGTTACCTATACCTATATCCTTGCTGCCGTAAAGAAGGGCTCTTTCGTTATTAGCGGTGCTCATGCAACTGTTAACGGAAAGTCAATGTTCTCTAATTCCGTAAAGATTACGGTATCGGGCAATGCGCAGAATCAGCAGTATGGAATGCAGGGTGGGTCTCAGGTACGTCCTTCTGGCTCTCATATCTCTGGTAATGACCTGTTTATCAAGGTTAGCGCAAATAAGACACGTGTACACGAGCAGGAGCCTATTCTGCTGACATATAAGGTTTATACTCAGGTGGAGCTTACCCAGTTGGAGGGTAAGATGCCTGACCTTACAGGCTTCCATACTCAGGAAATTCCGCTTCCTCAGCAGAAATCGTTCCATATTGAGACTGTAAATGGTCGTCCTTACCGTTGCGTTACATGGAGTCAGTATCTGATGTATCCGCAGATGACGGGTAAGCTGCAGATTCCAAGCATTACGTTCAAGGGTATTGTCGTACAGGAAAACCGTAATGTGGATCCGTTTGAGGCATTCTTCAATGGTGGTAGCGGATATGTTGAGAAGAAAAGGAATATCATAGCACAGGGGATGACCGTGCAGGTTGATCCCCTTCCACAGAAGCCTTCAAATTTCTCAGGAGGTGTGGGTAAGTTCACTATAAGTGCATCGCTCGACCATCCTAAGGTGAAGGCTGGCGACCCTGTAAAGGTACGTATTGTTGTGGGAGGTAATGGTAACCTCAAGCTCATCAAGCAGCCAGAGCTGGTTCTTCCTAAGGACTTCGACAAGTATGATGCAAAGGTAACTGATAAGACAAAGCTTACAGCCTCTGGTCTTACTGGTAATATGCTGTATGATGTGCTTATCGTGCCAAGAAATCAGGGTAAGTATCAGCTTCAGCCTATTGAACTGACATATTTCGATACATCAGCCAATAAATACAAGACCATCCGCACCAGTCCTATGATTCTCGAAGTGGAGAAGGGTAGTGGTAAGGTTGGTGATGTTGCTGACTATTCTCAGCCAAAGGATAAGGATATCCGCTTCATTCATAACGGAGCTCCAGAGGTTGTTAAGCCAAACGACTACTTCTTCGGAAGCACTCTCTATATCATCCTCAACGCTTTGGTTGTCCTCATCTTCTTTGTACTCCTCATCGTATTCCGCAAGCAGGCTATGGAGATGGCAAACATCGATGCTATGAGAGGCAAGAAGGCTAATAAGGTGGCTGGCAAGAGACTGAAGCTTGCTGCTAAGCTTATGGCTGCTGGTAAGTCTTCTGAGTTCTACGACGAGGTGCTTAGGGCACTTTGGGGCTATGTGGCTGACAAACTGTCAATTCCTGTTTCTAAGCTTTCACGTGAGAATATTTCAGAGAAACTGTCTGCCCGCAATGCCAGTCAGTCGGATATCGACACATTCCTTGAGGCTCTTGATGAATGTGAGTTCGAGCGCTATGCTCCTGGTGATGCTGCTGGTAATATGCAGAAGACATACGACAAGGCTGTTTCTGCAATCACGAATATTGAGGAAGGAATGAAGAAGAAAAAGCATGTGTCTGGTGTCAAGTGTCTGCTGATTGGTCTTGGCATGTTCGGAATGCTTTCTGCAAGCAGTTCTGCAATGGCACAGGAGGCACCAGCTAAGTCAGAGACTATTCAGTCATTGAAACAGAAAGCCGATGATGCCTATTCAAAGGGCAAGTATCTGGATGCAATTGAATCATACGAGGCTGCCTTGAAGAAAGGCAAGAGCGCAAATCTCTATTATAACCTCGGTAACGCATATTATCGTACAGATAACGTCACACGTGCTATTATAAACTATGAGAAGGCACGACTCCTTGCTCCTGGTGATGATGATATCATACATAATCTGGAGGTAGCACGTTCAAAGACAATTGACAATATCCAGCCAGGTGAGAAGATATTCTTCAAGGTGTGGTATGAGAATATAAAGACATCGATGGGCATCGACACATGGGCTACGCTCTCACTTGTGTCTCTCGTTGTGGCATTGCTCCTGTTCCTCGTCTATCTGTTTGTGAAGAATATGATGTTGAGGAAGGTGGCATTCTATCTGAGTGTAGCTCTTGTGATTGTCTTTATCCTCGGAAATGTCTTTGCATCACAGCTTAAGGACTATACAACCAATTCAAAATGCGCTGTTATAGTATCTCCTACCGCAACAGCAAAGAAAACACCTACAGAGCAGGGAGCAGATGCCTGCATCCTGCATGAGGGAACCAGAGGTGACGTGATCGATGCCCTCAAGGGATGGTATGAAATCCGTCTTGCAGATGGCACCGAAGGCTGGATTTCGGAAACGGATGTGGAGGTGATACAATAGTCATGGACATGTATTTTCTCGAGTTGCTCAATGGTAGTAACTCATTGTTTCTCGACCGTTTTGCGGTTGCATTTACCACAGGTTATACATGGATTCCACTCTATGTAGCGCTTGCGGTGCTTGTCGTAAGGAACAACAAGACGATGGGGCAGATAATGATTATCTTTGCCTGTTTATTTCTTGGTGTCCTTGCGTCAGGACTGCTGTCTGACTATATCGTGAAGCCATACGTTATGCGACCACGTCCGTGCTACGACCCTGAGTTTAAGCATCTTGTGCATACTGTGTCTGGGTATAGTGCAAGTGGATACAGTTTCTTTTCTTCACATGCTGCCAACACAATGATGCTATCGGTCTTTGTTACGCTTCTTGTAAGGGGAAAGGTGCTGAGCTCAATACTCATAGTATGGTCGTTGCTGAATGCCTGGACTCGTCTGTATCTTGGTGTGCATTGGTTTACCGACGTCATAGTAGGACTTGCCTGGGGAGCCGTTGTGGGCGTTCTTGCATATCTCCTCTATTTCAAGCTTGCACCGCGTGCTAAATACATCTCTTCAAAATACACAGGAACCGGATACGACAAGAATGACATCGACGTATGTGTCAGCATCATTATGCTCACGGTTATATATTGTTTCTTTAGGGTTTTGATTTAGTTGAAAGTTGAAAATTGAAAATTTTTGATTTACGCTTTCAGTTCTTATTAATCACCAGAATTGTAAAAAGGTAATTTGTTTATGTTTTCTCCCAAAAACATCCAGATAATCGACTATAACTATCCTCTGCCTGATGAGCGTATTGCGAAGTTCCCGAAGGCGGAGCGTGATCAGAGTAAGCTCCTTGTGTATAATAGGGGAGAGATAAGTGATGATACTTTCTGCAATATCACCGACCACCTTCCTAAGGGTGAGATGATGGTATTCAACAATACCCGTGTCATTCAGGCTCGTATCTATTTCCATAAGGCAACAGGTGCGCTTATCGAGGTGTTCCTTCTCGAACCGGCTATGCCAAGCGACTATGAGCTTATGTTCCAGACACGCGGAAAGTGTTCTTGGGTATGTATGGTGGGCAACCTGAAGAAATGGAAGGAAGGTCGTCTGGTGCGCGAGATAATGGTTGGTGACAAGACCGTAAATCTCAGCGTAGAGCGCAAGCAGGAGGTACATACTGGGCATTGGATTGACTTTGAGTGGGATGACGATACCGTTTCCTTCGCAGAGATTATTGATGCCTGTGGAGAGCTACCTATTCCTCCGTACCTCAACCGCAAGACGGAAGAGAGCGACAAGACCACGTATCAGACCGTATATTCCAAGATTAAGGGCTCTGTTGCAGCTCCTACTGCCGGATTGCACTTTACCGACCGTGTGCTTGCCGACATCGACGCTCACGGCATTGAGCGCGAAGAACTTACCCTTCATGTCGGAGCAGGAACGTTCAAGCCTGTAAAGGCAGAGCGTATCGAGGGGCACGAGATGCATACGGAGTTTGTATCAGTAAGGAAGCATACTATTGAGCGACTTCTTGCCCACGAAGGAAGGTGTATTGCTGTGGGAACTACGAGCGTGCGCACTCTCGAAAGTCTCTATTACATGGGTGTGAAGCTCATTCTCAACGCTGATCTCACGGAGGAGCAGTTGCACGTGAACCAGTGGGAGCCATACGAGGGAGAGGTGGCAGAGAAAGCCCAGAGTACAACATCGGTAGAGGCTCTTCAAGCATTGCTAGCGTGGTATGAGAAGAACGAGGTAACGGTGCTCCATAGCAGTACGCAGATAATCATAGCTCCCGGGTATAGCTATCATATCGTCAAGGCCTTGGTAACCAATTTCCATCAGCCACAGTCCACATTGCTGTTGCTCGTAAGCGCTCTTATCGGCGAAGACTGGCACAAGGTTTATGACTATGCCCTTTCTCATGACTTCCGTTTCCTGTCCTATGGCGACAGCTCCCTTCTGATACCAAACTGATTCCCTATTAGCTCCAATCTAGGGAACGGACTTACAACGGATTTACAACGGTATTATAACGGACTTACTTCCCTCCCTTTGGGAGGGGCGGGGTAGGCGTTAATTCCGAGTGCAAAGTTACAACATTCCCATTGCGGTTCACGAATGTTTTGCTAATTTTTTTTGTTTTTTTTCCCTGATCAAATTGGCGCATTTTGTTGCAGTGTTGACTTCGTCGAGACTGCGGGCGCTCGGCATAGCTGAAGCAAGCTCCGACTCTGCACTCGCTGTTGCAGTGTTGCAGTGTTGCAGTTCTCATGAAGCCTTTCCCATACCCTAAAAATACTTCTATATTTATATATATAAATATAGAGTTTATTTTTGACTTTTTATATAGTCATTTTTTAACTGCAACAACTGCAACACTGCAACACATTAGGTTACGGATATTACTGTGAATAGTTGTTTAACTAGCTCTGTAAGAGGTAGTTGGTGTTAATGCAGGTTGGTATCTTTACGTCGGTTGAAATTTCGACCCTCGTACTTTTACCTATGCCGGCATAATAAAAATACCTCAGAAACACAACTTTTTTGCTTGTTTCTGCGAAGAATTTGCGTAGTTTTGTGCTTCTGCGCACCCCCTGTATAAGCCTAAAAAATATAAAATGCAATAAAAAATAGGGAAAAATGTCTTGAACCGCAAGGAAATATTTGTAGATTTGCACTCAGAAAAATCAGATACATCCGTTTCCCTTTTATGACAATGCCCCATTTTTTCTCGCTTTTCTTCGCTATTCTCCTTTTTTTTAGTATTTTTGCATCGTTAATTCATAGGCAAAATGAAAATCGGAGATAAAGTAAGATTCCTCTCTACTACGGGAGGAGGCAAGATAGCAGGCATTTTTTTTCGTTGTTCGACGAAAAAAATGCCCGCATTTTCTTTTTTTGTCATTATTTTTTTATATATTTGCAAAAAATAATTTCATATGAGTAAATTGGAACTTCACACTTTTGATGTAAAGTTAGACAAGACAACGAAAGTCTTGACTGCTATCGTGTTTTTTACTTTGGCCTTAACAATATATTTATTGGCAAACAGGGTGATTTTGTATAGTCATAAAGAAATGTTGCTAGAAAAAATAGGGTTGGTAGTAATATGTATTACTTTGATAACGTGCTTTGTGTTTAGTCCACGGAAACTTATTCTTACGAACAAAGAGCTTATAGTGAGATGTCGAGCCTATAGCAAACATATACCTATAAAGGACATAGTATCTTGCACGTTTCATTCAGAAATTATTGACGGTTCAACGATACGATTGTTCGCTTCTGGCGGATTTGGAGGGTATTACGGATTGTTCTGGAATAGTAAATGTGGAAAATTCAAAGCTTTTTTTGGCAATCGTTCGTCAACGTTTACGCTTAAATTAGTTTCAGGAGAATATGTTGTTCTCGGATGCGAAAACTGTCAGTCATTGATAAATGAATTAACATCGATTATAAATAGACCTCAAAGATGAAAACACGATTTGTTTTATCGTCTTTTTAGGGCGCAGGGGGCTATCCATGGACAATCCCCCCCTGCGCCACATTTTGGGCAGACTAACAAATCACTTCTCGGTTTATGCTGTCGTGCGGGGCTGTGTGGGGTTGCCACGAAAAAATCCGGGTGCGCCCAAGCCGATTATTGTTTGATATTCTACCAGTTGAAATTTCAGCTCGTTGACTTTTTACCTTGGTGCTAAGGCTGATTAATGCTCTTGACGACAGCGCAAATTTGCGCCATCGTAGTTTTTATCATCACTAAACTTTCATAACACATACACTATTTTCGCGTTTTCTTCGCTATTCTCCTTTTTTTTTAGTATTTTTGCATCGTTAATTCATAGGCAAAATGAAAATCGGAGATAAAGTAAGGTTCCTCTCTACTACGGGAGGAGGCAAGATAGCAGGCTTCCAGAAGGGTAATATTGTGCTTGTGGAAGACGAAGACGGATTTCAGATACCAACTCTGGCATCTGAGGTCGTAGTCATTGCAGAGGGCGGCGACGACTATAATATGTTCAAGACTTCCTCTTTTCAGGGAAAGAGTGGGGAAGAGGCAAAGAAACATGACTCTGGCCGTTCCGTGCGCTCGATAATGAACGAGGTTGATGAAGACGAGGATATTTCAGCTTCTATCGTTGATGATGATCCTTCGCTCGGAAACATCACTTTCCGTGCCCCTGTTGAGGAAAGGAAAGGCGGAGACCGTCTTAGTGCGTATCTCGCCTTCGTGCCTGTTGATGCTTCGATGATAACGAATACACGCTTTGAGGTGTATCTTGTGAACGACTGCAACTATTATTTCCGCTATACCATCCTTCAGGCAGAAGGACAGGCGTGGAGCCTCAGAAACGAGGGTGAGGTTGAGCCTAATACCAAACTCTTCATAGAGGAAATAGGGCGTGAGGACCTTGAGGAAATACAGCATCTTGGCATTCAGATGATAGCTTTCAAGAAAGAGAAGTCTTTTGTTATTAAGCCAACTATTGATGTACAGATGCGTATTGACGGAGTGAAGTTCTATAAGCTCCATACCTTCCAACCAAACGATTATTTCGAGCAGAACGCACTTCTATACACAATCATAGAGAATGATAAGGCTGCACGTCCGCTGGTGGTTGATGCCAAGACGCTCAAGCAGGAAATGTATGCCGATGCAAAGCCTGCGCAGGTGTCTGCCGAGGGAGAACTTAACACCGAACGCATAGACAACTACGTACGCCGATATGAGAAACCGGGGCAGAAGAAGGGAAATCCGTTTGCTCCAAAGCAGAATGATAAGGATGCGCCATTGGTGATAGACCTCCACGCAGATGCCCTTCTCGAAACAACTCAGGGCATGTCGAGTGCCGATATTCTTCAGTATCAGTTGGATACATTCAAGAATACGCTTGAAGCCCACAGGAAGGAGCGTGGCAAGAAGATTGTCTTCATCCACGGCAAGGGAGAAGGAGTTCTTCGTCGTGCCCTTATTCACGAACTGACATACAGATACAAGAACCTGCGCTATCAGGATGCCTCTTTCCAGGAATATGGCTATGGGGCGACGCAGGTGACGATGTAGCCTGTGGCTAATTGATAATTAATAATTGATAATTGAAAATTTTGATAATCCTATAAAAAGTAAGGACTATCAAGAGAAAACTCACCATTGGAGCTGAGACTTTTTAATTATGAATAACTTCGGATACATAAAAGTGGCATCTGCCATTCCAAGCGTGAAGGTGGGTGACGTGAGCTATAACCTTCAGCAGGCAGAACTGATGATTGCGCAGGCAGAAGGTAAGGGCGTTGAGATTATCGTGTTCCCTGAGCTTTCGCTTACGGGATATACCTGTCAGGACCTCTTCCGTCAGCAACTTCTTATCGATGCTGCCGAACAGGCGGTGATGATGCTGCTCGACTTCACCCGTCAGCTCGATATCATCGCTGTCGTAGGATTGCCGGTGATGGTGGGTAACATACTGCTCAACTGTGCTGCTGTGGTTCAGAAGGGCACTCTCCTCGGACTTATACCGAAGACCTATCTGCCTAACTATTCTGAGTTCTATGAGAAGCGTTGGTTTGCATCGTCTCAGGACCTTAATCCTACCGACGTGCTCTTTGCCGGCAGTACTATACGTGTTAGCTCACAACCTACTATTTTCCGTACATATACCGGCGCTACTTTCGGTGTAGAGCTTTGTGAGGATGTGTGGGCTCCAGAGCCTCCAAGCACACGTCTGGCACTCTCAGGAGCGGATATTATCTGCAATCTCTCTGCTTCCGACGAACTTATCGGCAAGCACAACTATCTGTGCTCATTGCTCTCTCAGCAGAGTGCCCGTACTATGAGTGGATATATCTATAGCAGTAGCGGTTTCGGAGAATCCACTCAGGATGTGGTTTATGGTGGAAATGCGCTTATCTACGAGAACGGAAAGTGTATCGCTGAGAGTGAGCGTTTCTCGTTTGAATCACAACTCGTAATCTCTCAGATTGACTACGAGAGAATGCGTGCAGAGCGTCGAAACAACACCACCTTCATCAATGCCCAGCGCCCAACGTCATTGAGCCATACGCTGCCACAGGTGCGATATGTGGATTGCCGTTCGGTAGATCCGCGCGATTTCGTCCTTGAGCGTGAGGTGAATCCTACGCCGTTCATCCCTAAGACGGATGATATGAAGGCTTCATGTGAGGAGATATTCAACATACAGGTTGCAGGACTTGCCAAGCGACTCGTGCACACCAACTGCAAGACGGTGGTGGTGGGTATCAGTGGCGGACTTGACTCAACTCTTGCGTTGCTCGTTTGCGTCAAGACATTCGACAAGCTCAAGTATTCTCGTAAGGGAATCGTCGGTGTCACTATGCCGGGCTTCGGAACAACCGACCGCACTTATCACAACGCAATCTCGCTCATGCAGCATCTGGGCATCACCATAAAGGAAATCAGCATCAAGGATGCCTGCATTCAGCATTTCAAGGATATAGAACACGATATCAACGTGCATGATGTGACCTATGAGAACGGTCAGGCTCGTGAGCGTACCCAGATACTCATGGATCTGAGCAATAAACTGAATGGTATGGTGATAGGAACGGGCGACCTCTCAGAGCTTGCTCTCGGTTGGGCTACATACAACGGCGACCACATGTCAATGTACGGTGTCAATGTATCAATTCCAAAGACGCTTATCAAGTACCTTGTTCGCTATGTTGCTGACAATGAGGTGGAAGAGGCTTGTCGTGACGTGCTCGTTGATATCATCGACACCCCGATTTCTCCTGAGCTTATCCCTGCCGATGAGAACGGTAACATCAAGCAGAAAACAGAGGACCTCGTAGGACCATATATCCTTCATGACTTCTTCCTCTACTACGTGCTCCGTCACGGTTTCCGTCCCGACAAGATATTCGTGCTTGCACGCAAGGCATTTGCACCGGGCAGCGAGTATGAATTTGATGACGAGACCATCGAGAAATGGCTCAAGACCTTCTTGCGACGTTTCTTCAACCAGCAGTTCAAGCGCTCTTGTCTGCCTGACGGTCCGAAGGTTGGTAGTGTCAGCCTCTCCCCACGTGGTGACTGGCGTATGCCGAGTGACGCTTCCTCAGCATTGTGGCTCAATTCAATTGAAAATTGACTTGCTTTAGCTTGATGAGCTTTAGTGAATAAAATTGACAATAAGAAATTAGAACGCTAAGACGCAAAGTCGCAAAGGTTATTATCTTGTGGCTTTGCGTTTTATATTTGCTCTCCCTTTTTCATCCTTCATCCTCCCATTCTGGAATGGGATTTGGAACGGATTTGAAGCGAAGGAAGAGCGGAGCTGAAAAAGACCCTCTAAATCTCCCTTAAAGGGAGACTTTTTCGCACCCAAAAAGTAACCGC
The DNA here is from genome assembly GCA_946406435.1 of uncultured Prevotellaceae bacterium. Classification (GTDB taxonomy): domain Bacteria; phylum Bacteroidota; class Bacteroidia; order Bacteroidales; family Bacteroidaceae; genus Prevotella. Next base: position 12,254 of record CAMJKP010000040.1, on the reverse strand, counting down.
CAACACCCAACACCTAACACCCATCACCTAAATCCTGAGTGCAAAGTTACTACAAAAATCCCGAACACCACAATGAAACACAAAAAAACACATGGCATTTTTCGAGAATCTGCATTTTGCCTTTGTAACACGCTGATACACAGAGAGAAATTTTCGGAAGGTATTTTCGTGTTGCGACACTTCCCGTCATTAGTCGTTAGTCATTTTCGTCATTAAGGGAAGTGCGTGGGGGGATTTTTGCCTCTATATAGTAAATATAAAAAATATATTTACTATATAGCCGATTTTCGCCTGTCATCAACTCGCTTAATGACTAATGACTAATGACGTTAATGACGGAATTTTTGCTCTTTCATATCATATCTGAGGAACGAAAAAAGAGGATGTAACATATCAAAATGATATTGGTACACATGCGGATGTTGTATGATTTTGCAGCATATAAACAGTTGTCCAAAGCTGTGAGTTAGGGTGCGAATTGCAGTCTTTTGCGTGTGGAAACGCTGAACGAATCGTTCACCGTCCTTGTATCTGTGAGGATTTGGAATAAAGGGTGTCCCCTTAAAAAAAACTCATCCTTAAAAAAACTTAAAATTCGGTATTTCCTTTGGAATGTGCGGAAATAGTAGTAACTTTGTAACCTATTATGAACAATATACGTAATTTCTGCATCATAGCTCATATCGACCACGGAAAAAGTACCATAGCCGACCGTCTTCTGGAAATGACTAATACTATCCAGATTACTGAAGGCCAGATGCTTGACGATATGGATCTCGAGAAAGAGAGAGGCATTACGATTAAGAGCCACGCCATACAGATGGAGTATGAGCGTGATGGTCAGAAATATATTCTGAACCTTATCGATACTCCGGGGCACGTGGATTTCTCATACGAGGTAAGCCGGAGCATTGCTGCGTGTGAGGGTGCTCTGCTTGTGGTGGATGCAACGCAGGGAGTTCAGGCTCAGACAATCTCCAACCTCTATATGGCTATTGACCATGACTTGGAGATTATACCTGTAATAAATAAGATTGATATGCCGGCTGCAATGCCTGATGAGGTAGAGGATGAAATCATCGAACTCATTGGCTGTGACCGTTCTGATATTCTCCGTGCCAGTGGTAGGACTGGTGAAGGCGTACAGGAGATACTTGATGCCGTTGTTGACCGCATCCCTTGCCCAAAGGGTGATGTAAATGCTCCGCTACAGGCTCTTATCTTCGATTCTGTTTTCAATTCCTTCCGTGGAATCATTGCATACTATAAAATCCTTAATGGTTCTATAAAGAAGGGTGACAAGGTGAAGTTCTTCAACACCGGAATGGAATATGACGCTGACGAAATCGGTGTGCTGAAGATGGATATGGTGCCTCGCAATGAGATGAAGACAGGCGAGGTGGGTTATATCATTTCAGGCATCAAGGATGCGAAGGAGGTGAAGGTTGGTGATACTATCACCCACGTTTCAAATCCTTGCGACAAGGCTATCGAGGGCTTCCAGGAAGTGAAGCCAATGGTGTTTGCCGGCGTTTATCCTATTGATCCTGCCGACTACGAGAACCTTCGTGCTTCTCTTGAGAAACTGCAACTCAATGATGCGTCGCTCACGTTCATGCCTGAGTCATCGGTTGCACTCGGTTTCGGATTCCGTTGCGGATTCCTCGGACTTCTCCACATGGAAATCGTTCAGGAGAGACTTGACCGCGAGTTTGATATGGACGTTATCACCACCGTGCCTAACGTATCATATATGGTATATGACAAGCAGGGTGGGGCGAAGGAGGTACACAATCCATCGGGATTGCCAGACCCAACGTTCATCGACCATATCGAGGAGCCTTATATCAAGGCTACGATCATTACTGATGCCAACTATATCGGTCCTATAATGAAGCTCTGTCTCGATAAGAGGGGCGAGTTGGTAAATCAGGAATACGTTAGTGGCAATCGTGTAGAACTGCATTTCATGATTCCTCTCGGTGAGATAGTCATCGACTTCTACGATAAGCTGAAATCCATTTCGAAGGGATATGCATCGTTTGACTATCACGTGGATTGTTTCCGACTCTCCCGTCTGGCTAAGCTCGATATCCTGCTCAATGGTGAGCCTGTGGATGCGCTCTCAACGCTTACGCACTACGACAACGCTGTTACGTTCGGTCGCCGTATGTGTGAGAAACTCAAGGAACTGATTCCAAGACAGCAGTTTGATATCGCCATTCAGGCAGCCATCGGTGGTAAGATTGTTGCCCGTGAGACTATCAAGTGCGTTCGTAAGGACGTTACTGCGAAGTGTTATGGAGGCGACGTTAGCCGAAAGCGCAAATTGCTTGAGAAGCAGAAGAAGGGTAAGAAGCGCATGAAGCAGATTGGTAACGTGGAAGTGCCTCAGAAGGCGTTCCTCGCAGTATTAAAACTTGACTAATAGTGTGGCCTAAAGGCTCTTATAAGAAAAAAATATGAAAGACCTTAACATTCCTATTCGTGACATAGCTCGAGAGCTTGCACGACGATATAGCACGATGACTCATGAGGAGTTGGATGTCCTCGAGAGCATTCTTGTACCGCTGAAGTTCTCCAAAAGCGAGATGATTCTGGCGGAGGATGAGGTTTGTATGAACTTCTTCTACCTTCATAAAGGTCTCGTGCGTCAGTATTACTATAAAAACGACAAGGAGGTTACGGAGAATCTCGCTGTTGATGGCGATATGTTCTTCTGTATAGAAAGTCTTTTCACAGAGACACCTACAAAGCTTATGTGTGAGGCTCTTGAGCCAACCTATGTCTATGCAATCCCAAGGAAGAGACTTGAGGAAGTGGCTCTTCATAATCAGAATATACAGATTCTGTATCGTAAGATTCTTGAGGAAAGCCTCATAAAGAGTCAGAAGCATTCAGATATGGTGCGTTTCGAGAGTGCTCAGAACAGATACCGCCGTATCTGCAAGTCTGCGCCTCAGGTGGTTCTTCGTGCTCCGTTGGTATATATAGCATCTTTCCTACAGATGACTCCAGAGACATTGAGTCGTGTGAGGTCATCTACGCTGATTGATTAGCCTAACCAAGCCTTCCCAAAGGGAAGGATGTTAGATAGTATTTTAACGCAAAGACGCTAAGACACAGAGAAGTAAAACTCTGCGACTTTGCGGCTTTGCGTTTTTGATAAGTAAATATAAAGAGAAAATAATGATTTCTTTTAGCTTTAATAATATAAAAAAACTCCCTATTGTGGGTGTCTTGCTGCTGGTGGGAGGAGTGATGCTCTCTTCCTGCCAAGAGTCATTGGAGGATAGGGCGGTGCGTCAGGCTAAGGAATATACAGAACGGTATTGTCCTACTCCGGTAGTGAACTACAGCAGGACGGATAGTATAGTCTTTGATCAGAAAAGACATGTGTATATCTATTATCTCTCATTCTGTGGCATGCTTGACGACCAGAAAGTCGTGGATGAGAATAGGGATAGGATAACGGATATGCTTACGCAGTCGGTAAGAGAATCAACTGGACTGCGGAATTTCATTGAGGCAGGCTTTAAATTCGAATATGTCTGTCACTCAGAAAAGACGCCAAAGAAGGTGCTTTTTAGGATTGTAATTTAATATAAGGTATAAAAGAAAAAGGTAAAAAGTATGTGATAATACTTTTTACCTTTTATTTTTTTTAGCCTCGGTCTAATACATAGGCATAAACCACAGCAAGTGAAACCAATACGGCGAGTGAGATTGTCATCCAATAGACAACACGTCTGATTATTCTGATACGTTTTACGTGGTCAGACATTCTCTTTCTGAAAAGACCAGTATCATCAGGTCTGTGTTGACCATGATGATGGTGGTGATGATGGTTTTCGTTATTAGTTGTACTCATTTTTTTGTATCTTTACTTTTTTTACTTTATCTTTTTATCAGTAGAACTACGTTCTCGACGTGTGGAGTGTGTGGGAACATATCTACAGGCTGTACTTCTACAACCTTGTAGTCTGCGTCGAGCAACTGCAAGTCGCGTGCCTGAGTAGCAGGATTACAACTCACATATACTATTCTCTGTGGCTTTGCCCTGAGAATTGTGTCGATAACATCCTGATGCATACCGGCACGAGGTGGGTCGGTGATGATTACGTCAGGCTGTCCGTGCTGGGCTATGAACTCATCTGTGAGGATGTCCTTCATATCTCCTGCATAGAAATCGGTATTGCCGATTCCGTTAAGCTCGGAGTTCACTTTTGCATCCTCGATAGCCTCTGGCACATATTCTATACCAACAACCTTCTTTGCCTTGCGGGCTACGAAGTTGGCGATAGTTCCAGTACCGGTATATAGGTCATATACAACCTCATCGCCTGTGAGCTGTGCAAATTCGCGTGCAACGGAATATAAGTGGTAAGCCTGTTCTGTATTTGTCTGGTAGAATGACTTTGGTCCGACCTTGAATTTTAGGTCTTCCATTAGCAAGAACATGTGGTCCTTGCCTTTGAAGACATGTATCTCCTGGTCACCGATGGTGTCGTTGCATTTCTGGTTGTCGAGCCAGAGTAGGGAAGTGATCTGTGGGAACTTGTCGGCAACGAACTGCAGGAGGCCCATTGTCTGCTCTTCGCTAAGTTTCAATGTCTCCTCCGAAGTGCGGTCGAAATGCATCTGGAGGATAACCATCCACTCACCGCTGTTGCTGCAACGGATGATGATGTCACGAAGTAAACCTACCTGCTGTCTGAGGTCGAAGAAAGAAAGACCGTTTTCAAGGGCATAGTCACGTATTGAGTTGCGTATCTGGTTGTGGAGGTCATCCATTAGCCAGCACTTCTCCACAGGGAGAATCTTGTCGAATGCGCCTGTGATATGAAAACCGATAGCCGGACTGAAAGGCACCTGAGCCTTCATCTGCTCCTGAGTAAGCCACTGCTTGCTGCTACAACCGTAGTCGAGTTTGTTGCGATACTCCTTCGTCTTCACGCTGCCGAGAATTGGACGGAACTCAGGCAACTCAATCTTACCTATTCTATGTAACTGGTCACTTACCTGCTTCTGCTTAGCCTTTATCTGTGCCTCATAAGGCAGGTTTTGCCACTTACATCCACCACATATACCGAAATGTTCACAGAAAGGAACGGCACGTACATCGCTCAACTTATGGAACTTGATAACCTCAGCCTCTGCATATGAATGTTTCTTGCGCTTAATCTGCAAATCCACAACATCTCCTGGTACGCAGAAAGGAACGAATACCACGAGGTCGTTGACACGTACAACGCACTTTCCCTCGGCGGCGATGTCCTGAATTGTTATATTTTCAAGTATAGGTAATGGTTTCTTCTTTCTTGCCATTTTAAAAATTCGAATTTGGTGCAAAGGTACGAATTTTTTTTGATAATGAGTAAAAATAAATATTAAAAGTGATTAAACCTACAAAAAGTGTGAAAAAAACAACAAAAGATTTGGTCATTATTTTTAATTTCCATATATTTGCAGTCCCTAATAATGATATTTGGTTAATAACCTAAAACTATAAACACTCATTAAAAGAAATGACACAAAAAAGAGTTTACACCTTCGGCAATGGACAGGCAGAAGGTAACGCACAGATGCGTGAAGCACTTGGTGGCAAGGGCGCTAACCTTGCAGAAATGAATCTTATTGGTGTACCAGTACCTCCAGGTTTCACTATTACGACAGACACATGTAACGAGTATTATAAGGTCGGTCAGGACAAGATCGTTGAACTCCTTGAGTGTGACGTGAATGCCGCTGTAAAGCATATCGAGAACCTGATGAACTGCAAGTTCGGTGATGCGGAGAATCCTCTTCTCGTTTCCGTTCGCTCTGGTGCTCGTGCATCAATGCCTGGTATGATGGACACAATCCTCAACCTCGGTCTCAATGATGAGGTAGCTGAGGGTATGGCAAAGAAAACCAATAATCCACACTTCGTTTATGACTCATATCGCCGTTTCGTACAGATGTATGGCGACGTTGTTCTCGGCATGAAGCCTGAGAATAAGGAGGATATCGACCCATTCGAGAAGATTATTGAGGAAGTGAAGAAGGCGCAGGGCGTGGAACTTGACAAGGACCTCTCTGTTGAGTCGCTCAAGAAACTTGTTAAGCTCTTCAAAGCTGCAATCAAGGAGCAGACAGGTTCAGACTTCCCTGACGATCCTATTACACAACTCTGGGGCGCTATCTGTGCCGTGTTCCGTTCTTGGATGAACGAGCGTGCTATCCTCTATCGTAAGATGGAAGGTATTCCAGACGAGTGGGGTACAGCCGTATCAGTTATGGCTATGGTATTCGGTAATATGGGCGATACATCCGCTACAGGTGTTTGCTTCTCTCGTGATGCAGGAAATGGTGAGAACCTATTCAATGGTGAGTATCTCGTCAACGCACAGGGTGAGGACGTTGTGGCTGGTATCCGTACACCACAGCAGATCACAAAGATAGGCTCTCAGCGTTGGGCTGAGCGTGCAGGAATCTCTGAGGCTGAGCGTGTTGCAAAGTATCCTTCTATGGAAGAGGCAATGCCTGAAATCTACAAGCAACTCGACCAGATTCAGGACACTCTCGAGCACCACTATCACGATATGCAGGATATGGAGTTCACCGTTCAGGAAGGCAAGCTGTGGTTCCTCCAGACACGTAACGGTAAGCGCACAGGTACTGCTATGGTGAAGATTGCTATGGATCTTATGCACGAAGGTCTTATCGACGAGAAGACCGCTATTCTCCGTTGTGAGCCTCAGAAACTCGATGAACTCCTTCACCCGGTATTCGACAAACTCGCACTCTCAAAGGCGAAGGTAATCACACAGGGACTTCCTGCTTCTCCTGGTGCTGCCTGTGGTCAGATTGTGTTCCATGCCGATGATGCGGAGAAATGGCACGATGACGGACATCAGGTTATCATGGTACGTATCGAGACTTCTCCTGAGGATCTTGCAGGTATGGCTTCCGCAGAAGGTATTCTCACCGCTCGTGGTGGTATGACCTCTCACGCAGCCGTTGTGGCTCGTGGTATGGGTAAGTGCTGCGTATCTGGTGCTGGTGCTATCAATGTTGACTACAAGGCAAAGACTGTTGAGATTGATGGCATAGTATATAAGGAAGGTGATTATATCTCGCTCAATGGTACTACAGGTCAGGTTTATGCCGGACAGATCGAGACAAAGGCTGCGGAGCTTTCAGGCGATTTCAAGGAACTTATGGATCTCTGCGACAAATATACCAAGATGGAGGTTCGTACCAATGCCGATACACCACACGATGCTCAGGTGGCACGTGCATTTGGTGCAAAGGGTATCGGACTTACTCGTACCGAGCACATGTTCTTCGATGATCAGAAGATTGTGGCTATGCGTGAGATGATTCTCGCTGATTCTGTTGAAGGTCGTGAGAAGGCACTTGCCAAGCTCCTTCCTTATCAGAAGGCAGACTTCTACGGAATTCTCAAGGCTATGGACGGACTTCACGTTAATATCCGTCTGCTTGATCCACCTCTCCATGAGTTCGTTCCACATGATGGTGCCGGTCAGGAGACTATGGCGAAGGAAATGGGTGTAAGTGTAGAGGAAATTCGCAAGCGTGTAAACTCTCTTGCTGAGAACAACCCAATGCTCGGACATCGTGGCTGTCGTCTCGGTATCACATTCCCTGAGATTACAGCTATGCAGACACGTGCCATCCTCGGTGCTGCTTGTCAGTTGAAGAAGGAAGGCTACGACCCACATCCTGAGATTATGGTTCCGCTCATCGGTACTGTCAACGAGCTGAAGCAGCAGAAGGCTATCATCAAGGCTAATGCAGAGGCTGTATTTGCAGAAGAAGGCGTTTCTCTCGACTTCGAGATCGGTACTATGATTGAGATTCCTCGTGCAGCCCTTACAGCGGGATTGATTGCGGAAGAAGCTGAGTACTTCTCATTCGGAACTAATGACCTCACACAGATGACATTCGGCTATTCTCGTGATGATATCGCTTCATTCCTCCCTGCATATATGGAGAAGAAGATTCTGAAGGTTGACCCATTCCAGGTTCTTGATCAGGAGGGTGTTGGTCAGCTCATCAAGATGGCTGTAGAGAATGGTCGCAAGACTCGTCCAGGACTCCGTACAGGTATCTGTGGCGAGCATGGTGGTGAACCTTCATCTGTTAAGTTCTGCGCAAAGGTCGGTATGGACTATGCTTCTTGCTCTCCATTCCGTGTGCCTATCGCACGACTTGCAGCCGCACAGGCAGCTGTTGAGGAGTAATTAGCGGAATCAGGAAATAAACAGGTTAGGCGGTTAGTCCTTAGAATGTAAGGGCTTTCGCCTAACTTTTTTTGTGATAATTTGTTTATTAAAGAAAAAAGAGTTATCTTTGCAAACTGAAAACGAATGCGTTGCAATGTAACGAACGTTATTTGGGATGTAAATTAATATACAAAACGTATCCGATGATGTGTTTTGAAAAAAGATCCGTACCTCTGCAAACCTGATAATTAATCACAAGAAGTATAATATTTATGAGAAAGAAATTTTTTTCTGCATTTATTGCACTGGCCTGCGCTACAACGGCACTGGCTGCTGACAACGTGAAGGCAACAGTCCACGCTGACAAGGCTGGGGCAAAGATTAACCGCGAAATCTATGGACAGTTCTCCGAACACCTCGGAACGTGCATCTACGGTGGTCTCTGGGTGGGCGAAAGCTCTCAGATTCCCAACATCAACGGCTACCGCAAGGATGTGTTCGAGGCATTGAAGGCGCTGAAGGTTCCTGTGCTGCGCTGGCCGGGTGGCTGTTTTGCAGACGATTACCACTGGATGGATGGCATCGGACCTAAGGACCAGCGTCCGTCGCTGCGTAACAACAACTGGGGTGGAACCATCGAGGACAACTCGTTTGGAACCCATGAGTTTCTGAACCTCTGCGAGATGCTCGGCTGTGAACCCTACATCAGCGGCAACGTCGGCTCAGGCACGGTGAAGGAGATGGCTCAATGGGTTGAATATATGACCAGTGACGGTGATACGCCGATGGCTCGTCTGCGTCGTCAGAATGGCCGTGATAAAGCCTGGCAGGTCAAATACTTCGGTATTGGCAACGAGGCCTGGGGCTGCGGTGGCAATATGACGCCGGAATACTACTCTGACGAGTTCCGCAAGTTTAACACCTATCTGCGCGACTATACCGGCAACAAGCTCTACCGTATCGGAAGCGGTGCTTCGGACTACGACTACAAGTGGACGGAGGTGCTGATGGACAAAATCGGCAATCGTATGCAAGGTGTGTCGTTACATTATTATACTTGCTCTGGATGGGAAGGTCCGAAGGGCTCCGCTACGAAGTTCGACAACGACCAGTATTACTGGGCTTTGGGTAAGTGTTTGGAGATTGAGGAAGTCATCAAGAAGCACAAGGCCATCATGGACGAGAAAGACCCCGAAGGTAAAGTTGGACTGCTCGTTGACGAATGGGGCACATGGTGGGACGAGGAGCCAGGCACTATCAGCGGCCACCTCTACCAGCAGAATGCCCTGCGTGACGCTTTCGTAGCAGCGCTCTCGCTGAACGTATTCCATAAATATACCGACCGTGTGAAGATGGCGAATATCGCGCAGATTGTGAACGTGCTGCAGTCAATGATTCTTACCGACCAAGAAGGTACTGGCCACATGGTGCTCACCCCGACCTACCACGTGTTTGAGATGTACACCCCATTCCAGGAAGCCACCTATCTCCCAATCGACCTCGAGAGCGAGACCATAGCGGTGAGCAAGGCTTACTTCAAGGAGAAAGAAGGTGCGAAGGATGCAGGCTATCGTCCTTGCCCTATGCTCTCTGCTTCGGCTGCGAAGACCACCGACGGCAGCATCGTGCTGGCCGTTACTAACGTCTCATTGGACAAGGCTCAGACCATCGACTTCGCTTTGGAAGGCTATGCTGCAAAGACTGTCAGCGGTCGCATCCTCACCTCGAAGAACGTGGCTGACTTCAACGACTTCCAGCATCCTAACGTGGTGGCTCCTACCCAGTTTAAGGATGCCAAGCTGAATAAAGGTGTGCTCACGGTGAATATACCGGCAAAGTCCATCGTCGTACTCAAAATCAAGTAGATGCAGGGACAATAGATCAACGACGGTCGAACAACCCCGCAGGCTACCGTTGAGGAGTAAAATACTCAGATATAATTTGCAAAGGGATCTGTCTATTTGGCAGATTCCTTTTCTTTATATTTTGCCTATTATACGGCATATTTGCATATTTTTGAGTGAAAGCGTTGCATAATATGCGTTTTTTATGCGGTTTTATTTGGTGATTAGACATTTTTTAGTATCTTTGTCGCAGAATTTGCAATCGATATACTTATATCATAAAGTAAATATATGATTGTTTAATCTGCTCAGTATATACTGTTCGTATATGGTTGCAAGCAATATAGGATAGCATAATAAACAAATAAATCGTAATTAATAAAGGAAAGGCAAATCATATGAGACAATATGTTGTAGATGCTTTCACAAACTCAGTTTTTCACGGCAACCAGGCTGCCGTTTGTGTTATGGAGAAGTGGCCAAGCGAGGAAATGATGATGAACATCACTCGTGAGAACAATTTCTCCGAGACCGCATTTACCGTCAAAGAGGGTGAAAAGTGGCATTTGCGTTGGTTCACACCTGGAGGTGAGATTGATCTTTGTGGACATGCCACATTGGGAACTGCTTTTGTCTTGCTCAATTATTATGAAAAGGAAGCGGACAAGGTCGTATTTACCACTTTAAGCGGCGAATTAATCGTGACACGCAAGGGTGACTTATATGAGATGGAGTTTCCTGCCTATGAATTGAAGCCGACAACCGTAACACCTGCTATGGAGGAGGCTTTGGAAGCTCCTATCAGAGAGGCTTATATTGCCCGTGACTTGCTATGTGTGCTGGATGATGAGCAGGCTGTTTTGAGTCTGAATCCTGATTTGGAGAAAATCAAACAGATAGATGGTCTGCTGGTTCATGTTACGGCAAAAGGAGAGAAGGAAGATTGCGTTTCACGTAGTTTCGGTCCGAAACTTAACATTCCTGAAGATCCTGTTTGCGGTTCTGGCCACTGCCACATAATCCCCTATTGGGCAGACACGTTAGGAAAAAATGAATTGGTGGCCTTCCAGGCATCAAAACGCGGTGGAATACTTTATTGCAGGAAAGAAGACAACAAGATATTTCTTGCAGGCAATGCTGTTTTATATTCTGTTGATGAATTGTATGTAGATGAGGTTTAAATTCCAATTATGCGAAAAACGTAAAAATGAAATTAAAAGTATAAATCGGAATTTATGGAGATAAAAAACAGACCAAATCCCAAAGAGGCTTTTCCGAATCCGAAGATTCCAAGCCTCTGCTTTATCAAGAACGTGGTGAAGAACCCGCGTATCATTATCGGCGACTACACCTACTACGATGATGTGGATGGTGCTGACCAATTCGAGAAGCATGTCACTCATTTCTACGACTTCATAGGTGACCAACTGATTATTGGTAAGTTCTGCGCTATTGCCAAGGGGGTGGAATTTGTCATGAATGGAGCCAATCATAGGATGGACGGCGTGACTACTTATCCGTTTTATGTCATTGGTGGTGATTGGGGAAGTGCCATTGCTCCTGTGAAAGATGAATTGCCTCTGAAGGGCGATACCGTTGTGGGCAATGATGTATGGATTGGTCAGAATGTAACCATTATGCCAGGCGTTCATATTGGCGATGGAGCCATTATCGGAACAAACTCTGTGGTAGCCTCAGATATTCCACCTTACGCTGTTGCGGTAGGGAATCCCTGTCGAGTTACCAGAATGCGTTTTGACGACGAATTTATCGCCTATCTGCTGAAACTGAAATGGTGGGATTGGGACATAGAGAAAATTGAGGCAAATTTTGAAGCCTTGTCAAGTGGTGATTTGTCGTTAATAAAGAAAATTGACAATTAAATTCCAATTTAGCAAAATCATAGAATGAAATTGAAGAAACGCAAAATCAAATATTCTGCAATATTCTTTCTTTGTTGGTTTGCCGTTTTGGTATTTCTAGTTGATGGAGTTCTGAAATTCCAGACACTGGTTGACTATTTCGGTTCATACGCATTGGTAGAAATAAGCCTGTTGCTATTGGTTATTCTACCTACATGGGCTGTTTACAAATTAACAAAAGAACGATAAATCGGAATTTACGAATGAAAGAAGTATCAGTATTAGTAGGTGCAGGAAGCATCGGACAGGCGATAATC
>CAMJKP010000039.1 GCA_946406435.1 uncultured Prevotellaceae bacterium | reverse complement strand
TTTTCCGAAAGCGAGTGCAAAGGTACTACATTTTCCCGAACTGGCAAAATTTTTCACGGATTATTTTCTGAAAAAGATGCATTTTTCGGGTTTGGATGACGGAAATCAAGGAAAATCGGAGATGTTCGGGGAATATGAGCAGATGTTTGGGAAAATGACGGGGAAAGGAGAAGGGAGGCGAGCCGGACACGGCTCAATATAACTAAGAAAGAAAAAGGCGAGCCAAAGACGGCTCGCCACTACATAGGCATAAATATATATTCCTTTTATATTATAGAATGCAATCACAATGAAGGGCGTTATTGCTTCTTTATTGATGGCTAACCTTTGTTCATCTTCTCAAATTCTTTAGCGCAATCGGAGAGCCAGCCATACCATTCCTCACCAAAACGGCGGATAAGTGGATCCTTAAGGAATTGCCATAAAGGTAGTTTTAGTTCCCTACCCTTTTCACGAGCACACTTGCATACGCTCCATTGATTATAGTTAAGACCTACAAGACCATTGCTGAGATTTGCCACACGGATAGGATAGAGCGCACAACTGATAGGTTTGCACCAACTGGTCTTACCAGCTCGGAAAGCTTTCTCCGTAGCACATAGACAGCAATTCTTCACCACGCAAGGCTTTTCCTTTGTGCCGATGTCAAGGTCATCGTAATAAGTGAACACGCAATCCTTACCTCCCACGATACTCGTGACAAGATCACCTTCCTGATCAGTATAGGCAACACCCTGTTTGTCTATTATAGCTTGAGCTTGAGCACTAAGATCCGGCCAAACAACCTCAAGGACATTCTCAAGCTCACCCACTTCCTCAAGGGTTACAGGAGCACCAGCATCACCCTCAACACAACATTCGCCCTTGCATTTCTCAAGGTCGCAACAGAAGTATTCCGTAAAAATATCAGGTGACACGATAACATCACCTATCTGTACCATTGGAAGCATCAAGCTATTTTCAATTTACTATTTACAATTTACCAGTTTATCTTCTCCTTACCATGCTGCACGAGATAGGCATTACATTGAGAGAAATGATGATTACCGAACCACCCTCCCCTATTGGCAGATAGTGGCGACGGGTGAACAGACTCCAGAATCAAGTGCTTCTGCTTGTCGATAAGATATTTCTTACTCCTAGCATATCCACCCCAGAGAATGAACACAACATGTTCTTGGGTATCGGAAACAGCCTTAATGACAGCATCCGTGAAGGTTTCCCAGCCTTGTCTCTGATGAGAGCCTGCTTGATGCTCACGAACAGTAAGGGTAGCGTTGAGAAGAAGAACTCCTTGCTCTGCCCATCTGCGTAACGAACCGTTATACATTCGCTGACCTCTCTGAGCAGCAACCTCTGAAAGTTCTGGCACACTACCAACATCCTCCTTCACCTCTTTAAATATATTAATAAGAGACGGAGGCAAAGGTATTCCATCCTTTACCGAGAAGCAAAGTCCTTCTGCCTGTCCTGGCTCGTGATAAGGATCCTGACCAAGCAGAACAACCTTTACCTTCTCAAGAGGGCAAAGCGAAAAGGCGTTGAAAATCTCATTTCCCGGAGGATAGCACTTGCCGGAAGCATATTCAGCCTTAACAAATTGAGTGAGTCTGACAAAGTACTCCTTGTCAAACTCACTCTGTAATATTTCTTTCCAAGAATCCGCTATTTTAACTTCCATAAGCGAAAGGTTGGGATAGTTTAATTAATCTACAATGAGGTTCTCACCTGTCATATCAGCAGGCTTCTCCAATCCCATGATGTGGAGGATAGAAGGAGCAACGTCAGCCAGACGACCATCCTTAACTGTTGCTGAGTTGTTGTCAGTAACATAGATGAATGGAACTGGGTTGAGAGAGTGTGCTGTGTTAGGAGTACCATCCTCGTTGATAGCGTTGTCTGCATTACCGTGGTCTGCAATGATGATAGCCTCATAACCAGTCTCCTTAGCAGCCTCGATAACGTCACGAACACAGTTGTCAACTGCGTGAACAGCCTTTGCGATAGCATTGTAAACACCTGTGTGACCAACCATGTCACCATTAGCGAAGTTTACAACGATGAAGTCATACTCATTCTTCTTGATGTTAGCAACGAGCTTATCCTTAACCTCATAAGCTGACATCTCTGGCTTGAGGTCGTATGTAGCAACCTTTGGAGAAGCAACAAGAACACGATCTTCACCCTCGTATGGAGCCTCACGACCACCATTGAAGAAGAATGTTACGTGAGCGTACTTCTCGGTCTCTGCTGTGTGGAGCTGCTTCTTACCCTGCTGAGAGAGATACTCGCCAAGAGTATTTGTAACATTCTCCTTAGGGAAGAGGATGCCAACGCCCTTGAAGTTTGCGTCATATGGAGTCATACAGTAGTACTTCAAACCTGGGATAGTCTTCATATCCTCGATGTTCTCCTGAGTGAGAACCTGAGTAAGCTCCTTAGCACGGTCGTTACGGAAGTTGATGAAGATAACAACGTCACCCTCCTCGATATTACCGTTTACGTTAGCGTTGCTGATAGCCTTGATGAACTCGTCAGTTACACCCTCGTCATAGCTCTCCTGCATAGCCTTAACCATGTCAGTTGCCTTCTTACCTGTGCCAGAAACGAGAAGATCATAAGCCTCCTTTACGCGCTCCCAACGCTTGTCACGATCCATTGCATAGAAACGACCGATGATGCTTGCGATAGCTGCGTCGTTAGCCTTACAAACCTCTGTGAGCTGCTCGATGAAGCCCTTACCAGAACGTGGGTCTGTGTCACGACCGTCCATGAAGCAATGAACGAAAGTCTGGTTCTTTAGACCATATTCCTTACCTACCTCGATGAGCTTGAAGAGATGGTCGAGTGAAGAGTGAACACCACCATTTGAGGTAAGTCCCATGAGATGGAGCTTCTTGCCATTCTCCTTAGCGTATGTGTAAGCCTCTACTACCTGAGGATTCTTAGCGATGGAACCGTCCTTACAAGCGCGGTTGATCTTAACGAGGTCCTGATATACGATACGACCTGCACCGATGTTAAGGTGACCTACCTCAGAGTTACCCATCTGACCGTCAGGCAGACCTACATCCTCACCAGAAGCCTGGAGCTGTGATACACTGCTAACTGCCTGGAGGTAATCCAGATAAGGTGTTGGGGTGTTGAAGATAACGTCACCCTTACCATGCTTGCCGATTCCCCATCCGTCGAGAATCATCAAAAGAGCTTTCTTTGCCATAATTTTTTTACTATATTGAATTTTACTGTTTACAATCTCTTCTTTCGGGGCGCAAAATTACTAAAAATCTGCGACATTCACAAACTTCGCGCCTGTTTTCTTGCACTTACAACGTAAGTGTGCCGAAAATTATAAAGTCGTCTTTACAATTTAGGGGAGAAAAACATCTATAACTTATACTGCATGAAATTCTTATTCTTCACAAAACCGAAGTTCGAATACAGCAATACGCCCATATCTGAGGCAGTAATCTGAACCGTGCCACAGCCATAAGCACGTGCTTCTTCCACAACCCTTCTTAACAGCTCTCTTGCAATTCCCTGCCGACGATAATCAGGATTTGTGTACATACTGGATAAAAGGCCTATCCGACCTGTGGGGCAACCGAAATACGGTGGCTTTTCAACAAACGACATTCCACTTGTGCCTATAATCTTATCTCCATCCAGAGCAAGCCATGAAACAAATGTTCCATTTGCCAAATGCTGCTGGTAATAATCCATCAGAGCTGGAGATAAATCCATTTCATCCGTTGCACCCTCTTCACGCAACTGATTTATGCGCATATTGATGAACGTTTCCAGATCATTTTCTGTCAACTTTCTGTATATGATATTCATTTTCTCTTTTCATTTACTTCAGGTCCGCTTCTCCTTCGCTTCTAATCCGCTTCTGGTCCGTTCCATAGAATGGGAGGAAAATGGGACTTACACCGACTTTGGTACGGACTTACATGGGAGGTACAATAGAGCCACGTTAGTTATCAAAGTCTATTTCTAACTGCGTATCGACAACACCTTTGAACGTAAGTCTGTGATAAGGTGAAGGTCCAATCTCGCGAATAGCGGCATAATGAGCCTTAGTTGGGTAGCCCTTGTTCTTCTTCCATTGATAGGCTGGATATTCCGTATCAATCTCATTCATATAGTCATCCCTGTATGTCTTTGCAAGAATTGAGGCAGCCGCAATAGCAAGGTATTTTCCGTCACCCTTTACGATAGTGGTATGAGGAAGTGGCTCTCCCTCCTTTCTCTCAAAAGAAGAGAGCTTTGCATTATTTCCTATAGGCTCACGATATGGCTTGAACTTATTGCCATCCACAATTATAGCCTCAGGTCTCACCTTCAACTGGTCGAGAGCCCTGTGCATGGCGAGGATAGAGGCATTAAGGATGTTGATCTTATCAATCTCGGCTGCTGTAACTATTCCGACAGCCCATGCTACGGCATCACGCTCTATCTGCTCACGAAGGAGATAGCGTTTCTTCTCCGTAAGTTGCTTAGAGTCATTCAGCATATCATTCTGATAGTCGTCTGGCAATATCACAGCAGCAGCAAAAACCGAGCCTGCAAGGCATCCTCTTCCTGCCTCATCACATCCAGCTTCTATCTTTCCCTCGTAAAAGTGATTCTTTAGCATGTTTTTTACAAATTTTTCCGGCAAAGATAATAAAAATTTCAGAAAAAATGTTATCTTTGTCCCCAAATAGTAACTAATTACTCTATATCCAATGAATAAATACATTATTAGCCTCATACTTATCTCCATATCCTTATTCTCCTATGCACAGCCAGAAGAAATCAAGACCTATACCCTTCATGCCCCAAACCTGGAAATGAAGGTAATGGATTATGGAGCACGTATTCAGCAGCTAAAATTCAGAAATACAGACATCGCCCTTGGTTTTGACAGTCTTGACCAATACACGTTGGAAAGGCAGAATTTTGGTGCTGTAGTTGGAAGATACATAGGCAGAATAACGGGAGGATACCTTAAAATAGACGATAATGAATATATGCTCCAGATCAGGCATCACGGAGATTGTTCTCATGGCGGTTCCCCTAACTTCTCTGAACGAATGTGGGATATCCTCTCTCATAATGACACTACTATTACCATGCGTTATGTCTCTCCTGACGGGGAAAATGGATTTCCGGGCGAGCTGACACTCGACGTGACCTATACTTTGACCCAGAAGCAGGATCTACGTATTGACTATAAGGCGACAACCACCAAACCTACCGTTGTCAATATTGCCAATCATAATTTCTTCAATCTCACAGGTGACCATGCCTCTAATGTGCTTGAAGAAGAGTTATGGCTTGACGCAGACAGTTTTGCGCTATATGATATGAGCAAACGAGTAACTGGAAAACTGGCTGCTGTAAAAGACACCCCATTCGACTTCCGTACACCTCATCTCATAGGTGAAAGAATAGATGCCCCAAACATCCAGCTTAATGTAACCAAAGGCTATGACCATTGCTATAAACTGAATACAAACGGGGATTTATCAAGACTTGCCGCCCGTCTCGTGGATAATCATACAGATATGACCATAGAAGTCTATACCACCGAGCCTGCTTTGCAGATCTATACAGCCAACGGGCACAAAGGAAATATGATTGGCAAGAACGGAAAGCCTCATAATCGCAGAAATGCCGTCTGTTTCGAGACTATGCATTTCCCTGATTCCCCCAACAATCCACAATGGCCTTCTACAATTCTAAGACCTGGGGAAACGTTCAGAAGTACTACGATATTCCATTTCAACTAAACAACTTCTGAGATAAGACTAAAGAAGAAGTTCATAAAGGTTGAACTTTCCCTTTCGCCATACAGCCTCTCCACGCTTCTGGTATCCTAAGTTCTCGTAGAGTGCGAGGGCGTATGGATTCTCTGTGAAGGCATCAAGACGCACAGCCTTAATACCATATCCTCTACACTCATTATGAATATGCTCCATGGTATCTCTCGCAATATGCTGATGCTGAAACTTTGGAGCTACACAAAGACGATGTACAACGATATAGTTTATGCCACCAAGCCATGAAGCATTCTGATACTGAGCATCAGACTCCTTATTAAGAGTATAGGCAACACAGATTTGGGAATCCTTCAAACCAACATACATCTCTTGTGTATCAATATCCTTACGGATATCATCTGCTGTGGGATAAATCTCATCCCATTGCATTATACCATCAGCATTCATAGCATCAATGGCAGAATGATATATACCGATGATTTCCTCAAAATCATCGATGGTTGCTAATCTATAATTCATAACGTCGTTTGTTTTGAGAATACTTTCAGAAGCTTTACAATATTCCACTTCTACTGATTATTATCCACTACAATCCGAAGACTCCTCTCTCCACTTTACACCTTTTCCTCCACTCTAAATTCGAAGTGCCTCCTATATTCCAAGGAACCAAACTCGATGAAAGTCCGCTCTTAGAGCGAACAAAGAGCGAAGGTTCATCGAGTTTGGTTCGGAGGATCAACAAAGACAGAGCAGATGCAATTAGAAGGAAAGACGAAAGAATGATTTATTTCTTTTCTACTATTATCTGTTTCCTAAACATCTTTGATACTTTCTCGCGGAAACCTGCGAAATCATCCTTACGACTGATATCAAATCTGCCCTTGTTGATTGTAATACATGTCTTTATTATAAGTTTCTGACCATCCTGTTTGATGTCAAGGGTGTAGCTTCCAAAATCAGTTGTAGAAGAATCTGCACTCTGTCCTGCTGGATAGACATAGCCTTCAGGAAGGGCAATTCTAATCTCATCGTCAAAACGGTATGTGCTTTCAGCAATAATAGGACGAGTCCTATCCTTGCGGAAACGTGGTGTATGAATATCACGGAAAGGATTACAATTGATAAAAATCTTATTGCCATTCACCTTACCGTATGTTCCCTTCACCTCACTCTGCACATCGAGATGCGGAACACCAGTCTTTGTCTCGTTCACCTTAACACTCTCCACAACAGGATCCTGAAGGCTAATCCAATGACCGACACGCTCCTTACGTTTCTTGTCATCCTGATAGACAATTGAACGAACACCTTCATAGCGCTCACCATAGTGGTCGGCAGAGAACTTGATAACAGACTTTCCATCAGCCTGCAACTGAACATCTGCAACTAACGTCTCGTAATTGTTATCAGGAGTATATTCAGGAATGCGAATCAACTTACCCATACCATTAACAACCTGCAAAGCCTGATGTCCGGCATAGTCTCCAGAAACAAAACCAAGAGGCAACTGAGGGTTAGTACATTCCACAACCATATTACTTCCATCTGCCTGTGGTATGGTCAGAATAACATGGTTTGTTTGGTGCATATTCGGGAAATCCTTCAGCAATTCAGAATAGCGGGTACTGATGATAGTCTGGCATGACTCTATGCCTGCCTCTTTCAACAAAGCCTGCATATAGTTGGTAAGAGCCTTACAATCACCAAAACCAGTCTTGCCAACTTCCTCAGCCTTCATAGGTTGCCAACCGCCAATACCAAGCTGAATACTGACATATCGGGTTTTCTCCCCAAGATACTTATACAAGGCTGCTATCTTTTCCTTATCGTTTGTGCAATTAGCAGTAAGTTCCTTTACCTTCTGTTTGTCAGCAGGCAAAAGGGTTCCCCTACCTTCAGCAAGCTGATAATACCACTTACCCTTATTCTCCCAAGTATCGAGAATGCCAGAGCTTTCGCCAAACACAAACTCATAAGGAATTGCGATAACAGATGGGCAGATATACAAGGAATGATCGTCATACTCCTCGTCTATTAAACAACGCATTGCAGGCATATTCCATACATACACGTCATTCTTTCCATCTCCTTGCTTCTGAGGATTCTGCTCATGAGGCAAACCCATGTATCTGATCTTTGTACCCGTAGGAACAGTTACCTTGAACGATGCTTTCTCCAAAGCCTGACGGTCATACCATACAGGAGAGAAGAAATCATATTCCACATATCCATTTGACGACTTCACCTCCCAGTCATATTCTATAGTATATGGATAGTCCATGACTGGTGGTTCTACATAATTCTTCTGGTTGTCTGTGGCAAGATGCTGAGAATATTGTGACGTATGTACATCACTACGCTTCAATTTCTGTTTCACCCTGCCCTGCTCGTCGTATATCTTTCCGCTAAACGAGGTAAGCTGCGAGAAATCATCCGTAGTACAGTTCCACAAAGCATGGTCATCACCTTTCTTGTTGAGAATAGTAACTACCCTACGATAATGCGTAGTCATTGATTTCTTCGAACTGGCAGTAACCGTGGCCTGATAGTCACGCACCACGGAATAGGCCTCACGTTTCAGCGAGTCGGCAATGTCAGACGCACGCCAAACATCCTGAGCAACAGCAAAAGCTGCTACAGAACATAATAATATTGTAGAACAAAGTCGTTTCATAGAAGATCGTTAAGATTTCTTCAGGCAAACCATCATAGAGTTTATCTTCAGAACCTTATTCCAGAATTCCTGAAGATTAGCATACTCTGTAGCAGGAATAAAGGTATTGTCAACAATACTCTGGTATTTTGTCACAAGATTATTTTCCTGCATCTCGAAGGAAATGGTAACAGCAAGATAGCCAGGCAGCTGAACAGTCTCAGGCTTAGGCATCTCCTCAACTACATATCCTTCTGGAAGTGTAACTACCGAAGTTATCGTAGTAGTCTGGGCAGCAGGGAACTCTACAGGCAGCACACGATCTGGCTTGATGAAATAGTTCGTCTTCTCATCTGCAAAGACAATAGGGTTGAAGTATATCTTGTCACCATCAACAATTGTCTCTTTAGAGAAACGTATTCTCTCCTCAACAGCACGACCTACGCCCTCGGCATTCCTTGTTCTGAAAGAAGAAATCTTGCACTCAAGGCCCTTCTCTTTTTTCTCAATCATAGCAAGGCTATCCTCCATCTCGTGATAGGATTCCTTATAAGACAATGCATTATAACCAATATGGGTGTTTATTCTCTGTCCTGCCAATTGACCATCAGGAGTTACAACACAATTGATACGGGTATTTGTTGCATTACCCCTGATATCAGAAAGGGCATATATCTCACCTCTTACTGCACCCTCATTAGGAGTCTTCGTAATATTAGGGTCATACAGAATACCTTCTGCCATCAAGTCATCTGGCAATACGTTGACATCTCCATAGTCAGAAGAACAATCTGCAAAGAGCAAAGCTCCGTTTTCATCAGGGAAGGCAACGACAAACGTGTTCAGTTTATCTATACTTGCATAGGTCATTGGCAGACGTCCTTTAGAACGTGCCCTGATAAGCAAAGGAGTTGATTTGATACCTGCATCCCTCAGCATTGACATATAAATATAGTTGAGCTCTATATTCGAGCCCTTGCCTTCTTTAAGAACTCCCAACGGATTCTTACAATACAACTTATATTCCTTATTCCATTTCAACTTGCTCTTGAGGAATGCAAGGATAAGCGAAGCCTTAACAGGGACAGACTTACCTTCAAGGTCAAGTGACTTCATCTCCTCTGCATATGGATTCTTTATTTTCTGACGTGAATCCATCTCATATTCATCCTGAAGATACTTACGAACATCATTCCATGTGCTAGTATAGTTCTTATATACCTCACCAGGAACCTCTACGCCTCTAAGCTCAAAATCCACACGCTGTGCATAATCATCCTGGCAATAGATGAACTTCTCATTCTTTAAGGCACGCAGATTCTCACCCTCGAAAGTATATCTCGTAGCATCCAATGACACTGTGCCTCCTCGCAACATAACCTGAAGGGTGGTACGATCCTGCTTACTCTTCAATGTAGAAGAGCCACGAAGTTCCACATGATACTTATACCATTCTGGAATAGTTGCAGTATAATAGGTATATCTTACAGGTTCTGAATGCTGGAACACCCACGTAGGTATGTCTGCATATCGAGGACTTGTAAGTATAAACTTATATTCAATGATAGATCCTACCTTTACCTCAGGAATAGAGAATTTCAAGCGCATCAACTTATCTGTTGTCTGCTCCTTGAATATATATTTACTTGACATACTGGTCTTTACAACCTTGCCATCAACAAGATTATAAGAAGCAGCATCTATGTTCATTACGTTTTCATTCTGGCTTGGGGAAAGCTTGGGGTTATGATAATAGACAATAGATCTATTGGCATAATCTCTACCTTTCTCAGTAACGATCTGCATACGCACCTTAACTTGAGTTTTCATAATAAGACCGTTTCCGGAAGCATCAAAATGGGTATCACCGATCTCGTAGATATACACTGCATCTACTGAAGAATCTGCAGCCTCCGAAGGGGTAGCAAAATCAGCTGCTGTAATTTTTGAGAACTTCTTCTGTCCGAATGCCAAAGAGCACATAGCAAACAGAGTAAGTACAAAGAACAAACGTTTTCTCATCATCTTTCTTTTTTAGTTAATTTATATCGTCTTTTGGGGTTTAGTCTGATGAAATATTAATTATCACTCACAGAGGGGTGTCAGATTTAGGTTTTCGAGTGAATCCTCACGCGAAGAAAATAGGACTTGTCACCCATAAAATGGTATCAGTTTCCAATTTTCGGGTGTAAAGGTACAATTAAAAAACGAATCGGCAAAATTTGTTACTAAAAAAAGTAAAAAAAAGTAAAAATATGGTCAGGGTAGTTATGATATTCATCATCAATCCACCCATATTTACAACATCCACATGATTACACCTGCATTTTCATCCCTGTACAACAACAAACAAATCATGATATAAATAGTTTTAAAGGGTAGATTCTGCAAACTTCCAGATAATGATTCCTGCCGTTGTGGAAACGTTGAGTGAATGCTTAGTACCAAACTGAGGGATTTCAAGACATCCGTCACATTCGTCAATCACCTCTTGATGAACTCCCTTCACCTCATTGCCGAGAACAACAGCACATGGCTGATTGTCTATGGCATAGTTCTGAAGCATGGTGGAGCCGTGACATTGCTCAACGGCAAGCAACTTATATCCTCTTGCCTTCAGTTCCCTGATAGCCTCAAGAGCATTGGCAAAGTATTTCCACTCCACGCTTTCCTCTGCTCCAAGGGCGGTCTTATGAATCTCTTGCTGAGCCTTGAGAGTACTATTTGGTGTAGCTGTAATGCCACAAAGGTATATAGCCTCAACACGAAAAGCATCAGCAGTTCTAAAAACGCTTCCCACATTATATAAAGAGCGCACATCATCCAATACCACTACCAATGGCATCTTCTTCGCCTCGTGGAATTCCTCCACGGAAAGGCGATTCATCTCTATTGTCCTAAGCTTCTCCATTAGAACATCTTACTTACACGTTCTATTCCTGCAACGAGAGTATCTACTTCCTCCTTAGTATTATATAGAGCGAAGGATGCACGAACCGTACCCTGAATGCCAAGCCTGTGCATCAGAGGCTCTGCACAATGATGTCCAGTACGAACAGCAATGCCAAGACGGTCAAGAAGAGTACCCATATCAAGATGATGAATGTCACCAACAAGGAAACTTATAACAGCATCTTTTTCAGGAGCAGTACCAAAGATTCGCATATTCTCAATAGCCTGCATCTTCTCCATAGCATACTTGGTAAGCTCCTGCTCATGGGCAGTAATATTGTCAATACCAAGGTCGAGCATATAGTCGATTGCACGTGCCAAACCATGAGTAGCTACATAGTCTGGTGTTCCTGCCTCGAACTTGAAAGGTAGGTCTGCGTATGTTGTCTTCTCGAAGGAAACAGTACCAATCATCTCACCACCACCCTGATATGGAGGCATCTTCTCAAGCCATTTCTCCTTGCCATAGAGCACACCTATACCCGTAGGACCATACATCTTATGTCCGGAAAAAGCGAAGAAATCGCAATCCAAATCCTGAACATCAATGGCAATATGAGGAGCACTCTGAGCTCCGTCTATAAGAACAGGAATATCACGCTCATGTGCCTTCCTTACGATTTCCTTGACAGGATTAACAGTACCGAGCACATTACTGACATGAGCCACGCTCACGAGCTTTGTCTTTTCTGAAAGCAAGCCTTCGAAAGCAGACATATCAAGCACACCCTCATCGCTCATAGGGATGACACGAAGTACGATACCCTTCTTCAAAGCCTGTAACTGCCAAGGCACGATATTGGAATGGTGCTCCATAGTTGAAATCACCACCTCGTCTCCCTCTTTCAGGAAACCATCACAGAAGGAACTTGCCACAAGGTTCATTGACTCTGTAGTTCCGCGTGTGAAGATTATCTCCGAAGTCTTCTCTGCATTGATGAACTGGCGTACCTTCTCACGGGCAGCCTCATGAAGATCAGTTGCCTGTTGCGATAGATAGTGAACTCCACGATGCACATTCGCATTCACGTTGAGATACTCCTCACGCATAGCATCGAGCACACAAAGAGGCTTCTGTGTCGTAGCACCATTATCTAAATATACGAGAGGCTTTCCATAAACCTCACGAGAGAGAATAGGAAAATCTTCCCTTACCTTATTTATATCGTATTTAGCCATTTGTCTAATTTTAGGATGCAAAGATACGAAATAATACTGAGGAAACAAAGCATTTTGAGATGATTAACGCATACAATCCCATAAATATGGTATTTGTCCGAGTCATAACAAACAAATCAATCCTCACATTTATACAGAAAAAACAAGGAGGATGTGCATAGGCACATCCTCCACATATTAATTCATGTTATCTATATTACATTTCGTGATCGAGAGAGTCATTGAAATCCTTTGGCTCGTGATTCTCATTACGACGCTCTGGACGTGGACGACGCTCACCGCGCTCTGGACGAGGACGACGCTCACCACGCTCTGGACGTGGACGACGCTCACGCTCAACATAGTCAGCAGGCTTCTCTACGAGAACACGATGAGAGAGCTTGTACTTACCAGTCTTAGGGTCGATTTCGAGGAGCTTAACGGTAATCTTGTCACCCTCCTTGATACCAGCCTCTTCTACTGTCTCAAGACGCTTCCAGTCAATCTCTGAGATATGGAGCAAACCGTCCTTACCTGGGAGAATCTCAACGAAACATCCGTAAGGCATGATAGAACGAACTGTACCCTCGTAAACCTCACCAACCTCTGGGATAGCAACGATACCCTTAATCTTAGAGAGAGCAGCATCGATAGAATCCTTATTTGGAGCAGAAACCTGTACCTTACCTACACCATCAACCTCGTCGATTGTGATAGTAGCACCTGTCTCCTCCTGCATCTGCTGGATGATCTTACCGCCAGGACCGATAACAGCACCGATGAACTCCTTAGGAATCTCAATCTCAACGATACGTGGAACCTGTGGCTTAAGCTCCTTACGTGGCTCAGCGATTGTATTTGTGATACATCCGAGGATGTGCTCACGACCAGCCTTTGCCTGTGCGAGAGCCTTCTCAAGAATCTCGTATGACAGACCGTCACACTTGATATCCATCTGAGTAGCTGTAAGACCGTCTTTTGTACCAGTTGTCTTGAAGTCCATATCACCAAGGTGATCCTCATCACCGAGGATATCAGAAAGAACTGCGTACTTATCCTCACCTGGGTTCTTGATAAGACCCATTGCGATACCAGAAACTGGCTTCTTCATTGGAACACCTGCATCCATAAGAGCAAGAGTACCAGCACATACAGTAGCCATTGAAGAAGAACCGTTAGACTCAAGGATCTGAGATACTACACGTACTGTGTAAGGGAAATCCTCAGGAATCTGCCCCTTCAAACCACGCCATGCGAGATGACCGTGACCAATCTCACGACGACCTACGCCGCGCTGAGCCTTAGCCTCACCTGTACAGAATGGAGGGAAGTTATAGTGGAGGAGGAACTTCATGTAGTACTTCTCGAGAGCACCGTCAACCATCTTCTCATCAAGCTTTGTACCGAGGGTACAAGTTGTGAGAGACTGTGTCTCACCACGAGTGAAGATAGAAGAGCCGTGAGGCATTGGGAGTGGAGAAACCTCGCACCAGATAGGACGGATCTCGTCAGTCTTACGACCGTCAAGACGAACACCCTCATCAAGGATACAACGACGCATAGCGTCCTTCTCCACATCGTGATAGTATTTGTCAGCGAGAGTATTCTTCTCCTCAAGCTCATCCTCTGTGAGGTCTGTGTGAGCAGCAGCATACTTCTCCTTGAACTCTGTGATGATAGCCTCGAAAGCCTCTGCACGAGCGTGCTTCTCGAGAGCCTGCTTAACAACGTCGTAAGCCTTCTGGTAGCACTCGGTTCTAACCTGCTCCTTAAGCTCATCGTCGTTAACCTCGTGGCAGTACTCACGCTTCTTGTCAGTACCAAGCTCCTTCATAAGCTCGTTCTGGAGCTCACACATTGGCTTGATAGCAGCGTGTGCAGCCTTGAGGGCATTGAGAAGGTCAGCCTCCTGAACCTCCTTCATCTCACCCTCAACCATCATGATGTTGTCAGCAGTAGCACCTACCATAAGGTCCATATCTGCTTCCTTCATCTGTTCGAAAGTAGGGTTGATAACAAACTCGCCATTGATACGAGCTACACGTACCTCAGAGATTGGGCACTCAAATGGAATATCTGAACATGCCAGTGCACATGAAGCAGCGAAACCTGCAAGTGCATCAGGCTGATCTACGCCGTCAGCAGAGAAGAGGAGAACATTAACATAAACCTCTGCGTGGAAATCGCTTGGGAACAGTGGACGAAGTGCGCGGTCAACAAGACGGCATGTGAGGATTTCCTCGTCACTTGCCTTGCCCTCACGCTTTGTGAAGCCACCAGGGAAACGACCTGCTGCAGCGTACTGCTCGCGATACTCAACCTGCAGTGGCATGAAATCTGTTCCAGGAACTGCATCTTTTGCTGCGCAAACAGTGGCGAGGAGCACTGTGTTACCCATCTTCAGGGTACATGAACCATCAGCCTGCTTTGCGAGCTTACCGGTCTCAATGGTGATCTGACGACCATCAGGAAGAGAGACTGTTTTTGAAATTACGTTCATCGTAATGAAAAAAAATTTTTATTGTCTTAATTATACATCAAAAGCACGGACATTTTCCGTACTCAAAAATAAATCCGTGCAAATTTACACATAATTTATAATATAACCAAATTTTTGAGCAAGTATTTTGGTTTTTACGGCCAAAATAGGACAAAGTGCAAAAATATTGTATTTTTAGCGCATAGATTGCTATTATAACATATCACCTTTTGCACACGTATATAATATGTTCATCATTTTCGTCTGTTGTAGCGAACAAATAGACATCTCCGCCATCTTTGATTTTTAATCTTTTACGAAGCTGTTCTGGCGAAAGAGGGAAGTTCCTGACCGAAATGTTCGCCCTATCAATTCCATCAAGTGCTTTTTTCATTTCCTTCTTATTCATTGTTGTGACACATTCAATATCAAATACACGACCAGGAAAGCCTAAAATATCCTCACTTCCAACAAAGAGATGCGAATTACGTGCAATCTGCCTTATTCCAAAACGGCTTTCCACTTCAGAAAAACACCCAGCTTTCATTACAGACGCATTAGGCACAAAGAGCTTTTTTGACGGCTTAGGCTCAAATGTCACGACTTTGTTTTCGCTTGGAGTAAAGACAAAAACATCATCATCATTCACACAATACACCTCCATCTCACTCTCATTTCTCTCAGAAAGTACAAGCAATAGTTCCTTACACTCATTCTGAGTTGACACGATATGAACTTCCCTAACGGCATTACCCGAACCGGACGCGCGATTTATATCCTCTACCGTCTGATGCCAGTCGAGCATAGGCGATAGCTTCACCATCACAACAGCCGTTCTCTTCAGCAATTCCCCGATGAAATCGAGGATATTTGGGGTACAATCGCCAATAGCATACGTTCTGTTGCCATTAGTATCACGACGGGCAGGATCTATAAAGACCACTGTCTCTTTCTGGTCCGCTTCTCCTTCGCTTCTCCTTCGCTTCAAGTCCGTTCCAAGTCCGTTCCCTAAGAATGGGAGTTCAAGCGGAGTTTCAAGTTCCTTACAAATGACATTCGCATGAGGCAAACCGAGCAACGGAAAGTTATGCCTTGCAATCTCACATAGATGTTCTTGTCGCTCCACGTATGTGGCCTCAGCAAAGCCTTGCGCAAGATAGGAGAAATCCACACCAAAACCACCCGTTATATCGATGAAATGGGCATTTCTCGACCAAGGATGGTCGAGAATAGAGGAGAGAATGCGATCAAGCACGCTCTTCTTGTAGCGTGCCGTTTGCTCAGACGAGCATTGCTCCATAGATATATGAGGCGGAAAGACAAGGAAATGAGCCTCATCCAAGGTCTCACCCTCACCCAGAGCCCTATCAGCCAAAGCAAACCACGAAGGAAGCTTAACTCGCGCCTTCTGTCTGCCAGCAATCTGATCAAGGGCAAATGACAGGTCAAGACCCTCCGCTTTCTTTGCCGAGAGCGCGAGTTTCCTTACATCATCATTTGCATGCTTGCAAACAAAATCGATAGTAGCTTCTGATATGTTCATTCAAACCGGATTTCAGGTGAGTGATTTCTTTTCCGCTACAAAAATAATATAAATAGCCGAAAAACGAGAATTATATGCTCATATTTTTTGCCCATTCAAGAAAAATGAGTAACTTTGCCACCTAATGACAGAAGACTTCAACATACACGAAGAACGCATATCGAGTTCCGAGAAGGAATTTGAGAAAGCATTACGTCCGCTGCAATTCGAGGATTTCAGTGGTCAGAAGAGTGTTGTGGAGAATCTGCAGGTCTTTGTGGAAGCTGCAAAGTTCCGTGGAGAACCTCTCGACCACACCCTACTCCATGGACCTCCGGGACTTGGCAAGACGACTCTCAGCAACATCATTGCCAACGAACTCGGCGTGGGTTTCAAGATCACTTCCGGTCCTGTGCTCGATAAGCCGGGCGATCTTGCCGGTATCCTCACATCCCTTGAAACCAACGATGTGCTCTTCATCGATGAGATTCATCGTCTTTCACCAGTCGTAGAGGAATACCTGTATTCGGCAATGGAGGACTATCGTATTGATATCATGATAGATAAGGGTCCGTCTGCACGTTCTATTCAGATAGACCTCAACCCATTCACGCTTATTGGTGCAACTACCCGTAGCGGACTTCTCACAGCTCCTCTGCGTGCTCGTTTCGGCATCAATATGCACCTTGAATATTACGATCCTGATACTCTCTCACGTATCATAAAACGTTCTGCCCGACTTCTCGGAATGCCTATAAATGACGAGGCTGCAGATGAGATTTCACGTCGTTCAAGAGGTACGCCTCGTATCGCAAACGGTCTTCTCCGTCGTGTGCGAGATTTTGCTCAGGTGAAAGGCAACGGCAATATTGACACAAAGATAGCAAAGGTGGCTCTCACCGCCCTTAACATCGATGAATACGGTCTTGATGATATCGACAACAAGATTCTCACCACCATCATCGATAAGTTCAAAGGTGGTCCTGTGGGTATCGGAACCATCGCAACAGCTATTGGTGAGGATGCAGGAACCATAGAGGATGTATATGAGCCTTACCTCATCATGGAAGGTTTCCTCAAGAGAACGTCAAGAGGCCGTATGGTCACCGAACTTGCCTACAACCATCTTGGCAGGGACATGTATCGCACTAACAGTAACATCATAAGTCCATCATTCTTTGATTAAGCTATGAAGACAGCACTTTTCACCGGCACATTCAATCCCTTCACTATCGGTCACGCAGACATAGTGGAGCGTGCGCTTAAGATCTTCGACAGGATTGTAATCGGTATTGGATACAATCCTGATAAAAGCACAAAGGAAGGCTTTATGAGTCCTGAGATTGAGGAGCGCGTAGCTAAGATAAGGAAGGTTTATGAGAATGACTCTCGCGTAATTGTGGAGGCATACTCAGACCTGACCGTGGATCTTGCTGAAAGGCATAAGGCCGTGGCTATCGTGAAGGGTGTCCGCTCAATCAAGGATTATGAGTACGAGCGTGACCAAGCAGACTTCAACAAGTTGCTTAGCGATGGCTTAGATACTATCCTTTTCTACTCTCGCCCAGAGCTTTCCGCACTCTCATCAAGCATGATAAGGACATTGGAAATGTTCGGTAAAGATGTAAGTAAGTTCCTGCCAAGCGGAAAGGGTAAAGAGTAAAGGGTAAAGTGTAATGTAATTTGTAATTATCCTTATGATTAGCTATAATTCAGAAAACGTAAAGATGCCGAAGATTCGCAAACGCGACACTTCTGCATGGATTAAACAGGTAGCCGCTTCGTATGGTCGTAAGATTGGCGAGGTCGGTTATATGTTCGTTGACGACGAGAAGATTCTTGAAGTCAACAACGAGTATCTTGGCCATGACTATTACACCGACATTATCACCTTCGACTATGATGAAGATGATATAATCAATGGCGACCTTGTGATTAGTCTTGATACTGTGAAGAGCAATGCCGAACTCTTTGGCAAGACCTACGAAGAAGAACTGTTCAGGGTTATTATCCATGGAATTTTGCACCTCTGTGGTATCAACGATAAGGGACCTGGAGAGCGTGAAATCATGGAAGCTGCCGAAAATAAGGCTCTTGAAATGGCAAAAAGTGTTAATTTGTTAGCAAAATAACGACTTTTTAATAATTTTTCTGTCAAAATGTTGCACAATTCAGGTTTATTGAGTACTTTTGCTTACAATATGAGTCAAACACTGACGATAGATTATAAGAAACCCAATTTATTACTCAATAATCGAGATGGAAAAAATTGACAGACTTGACAAGAAAATCCTAAGCATCCTGGCTCTCAACGCCCGTATTCCTTTCAAGGACGTAGCAGCAGAATGTGGAGTATCACGTGCAGCTATTCACCAACGTGTGCAGCACCTTATTGAAGACGGCGTTATAACAGGTAGCGGTTTCGATGTAAACCCAAAGTCACTTGGTTACAGCACTTGTACCTATGTTGGTATCCGACTTGAGCGCGGTTCCATGTACAAGGATGTGGTTAAGCAGCTTATGAATATCCCAGAGATTGTGGAATGCCACTTCACTACTGGTCCTTATACAATGCTCGTAAAGCTCTATGTTCGTGACAACGAGCAGCTTATGCATTTGCTCAACAATCAGTTGCAATGCATCCACGGCGTTGTATCAACAGAGACCCTTATCTCGTTGGAACAGAGCATCAAGCGTGAGATTCCAGTTCGCGCAGAAGAGTAATCCACTCTCTTCATCATGATAAATACGAAGTATGAGCTTCTCCTTAGATGAACTTTTAGTTTCTGCTTACGAGAACTTTCCAGAAGCAGAGAACCGTCCTGTCATTGGCATAACGGCAAACTATTCAGATATAGACGCCACGGTGCGCGATCGCTATTACAAGCAGATCATCAACGCCGGTGGCGTTCCTGTTATTATACCACCCATTGCCGATACAGCAATAATTGCCGACACTCTTGAGAAAGTGGATGGTATTCTGCTAACGGGTGGTGGCGACTATAACCCGCTATGGTGTGGAGAAGAGCCTTCACCAAAGCTCCATAATATAAACAAGGAGCGTGATGCTGCCGAGCTTATTCTAACTCGTCTTGCATACAACAAGCAGATTCCCGTTTTGGGAATATGCCGAGGCATACAGACACTTGCGATGGCTCTTGGAGGGCACGTTGCACAGGATATCAGTTCACAGGCTACAATCAAGCATTCACAGGACGCAGATAGAGAAGAAGCTACTCATTCGGTCACTATAGAAGAAGGAAGTATGCTTCATGGCATCTTTTTCCAAACCGCCAACACCCAACACCCAACACCCAACACCCTTTACGTCAACTCTTTCCATCATCAGGCTGTTGATAATCCAGGCTCTCTTTTCCGTGCCACAGCACATTCAAAGGATGGTATCATAGAGGCTATTGAGAGTACCGAATACAAGAACGTGATGGGTGTGCAATGGCATCCTGAATGGCTAGGCAAGGATGGACTTCCTCTGTTCAAATGGCTCGTTGACTCTGCAAAGGAATATAAGAATGTGGGAGAACTACATTCTCGCATCCTTACTCTCGACACCCATTGTGACACTCCAATGTTCTTCCACGAAGGCGTTGACTTCACGAAGCGAGACAGCCACATCCTTGTTGATCTCCATAAGATGACAGATGGTCGTCAGGATGCTACTATCATGGTGGCTTATCTTCCACAGCCGAAGGAAGGTCAGGAGTTTTACGAGAACATAAATCCTAACTTCCCAAAGCGAGGAACGTCAATTACACCATCCACCTACGCTGATTCCATATTTGACATCATAGAATCAACCGTTGCGAAAGCACCTCAATATATTGGTATTGCCCGAACATCCGCAGATCTCTATGCCAACAAGCAGATGGGCAAGAAGAGCATTATGCTCGGAATCGAGAATGGTCTTGCCATTGAGCACAGCCTTGACAAACTGAGGCATTTTGCGGATAGGGGCATAGTATATATGACTCTTTGCCATAATGGCGATAATGACATCTGCGACTCTGCCCGTGGCTGCAATACGCATAATGGCGTTTCAGAGTTTGGCGAACAGGTAATCAAGGAAATGAACCGCCTCGGCATCATGGTAGATATGAGCCATGCAGGTGAGAAGAGTTTCTATGATGCCCTTGAAATCAGCGAGAAGCCTATCGTATGCTCTCATTCCAACTCCCGCATCCTTTGTGACCATCCACGCAATCTGACCGATGATCAATTGCGTGCCATAGCAGCAAAGGGAGGTGTCGTGCATACCACCTTCTATCACGGATTCTTGCAGAAGACTGGTGAAGCCGATATCCTCGATGGAATCAAGCATCTTGAACATGCCATAGATATTATGGGCATTGACCATGTCGGTATCGGTACTGACTTTGATGGTGACGGTGGCGTATGCGGAATGCGTGATGCTTCCGATATCCAGCAGTTCACACGTCAGCTTCTTCGTCGTCGCTATTCCGAAAGTGATATAGCAAAGATATGGGGAGGTAACTGGCTCCGCGTAATGGAAGAGGTTCAAAAAGTAAAATAAAACTTATATATGAATAGCAAATATATTTTCCTTAGTTTCCTCATAGTTGCAACTCTTTTCTCTTCTTGTAAAAGCAACAAGCAAGTAGAAGAAGTTCTCCAACCAGTAGGTCCTGCTTTCATTGCAGATTCTGCTATGGCTTATTGTCAGGCACAATGCGATTTCGGTCCACGAACAATGAACAGCAAGGCGCATGACCTATGTGAGGAATGGATTGTCAATAAATTTAAGGGATTTGGTCTAGAAGTAGAGACACAGAAGGCAGATCTCACAGGTTGGGATGGCACAAAGCTCCATTCCACCAATATCATAGCTCATTTCAACCCAGAAGCACAGCGACGCATTCTTATTTGCGCTCATTGGGATAGCCGTCCATGGGCTGATAATGATCCAGATTCCACCAACTGGCATAAGCCTGTCCTTGCAGCAAACGATGGTGCTTCAGGCGTAGGAGTAATGCTCGAAGTGGCACGTCTTCTTCAGAATGACACTACACTTGCTATCGGCGTTGACCTTGTATGCTTCGATGCCGAAGACTATGGAACCCCTCAATGGGCAGATAACCGTGAGGATAGCGAAAGCACGTGGGCTCTTGGTGCACAATACTGGGCAAAGAACCTTTCAGGGGACAACAAACCACAATTTGGCATTCTCCTTGATATGGTTGGCGGACAAGGCGCAAAAATCTATCAAGAGCAATTATCGCTGAGATATGCCGCTTCCATCGTTGATAAGGTATGGTCAGCTGCTCGACATGCAGGCTATAGCAGCGTTTTTGTGAATGAAGTAGGTGGTCAAATAACAGACGACCACGTACCAGTAAACAAGGCAGGCATCCCAACGGTTGATGTCATTCCTTTCTATCCTGATTGTCGACAGAGTGCATTCGGTCCTACATGGCATACCGTAAACGATGATATGGAACATCTTGATATCAACACACTAAAAGCTGTCGGTCAGATGCTCATTCAGGTCATCTACTCCGAATAATTACTAACACCTCAATAATCGTCTCATGGAAATACTTAACGCAATAGCACTAACAATGCTGAAGCCACAAATACCTCCTCTTCAGTTGATGCAACTATATCAAGAGGCAGGTTCGGCTACAGCCATCGTTGAGAACAGGCATCATATCGAAAATGCCATAGCAGAAGCAACTCCTCACTTGAAGCAGATGCTCTCTGGACTTGACGATGCCCTTGCCCTCGCAGAACAGGAACTGAAATTCTGCGAGGCACACTCCATCAAGGCTTTACATTTCGGTGATGAGAATTATCCTCAGCGCCTCACCCATTGTGAGGATGCTCCCCTTGTTTTGTATTTCTGCGGAAATGGAAACCTCAATCCTGCAAAAGTTATAAGCATCATAGGCACTCGTCAATGTACAGTCTATGGACAGGACATAATCCGCCATTTCATCGAGGATTTACACGAAACGAATCCAGATGTTCTTGTAATCAGCGGACTTGCCTATGGCGTGGATATACAAGCCCATCGGAATGCCCTAAAGGTTGGAATGGATACCGTCGGTGTGCTTGCTCACGGACTTGACACCATATATCCAAGCATACATCGCAACACGGCAAAAGAGATGATTTCCCATGGTGGATTATTATCAGAATATCCTCGTGGCACACGACCAGAAAAACGCAACTTCGTTCAGCGTAACAGAATCGTAGCAGGAATGAGCGATGCTACCATTCTCGTTGAGAGCGCAGCAAAAGGTGGCGGTCTCATCACTTGCGATATTGCCAACAGCTACTCACGAGATGTATTCGCATTTCCAGGAGCCGTAAATGCTCCATATAGTGCAGGTTGTAATAACCTTATACGCAAACAAGGGGCACAACTAATCACTTCCGCAGAGGATTTCATAACGGAAATGAACTGGAATAGTAACCTCATTCTTGAAAAGGCCAAGAACAAGGGAATAGAACGTGAATTGTTCCCGGAATTCTCCCCAGACGAGACTCTTATTGTTGAAGCCCTAAAAGAAAGAGATTTGCACGTTAACGAAATCGCTATCCGTACAAATCTCCCTATTGGAACGATAAATTCAGCCCTTTTCATGCTTGAGATGAACGGTGTCGTTATCTCAATGGCGGGCGGAAGCTATCATTTGTTGAGTTGATTCTTCGCAAACTCGGAATTGCCTGGAAGGTAATACTATGAGTAACCCCGTACATACAAGTGAAACGAGGATGTGCGGGGATTAAACCCCATAATCCTTCTTCTGCCTGGAAGGCAGTACATCGCGAAAGGTCATACGAAAAGCCAATAAGGTACAGCCTTCCAGGCTGATATAAGATAGCGATAGTTTCTACCCGAGGGCATCCTCTCCTTCGTCGAGTATGCACCTCGGTTACTCATAGTATTGCCTTCCAGGCAAATCTAAACTTGTAAAAGTCGAATAAACTAATCTGCTATGAGGCGGATATACGTCTCTATCGCATCCCTTATCTCTGAAATCCTTATGAACTCATCGGCACTATGTGAACGTGAAGACTCTCCCGGACCAAGTTTGAAAGACTCCCAAGGCATTAGTGCCTGATCACTCAGAGTTGGCGAGCCGAAAGGCTTCTTACCCATTGCCACACAACGCTTCACAAGTGGATGATCAAGACTTATCTTTGAAGAACGGAGATGATATGAACGTGCCTTACAGTCGCTCTTTGTATGCTCATCTATGAAACGGAAAACCTCCTCATTGTCATAGTTCTCATTTGTACGGACATCAACAATCATCTTACATTCATCTGGTATGACATTATGCTGAGTACCGCTATTCACAACAGTAAGATTCATAACCGTAGGACCAAGGAAATCACTCACCTTCTGATACTTATAGTTCCTTATCCAGCACATGTCATCAAGTGCCTCATAGATGGCATTGATACCCTCACCACGAGCCGCATGACCAGATTTCCCGTGGGCAGTCATATCAATTACCATTAGTCCCTTCTCAGCCACAGCAGGTTGCATTCCAGTTGGTTCTCCCACAATGGCAACATCAATCTTAGGCAATTTGTCGATAACATTTCTGATACCATTCACCCCACTCACTTCCTCCTCGCATGAAGCAAGATAGACAAGGTTGTATGACAATGGTTTCTTGCTATTAACAAGTTCCCTGAACACCTGAAGAAGCGACACAAGTCCGCCACCGCAATCATTACTTCCAAGACCATACAGAGTATCACCTTCAATGGTTGGAGCGAAAGGATCACGAGTCCAAGAAGCTACCGGTTTCACCGTGTCAATATGTGCATTGAGCAATAGCGTTGGCCTGTTATCCGACCAATCCTCGGACTGAATCCAAAGATTATTACCAACACGGGTAGGGGTGAATCCATAGGATTCAATCGTCTCCTGCATGATGTCGGCAGCCTTGCTTTCATCACGACTTACGCTTGGCGTTGCTATGAGTTTATGAAGAAGCGAAACAGCTTCCTGGGTAAGTTCATCTATTGTCATAAATTCTTGTTTTGAGACTGCAAACTTACATAAAAATCTGCACATAATAGAGTGTTTTCTCTATTTTTTCCACTTCAAACACAAAAAAACACGATTATCATTTCCTTATTTCGACTTAATTTATTATTTTTGCATTTAAATATAACAGAAGTTTCGCAAGCTCAGCTTCGTTAGGTTATAAGGCTAAAAGGTTATGAGGTTATAAGGTCAGCCTCGTTATAAGCACTCCGACCTAAGAACCTTAAAACCTCCAAACCTTAAAACCTTCAACTTGAGCCATGCGAAAAAGTTGAAAATCTAAACTGGATTATGCTTACAAAATGCCATCTTTCTCAACTTCCTTATGCACAGGCAAAGAAATACGGTGACAGAACCGTATTCGTTTACCGTGAGTTCGGTGGTGCAACTTGGAAGGAAATATCCTGGAAGGGATTTGCCGAGAAGGTTAAGCGTGTTTCCAACGCCCTTCTAAATCTTGGTGTACATGTGCAGGAGAATATCGGTGTATTCTCCCAGAATTGCTTTCAGTACATCTGTTCCGACTTCGGAGCATTCGGTATCCGTGCCGTTACAATTCCTTTCTATGCAACAAGTAGCGAAGAGCAGATTCAGTATGTCATCAACGATGCCGGTATACGCATTCTCTTCGTAGGCGAACAGGAACAATACGACAAGGCACGTCGTGTTCAGGCTCTTTGTCCGCCACTTGAGCGCATCATTATCTATGACCCATCGGTTGTTCGTGCCAACCACGACACCACATCCATATATTTCTCCGACCTTCTCAAGATGGCTGATGGCTATCCACGCCAGTCAGAAGTAGAGAATCTTTGGAAACAGGCTAACGAGGAAGACCTTGCAAATATCCTCTACACCTCTGGAACTTCTGGCGACAGCAAGGGCGTAATGTTGACCTACAGCCAGTTCCACGCAGCAATCAAGGCAAACGACAAATGCGTGCCTGTAGGGGAGAAAGACCGCGTCATCACCTTCCTTCCTATCACTCATATCTTCGAGCGTGGATGGGATTTCCTCTCACTCTATGAAGGTGCCACGCTTATCATCAACACCAACCCTCGTGAGATTCAGCAGTCTATGCGCGAGACACACCCAACCTGTATGTCTGCCGTTCCACGTTTCTGGGAAAAGGTATATGCCGGTGTTCAGGAGAAGATGGATAAGATCTCTCCATTCCAGAGAAAACTCCTTCTCTCTGCTCTCGAAATTGGTGCAAGTCATAACATAGAATATCTTGCTAAAGGTAAGCGACCTCCAATCACTCTTGCCCTTAAATACAAGATTGCAAACAATACCGTCCTCTCGCTTATCCGTAAGGAACTGGGTATCCTCAAGCCTAACATCTTCCCTACCGCAGGTGCTACCGTTTCACCAGAAGTGGAGGTTTTCGTCCATTCCATCGGCATTAAGATGATTGTCGGCTACGGACTCACAGAGAGCCTTGCTACCGTTTCATGCGACCATCGCGACGAGCCGTTCACCATAGGCTCTATAGGCCGCCCGATAGAAGGCATCGACATCAAGATTGGCGAGAACAGCGAGATACTGCTCAAAGGCCCGACAATCACGAAGGGTTACTACAAGCGCGACAACCTCAACGCAGAGGCTTTCACCGCTGACGGATATTTCCACACAGGCGATGCCGGCTATCTGAAGAATGGTGAGCTATACATCACAGAACGAATAAAGGATCTCTTCAAGACATCCAACGGCAAATACGTAGCCCCACAGGCTGTAGAGGCAAAGCTTCTCGTGGATAAATACGTCGAGCAGATTGTCATCATAGCCGACCAGCGCAAGTTCGTCTCTGCGCTCATCGTTCCTGCCTACCCATTCCTTGAGGAATATGCCCGCGAGAACAACATACCATTCGACGGTCGCAACGACCTCTGCACAAACCCGAAGATTATCAAGATGCTCACAGAGCGCATCGAGACACTCCAACAGGGACTTGCAGGCTACGAGCAGGTGAAGCGATTCACACTTCTCCCCAAACCATTCACAATGGAGTCTGGTGAGCTCACAAATACTCTCAAGAGCCGTCGCAACGTCATCTACAAGAACTACGCAGACGTGATTGAGAATATGTATAAAGAATAGATTCTGAAGTCTCGCAAGCTCAACTTCATGGGTTAGAAGGTTAGAGGTTAGGAGGTTAGAGGTCTGTCCCCCCAATTGCGTTCCGACCTAAAAACCTGAAAACCTATAAACCTCAAAACCTGAAATTTGAGCTTGGCGAAAATTGAAAAAACATATGATCACAGCAGACCAATTAAAGGATATTCAAGACCGAGCAGATGCGCTTTACCGCTATCTCGACATCGAAAAGAAGAAAGTAGAATTTGAGGAGGAAGACCTCCGCACTCAGGCTCCCGATTTCTGGGAAGACCCTGAGCGTGCCCAGGAGCAGATGAAACTCGTTAAGGACATCAAGAAATGGCTTGACGGCTATGAGGAGGTAAGAACTGCTGCCGACGAACTCGCCCTCGCCATGGAGTTCTACCGCGATGAAATGGTGACGGAAGAGGAAGTGGATGCCGACTACGAACGCGCACTCAAAGCCATCGAGGACCTTGAGCTTCGCAATATGCTCCGTCAGAAAGAGGACCCTATGGCTTGCGTACTGAAAATCAATTCAGGTGCCGGTGGTACAGAGGCACAGGACTGGGCTTCAATGCTTTGGCGTATGTATATGCGTTGGGCAGAGACTCACGGCTACAAAGTCACCATCAGCGACCTTGAAGAGGCCGACGAGGCAGGCATCAAGTCCGTTACTATGGAGATTGAAGGTGGCGAATATGCCTACGGATATCTGAAGAGCGAGTCTGGCGTTCATCGTCTTGTCCGCGTAAGCCCATTCAACGCACAGGGTAAGCGAATGACAAGTTTCGCCTCAGTCTTCGTCTCTCCACTCATCGACGATACAATCGAGGTCTATGTTGACCCTGCACGTGTCAGCTGGGATACCTTCCGTTCAAGTGGTGCCGGTGGTCAGAATGTGAACAAGGTTGAGACGGGTGTACGTATCCGATATATGTACCAAGACCCTGACACAGGCGAGGAAGAGGAAATCCTCATTGCCAATACCGAGAGCCGTAAGCAGCAGCAGAACCGAGAAAACGCTATGCGACTGCTCAAGTCACAACTCTACGACCGTGCTATGAAGAAGCGCCTCGAGGCTCAGGCAAAAATCGAGGCAGGAAAGAAGAAGATAGAATGGGGTTCTCAGATACGCTCCTATGTGTTCGATGACCGTCGTGTAAAAGATCACCGCACCAACTACCAGACAACCGACGTTGACGGAGTAATGGACGGTAAAATCGACGGTTTCATCAAGGCATACCTCATGGAGTTCCCTGTTGTGGATGAATAAAAGGTTAGAGGTTAGGGGTTAGAGTTTAGAGGTGCACACTTACACTAAACACTAATCACTCCACTCTAAACTCTAAACACTAATCACTCCACACTAAACACTAAACACTAAACACCAAAAAATACTAATAACTAAATAAAACTATATTTACTATGAGCAAAGAAAAGAAAGTAGCAGGCAACGCAAAGCGTGCAGCCTATGCAGCAAAGCAAGAGAAGGAAGGTAACAAGGTCATTGGCTGGATTATCGGAGTCCTCATCGGACTCGGAGTTGTATTCGCCATATTCAGTTGCTTTATGATGAGTTAATCCTCCCATGCTTGAAATAGAAAGAAAATTCCTTGTTTCAAAGGACGGGTCTTTCAAGACAATGGCTTCCTCGCACTCACATATCCAACAGGGATATATGGCTTGCAAGGGAGCCACTGTTCGCATAAGACTCCGTGACGAGAAGGCATACCTCACCATCAAGGGACCATCCCTCAATGGCGGTATGTCAAGATATGAGTTTGAGCGCGAGATTCCAAAGGAAGATGCGCTTGAGATGCTGAAGCTATGTCGTGGCGGTGTAGTTGACAAGACCCGTTGGCTTGTGCCATTCGGCGGACACACCTTCGAGGTTGACGAGTTTCATGGAGCTAACGAAGGACTCCTCTTTGCAGAAGTAGAGCTAAAAGACGAAGACGAGCTCTTTGACCGTCCGTCCTTCCTCGGTCCAGAGGTAACAGGCAACCGCCACTTCTACAACTCGCACCTCCTCTCTGATCCCTACCCTAACTGGAAAGACGAACTCCCGGAAGAATATCAATAGCGTTTAATTAATGCGATATTAATGTGTCTCACTCCGTAAGGAAACATTAGAGTATGACAACACTACAACTTCATGCCGAGTTATTAAGGCAACTTAGTTACATCGCAGATGATGAGACTTATTTGCGAAAGGCACTCAACACTATCAAGCGCTTGGTTGCAGAAAAAAACGAGTCGGTTGGAATGGTTTCAGAGAAACCGCATAGTGAGTATCTGAGCGATATTCAGGAGATGTGCGATAACGTTAAGCTCATTAAGGCTGGAAAATTAAATGGACGTCCAGTCGAAAGTTTGCTTGATGAACTATAAATCGCCACATATCACAAAAATCGTTTCGGTGGCATTTTTGGGCGAATTTAACACTTTTTCGGTCCGATTTTTGGGTTTCGGTCCGATTTTTGGGAGTTTTTCTCTATTTTTCGGTCCGATTTTTGGGAATTTTTATTAACTTTGCCATGAAATCATAAAAATAGAAAGTATGTCATATTTCAAAAGACACATAGACGCTAAGCTCCTTGAATGGAAAGAATCAGAACGACGTAAACCACTATTGATTAGAGGTGCTCGCCAGGTTGGTAAGTCAACAGCGGTTAGGGAATTAGGTAAAACATTTCGCTACTTCGTTGAGATTAATCTCGAGAAGCAGCCAGACCTGAAACAGCTCTTTCCTGAGAATATCGATGTTAAGAAAACATGTGAGAAATTAAGCGGCGTATTAGCTACCCCAATTGTTGCAGGTGAGACATTGCTTTTTATTGATGAGATTCAGGTTTGCAAAGAAGCCATTATAGCTTTGAGGTATTTCAAAGAAGATTATCCAGAACTGCATGTGATTGCAGCCGGCTCACTTCTTGAATTCACATTAGAGGAATTACCATCATTTGGAGTGGGGAGAATACGTTCCATTTATATGTACCCTTTCTCATTTGATGAGTTCCTAATGGCACAAGGACTTGAGCTTACTGTTGATCTCAAGAAAAGAGCAAATAGCGATGAACCTTTGGCAGAGAAAGCGCACAAAGACCTAATCGGCCAATTACGCACATTCTATCTTGTAGGAGGTATGCCTGCTGCGGTGACCGAATGGATAGAAACGCACAGTTACATAGAAGTTTCTCGTGTGCA
The DNA here is from genome assembly GCA_946406435.1 of uncultured Prevotellaceae bacterium. Lineage (GTDB taxonomy): Bacteria > Bacteroidota > Bacteroidia > Bacteroidales > Bacteroidaceae > Prevotella. Next base: position 859 of record CAMJKP010000039.1, on the reverse strand, counting down.
TAATGATATTATTGATACATATAACGATGATTTCTCAAAGTACAAGAAACGTGTATCTCCAGTTCTGCTTCGTCAAGTTCTACGTTCTGTTGCTTTGCAAATAGGAAAGAAATTTATATGTTCACAAGCATCACGAGACACAAAATCTACAGTTGTCAAGGAGGCATTGCACTTGCTCTCATTGGCAGGACTTGTCATTCCTGTTGTTCACACAGATGCTAATGGAGTTCCACTTGGTGCACAAGAGAATGCAAACTTTACTAAGTATCTGTTCTTCGATTTAGGAATAATGCAGACAATGTTAGGCATTCCTGCAACCGATGTACTTATGGCATCAGAGGTTGATTTCGTCAACAAAGGAGGAAGCTCAGAAATGTTTGCGGGATTAGAGATGCAGAAATATAGTGATTGCTTTATAAAATCGGAAATGCATTATTGGGAAAACCAATCAAAAGGTAGCCAAGCAGAAATTGATTATGTTGGAGTTCGTAATAGTATTGTTTTGCCAATTGAGGTAAAGGCTGGTACACAAGGAAGTATGCAAAGCCTTTGGATTTTCATGCGTGGTCACAAACTTCATGATGCGATACGCACGTCACTTGAAAACTTTGGTCATTTCTATTACTATGACTCTGAGGCTAACCAAGCAGAGCGTCATGTTGATATCGTCCCATTGTATGCACTTAGTAATTTGTAATTGAGGAAATTAATGGGTAATTACTTCCCTACGGTCCAGAAGTAACAGGCAACCGCCATTTCTACAACTCGCACCTCCTCTCTGATCCCTACCCCAACTGGAAAGACGAACTCCCGGAAGAATATCAATAGCACCATAAAGTGCGTTTGTAGAGAGTCCGTA
>CAMJKP010000038.1 GCA_946406435.1 uncultured Prevotellaceae bacterium | reverse complement strand
TGGAGTGCCACGAGAGAATCATCCTGTTGTCCTACTACGCCCCCCTTCTGAATTAGATCAGCATCAATATTCACTTCACCGATATCGTTAACGATTACAGCAAATTTGATACCGCGCTCATTTGAGAGTATTCTATTAAGAAGAGTTGTTTTACCACTACCAAGATATCCAGTTAACAATAGAACTGGAAGTTCGCTATTCATAATCATTTTCTATTTCCTTTGCAAAAATACAATATTTTCCTGATTTAACAAAATTTTTCACAGAAAAATGTAAAAAAAAACATTATTTCATTAAAAATAGGAGAATTATTCCGAAAAACGTATGATTTCTTGATTGAAATCAGTTAGTGAAACTTGATATAAATCAGTTTACGACGTTTTGGGGAGTTCCGTTGGCGAAAGCCTTGATGTTGTCAATAAGGATGGTGACAAGTCGCTGTCGCGCCGCCCCTGTCGCCCATGCAATATGAGGGGTGATGAAGCATCGTGGAGCCGTTGTGAGCGGTGAACCGTTGCGTGGCGGCTCTTGTGCCAGAACGTCGGCGCAGAACGCCTCAATCCTGTTTTCGCGTAGGGCTTCGGCTACTGCATCCTCATCGACGAGCGGTCCGCGCCCTGTATTGATGATGATTGCGTTCTTCTTCATCTTACGTATATTCTCCTTATTAATTATGTGCTCTGTGTCGGGAGTCAAAGGGCAATGCAATGAGATGACGTCGCTGTTAGCCAGAAGGTCGTCGATGTCCTTTGCCTTTGCGATGCCTTCAGGGAGCTTTTCCTGCGCATTCGATGTGAGGGCGAGGACTTTCATTCCGAGGGCAAGGACAGCCTTTGCTGTTGCGAGTCCTGTATTGCCGAGTCCGACGATACCGAATGTCTCTCCTGCAAGTTCGCGCTGAGGTGTAAGCCAATAGCAGAAATCCTTGCTCGATTGCCATTTGCCTTCGCGGACACTATCGGCGTGAAGAGCCACGCGGTTGGTGACGTTGAGCAGGTGGGCAACCGCCATCTGAGCTACGGATGCGGTGCTATAAGCCGGGATGTTGGTGACAATGATGCCACGCTCGCTGGCATACTTCAGATCCACCACGTTATACCCGGTAGCAGCAACGCCTACGTATCTGAGCTTAGGCAACTGCTCCATTACCTCTTTGGATATGATGACCTTATTGGTCACTATAACCTCAGCATCGGCTGCACGGGAGACGGTTTCCGAGGGTGGGGTGCGGTCGTATACCGTCACTTCACCGATTTCTTCCAGAGGTTTCCATGAAAGGTCGCCCGGATTGGCTGTGTAGCCGTCAAGAATGACTATTTTCATAAGCATTTTTTTTAAAAGGAGTACAAGGAGTACAAGAAGTGACGCTTCTGCGAAGCTTAAGGAGTACAAGACGAATGTCTTATATGCGGAATAGGGTTTGGTGGATTAAGGAATAAGGTTTGATAGTAACATATCCTCATCACTTCCACTTTCAACGATAAATACTATCGTCTTGTACTTCTTGTTACTCCTTGTACTCCTTATTACTCCTTAGTTTTTTCCAACTCCAAGAGTCTTCGTTTCTTCTCTATCATTTCGCCTTCACGCTTGCCTGCGAATCCGCAAAGCGAGCCGTCGGCAGCGACAACACGGTGGCAGGGTACGTCGGGAGCAAAGGGATTACGCCTCAATGCCTGTCCGATTGCCTGTGCGCTTCGGCATCCTATGCGTTTGCCCAGTTCTCCGTATGAAATGGTCTCTCCTCGCGGAACATTCAGAAGCTCCAGATAAACTTTGCGCTGGAATTCCGTAATATCCTGTGAGGAGAGAACCTTCTTTCTTATTTCTGAAGTACCATTTACCATGTACTATTTACAATTTTCATTTTGCAATTTTACCACCTTGTCATGTACAATTTATTCGCTGAAGCTCATCAAGCTAAAGCAAGTTCCCATTTACAATGTACAATATGTTTCATGTACCATCTACCATGTACAATGTACAATTTCCATTTTGCAATTTTACCACCTTGTCATGTACAATTTACCATTTACAAAGTACAATTTGTAGGGCACACAGAATGCTGGTATTACACAATGAAGATTGTACATTGTAAATTGTACATTGTACATGTTTAGTCTTCCATCAGCTTGCGGTATCTTGGACGCTTGATTTCGTCGGTACCAAGACGTGCCGCCTTGTTGATCTCGTATTCTGTGTAAGAACCTTCGAAGAAGAATACCTTTCCGTCGCCCTCGAAAGCGAGGATATGGGTACAGATACGGTCAAGGAACCAACGGTCGTGTGAGATGACTACTGCACAACCGGCAAACTCCTCAAGACCTTCCTCAAGGGCACGTAGGGTATTCACGTCAATATCGTTGGTTGGCTCGTCGAGGAGAAGTACGTTACCCTCTTCCTTCAAAGCCATAGCGAGATGCAGACGGTTACGCTCACCACCAGAGAGCACGCCACATTTCTTCTCCTGATCGGCACCTGAGAAATTGAAGCGTGAGAGATAAGCACGCACATTCACGTCCTTACCGCCCATGCGGATTGTCTCGTTGCCGCCGCTAACCACATCGTAAACGCTCTTGTCTGCTACTATGTCCTTATGCTGTTGGTCAACGTATGCCATCTTAACGGTCTCACCACGCTCGAAGGTGCCAGAGTCGGCTGTTTCAAGTCCCATGATGATGCGGAAGAGGGTTGTCTTACCTGCACCGTTAGGACCTATGATGCCCACGATGCCGTTAGGTGGAAGCATGAAGTTGAGGTTCTCGAAGAGCACCTTGTCGCCGAATTTCTTGCAGACATTCTTTGCCTCCAATACCTTGTTCCCGAGACGAGGACCGTTAGGAATGAAGATCTCAAGTTTCTGTTCACGCTCCTTCTGCTCCTGATTAAGCATAGCGTCGTAGGAGTTAAGACGAGCCTTACCCTTTGCCTGACGAGCCTTTGGAGCCATGCGAACCCACTCAAGCTCACGTTCAAGAGTCTTGCGGCGCTTGCTTGCCACCTTCTCTTCCATCTCCATGCGCTTTGTCTTCTGCTCAAGCCATGAAGAGTAGTTGCCCTTCCAAGGAATACCCTCGCCACGGTCGAGCTCAAGAATCCACTCTGAAACGTCGTCGAGGAAGTATCGGTCGTGGGTAACGGCAATAACCGTACCCTCATACTGCTGCAAATGCTGTTCCAGCCAGTCGATTGACTCTGCGTCAAGATGGTTGGTAGGCTCGTCGAGAAGAAGCACGTCAGGCTTCTGGAGAAGCAGACGACAGAGAGCCACACGGCGACGCTCACCACCAGAGAGAGTCTCTACCTTCCAATCGCCAGGAGGACAATGCAAGGCATCCATAGCGCGGTCAAGCTTAGAGTCAATGTTCCATGCGTCTGTAGAGTCGATGATATCCTGCACCTCACTCTGACGCTGGAAGAGCTTGTCCATCTTGTCCTGATCCTCGTAGTATTCAGGCAAGCCGAACTTCTCGTTTATCTCGTTATACTCATTTATTGCGTCGTAGATGTGCTGAACACCCTCCATTACGTTCTCCTTGACGGTCTTGTTTGGGTCGAGCTTTGGGTCCTGTTCAAGATATCCAACGGAATAGCCCGGGCTCCATACTACCTCACCCTGGAACTTATCGTCGATGCCGGCAATAATCTTCATGAGGGTGGACTTACCGGCACCGTTAAGACCGATGATACCGATCTTTGCGCCATAGAAGAAACTCAGGTAGATATTCTTCAGTATCTGCTTCTGATTCTGTGGGATGACCTTAGACACACCCACCATGGAGAAAATGATTTTCTTGTCGTCAACTGTTGCCATTTTTATTGTTTGTTGTTTTTGTCAAGTTGGGTAAGTTTAAAATTGCTTGGAAGGCAACACTATGAGTAACCGAGGTGCATAATCGACGAAGGAGAGGATGCCCTCGGATAGAAACAGTTACTATCCCTACCAGCTTGGAAAGCTGTACCTGATTGACTTTCCTTATGCTCCTCGCGATGTACTGCCCTCCAGGCAGTATTAAGGATTATGAGATTTACCCCCGCACATCCTCGTTTCACTCGTATGTACGGGGTTACTAATAGTACTGTCTTCCAGACAATTCTTTACTTGCGAAACTTGTATTTTTAATTATTGCTTGCAAAGATAATAAAAAGAAATGAGAATACCAAATTCCGCAGAACAAATAATCGATGAAGGCAAATGCAATTTTATGCTATGCGCTCTGTGAATTTATTCCAAATATAATGTTCTTGCACAAAAACAGAACAAATAGTAAGAAAAAAGTACAAAAAAGCTGACATTTCAACATCTTTATGTGGTAATTGACGAAATTTTTGCTACAAAGATGTCGTTTTCTCACGGAAAAATATTATTTTTGCAGAATATTTTGTAAAATAGCTGAAGTTTCGCAATCTCCACTTCAAATGAAAAGTGAATAGTGAAAAGTGAATAATACCTAATATTGGTAGCCACCAGAACGAGGGCGCTCACAAGGGCGTTAGCCTGTATTAAGTATTATTATCTATTCGTTATTCACTATTCACTTTCAACTTGAGCTTTGCGAAAAGTTGAATAAACAATTAACAATTAAAGATAAGATGAGAATAGGATTTGATAACGACAAGTACTGTACCATTCAGTCGCAGCACATTCGCGAGCGTATAGCTCAGTTTGATGGCAAGCTTTATCTTGAGCTTGGCGGTAAACTCTTTGACGACCACCACGCAAGTCGTGTGTTGCCAGGTTTCCAACCTGACTCCAAACTGCGTATGTTCTCGCAACTGGCTGACAGCATAGAGATTGTCATCGTTATCAGCGCTGAGGATATTGAGCGAAACAAGGTACGTGCTGACCTTGGAATCACTTACGATGAGGATGTGCTCCGTCTTCGTGGTGAGTTCATGGAACGCGGTTTCTATGTAGGCTCTGTCGTAATCACCCACTATAATGGTCAGCCTTCAGCAAAGACGTTCAGCGAGCGACTTGCCAACATGGGCATCAAGTCGTATTTCCACTATCTCATCGACGGCTATCCACATAATGTGGCTCTCATCGCTTCAGACGAGGGCTTCGGAAAGAACGACTATGTAGAGACCTCACGCGAGCTTGTCATCGTCACAGCTCCTGGTCCTGGTTCTGGTAAGATGGCTGTCTGTCTCTCACAATTATATAATGAGAACAAGCGTGGTGTACGTGCCGGATATGCAAAGTTCGAGACATTCCCTGTTTGGAACCTCCCTCTCAAGCACCCTGTCAACATCGCCTACGAGGCTGCTACTGCCGACCTCAACGATGTGAATATGATTGACCCATTCCATTTCGATGCTTACGGTCAGGTGGCAATCAACTATAATCGTGATATCGAGATCTATCCTGTTCTCAACGCTCTCTTCGAGGGAATCTATGGTGAGAATCCATACAAGAGTCCTACGGATATGGGCGTGAATATGGTTGGCTACTGTATCTGCGACGATGACGTGTGCAGTCAGGCTTCTAAGGAAGAGATTGTGCGTCGTTACTATGAGGCAACCAACAAACAGGTGGAAGGTGCAAGTAATCAGGCAGAAATCAATAAGATTCTCCTTCTCTTCAATCAGGCAAAGATAACGACCGACACACGCCGCTGTACCGTTGCGGCTAAGGAGCGCCAGAAAGAAAGCGGACATACCGCTGCTGCCATCGAACTTAGCGACGGCACTATCATCTGCTCAAATTCTTCAGAACTTCTCGGCTGTTCTGCTGCCCTCATCCTCAATGCTACAAAGCATCTTGCAGGCATCGATCATGATGTGAAGCTTATTCCACAGAGCATGATAGAGCCTATTCAGAAGACGAAGATTGAATATCTTGGCGGAAAGAATCCACGTCTGCATACCGATGAGGTTCTTGTCGCCCTCAGCGTTCTTAGTGATACTGACGACAACTGCAAGAAAGCTCTTGAACAGTTGCCTAACCTCCGCGGCTGTCAGGTTCACTCTACTGTGATGCTTTCAGAGGTTGACCGTAAGATTTTCAAGAAGCTCGGTATCGGTGTATCTTGCGAGCCGGTGAAGAAGAAATAAAAGAAGACCCACCCCCTTGCCCCTCCCATAAAGGGAGGGGAGCAGATACATTATATCGCTAATGGGTGAGTTTTTAATATAAAATAAACCCCCGTTCACTATCTCTGTGGGGAAAAATACACACTACCCCCTCCCATAAAGGGAGGGGGTAGATACATTATATCGCTAATGGGTGAGTTTTCAATATAAAATAAAACTCCGTTCACTACCTCTGTGGGTAAAAATACATACTACTCCCCTCCATTTATGGGAGGGGCAAGGGGGTGGGTCTTTTATTTTCACTTCACTCCCTCAACCTTGAATCCTGCTTTTCTAAGAAGGTTGATAACGCCTTTCTCGCCACCGAGATGACCTGCACCTACAACGAAGAGGGTAGGGCTGTCCTTGACGATTGCAGGAATCTTTCTTGCCCAGTCGCTGTTGCGGTTGAAAATCAAGCCATTCATATATTCTTCTGTCATATCGCAGCTATTGCCCATCTTCATAAAGACGACTTCCATGAGTTTATCAAGGTTCTGTTCACGATAGGCTTCCAATAAGAGAAGATTTTGATTGTCGAGGAACTCGCTATTGTCTATGCTGCACATCAGTTGCTCTATCATTTCATTCATAGGTCTTCCGAACATTAGTTTTGTCTGGAAATCCATTGTCTCAAGACCGTTCGTTTTCTTGCCTTTCTGGATAGCGGTTTGCTGAATGCTGAGGTCGATGATGTTGTTCGGATTAAACTTACCCTGCATCTTTTTCAGGAGTTTCGTGATAGTGAGGGTGTTATCCAATGTTGCAGGATTCATCTTACCCATCTGCTGAAAGACCATAGGGTTACTGAGGCCTGTACCGAGTATAGATGTCACGTATTTGTCAAGCTTCTCAAACTGTTCTGCGGTAAGAATATCTTTGATAGTCTTGCCATCAGGAAGCATAGTTATTGCCTGGGTGGCTGCAAGAGTATCAGGATTAGTCATGGTCTTTACGTCCAATTCTCCATACACCTGATCAACCTCGTCAATAGCGGCATTAGCTCCCGGAATCTTATCTAGAAAGCTACCATCCTCCGCATGGAAGGTGCCGATGATATACGAAGGCTTCTGCTGAGAGTCAGAAGTGATACGATACAGGATCTGCGCATTGGCAGACAGGAAAGTCGTTGTAGCAAGTGCTACGATTGTGATGAATTTCTTTATCATTATTCTATTATTTCTTCTTGATACCTTCCATTATCTTAGACATGAATGGTTTCATGTCGTTAGCCAAAGCGAGATTTACTTTCTTGTAGCTTGCGAAGAAAGGCTTTTTTTCAACAGCGTTAAGAGTCTGCATGTCCTTCAAATCTACCTTTCCTACCATACTTGTCAGAAGGATAGCGCCCATGTTCTTCTCCATGTAGGAAGCAAGGCTCTCCATCGTCTTTTTCATCATTGCCATCTGCTCTTCAGGGATATTTCCAGGAGCCATATCAGCAACCATGTTTGTCGCGCTATTCATTGATGTCTTGAAAATCTCAGGCATACCATTAATCTCCAACCAGCGAAGGAGTTCCTTCTTCAGCTTAGGATCACAGTCAGGCATCTTGAAGTCTTCTGGGGTTCCGCCCATAGCAATTGCCTGTATCTGAGGCATTAATGTCTGCTGAACAGAATTCATGTCAACGGCACACGAAATCACCTTTTTCTGAACTTTAAGCACCTCTGGCTGCATGAAGAAAGAAACCATTTCGTTGAAGTCCTTCTCCTTCATGTTCTTGCGGAAACTATCAGCCAACCATTCTATGGCATCTGTCTTAAACTGAGTCTTGAAATAGGCAGAATTTACATCTGGGAGTTTTGAGAACTGGTCAAACATTCTCTCGTTGAGAGTAGCTATAGCCTCATTTTCCATAAGTCTTGTGACACCGTCTGTGTAGTTATCAGCACTAACGGTTGTGAACTGCATAAAGAGAGCAGCGATGAACGATAAAATAAACTTAGTTTTCATTTTGTTTTTTGTTTTTTTGGTGAGTAATATAAAAATAATATTTTAATTAAGAAGTATAAGGAGTACAAGGAGTGACGCTCCCAAGGTCGCTTAAGGAGTACAAGACGACAGTATTTATCGTTGAAGGTTGAAGTGATGAAGGATGAGGGTTTGTTACTATCAAACCATATTCCTTATTCCATTCATCATTATTCCGTATAAGACATTCGTCTTGTACTCCTTGAACTTCTTGTACTCCTTGAACTCCTTTAATAAATCAATTATTCGTCTTATTCCATACTTCTACGATTTCCTCGATACTGATACCGAGCATTCGTGCCTGTCGGAAAAGCTCAGGCAGTTGTTGGCGTTTGAAGTCCTCCTTCTGACCTTTGAGCAGTTTCTTTTTAGCGTCGGCACAGACGAAATATCCTATGCCACGCTTCTGATATACTATTTCTTCGCGTTGCAATACTTCCATAGCTCTTAATACTGTATTATAGTTAATCTCGTAGGTAACAGCCAGATCTCTGACACTCGGGATGCGGTCTTCACCCTGGTAGTTACCCTTTAGGATCTCTTCGCAAAGCTGATATGCAACCTTGCCGAAGATTGTTTTTTCGTTGGCTGTAATCATATTGTTAAGAATCCGCTATTAGCTGGCTGCCAGCGCTTGTAGATCTGATAGCTCGCTATGATGAGAATAATGGCAATACCCCAGGATACCAAGCATAGGGGAGTGGAGATGTCTATTAACGATAAATAGACGATACAAATATAGAATATTCCGCTTAGGAACATATTTACTCCCAAATGTATGCCCCTTTTTTCGATCAAGGTCGCAACAAAGATTTCGAGTGCTATGAGAGCGACAAAAAGAGAGTAGCCGCCCGTTTCTCTCGATATGTATTTGATATATCCGCCAATAGCAAAACATGCTGCTTGATCAGAGCCGGCTGTCAGCAACAAACCGACACATTCAACTGCCATAGAGAATAGGAGGCAAGTGACAATGGCGAATATTATTGTTGCAAAAGCAGTTGCATATTTCCTTTGTAATGATGCTGGTAACATGCAGCTTGTCAGGGAACGCAGTTCTGCTATCACATAAGATACGACAAATGATATGATGAAGCACAGGATGTAAACATCGATGATTGCACACATATTGCTATCATTCACGGCAGGCGTACCTTCGCTGGCAATACTAATCAGATTGAAAATGCCAAAAAACTGTGAGGCTAAACTTGCCAAAAACAAGTACCCGCGATATGAATGTATGATATTCTTTATTGTATTCATAATTCAATTAAACTAATTATTCATGAACATCCCATTTATGGGGATTTTTAGTCCGTTATTTTTAAATCATCAATACCCCATTATTTGCTAATTGCCAGCGTTTGAATACTTGATAGCCTAATATCAAAAAGGCTATTGCCACGAATATGCAGATGATACTTTCTGACATTGGTACATACATTGGTTTGCCGTATGCAAAATAGAAGCTATTTAGGAACGAAAGAGGTATAACTGTTATAAATAAGGCTAGAGGTGTCTTCCTTATTAAGAAGCCGACAAACAGCCCTATACTCATCTCTGCTAATATGAGCAGAAATATTCTGTTTTGCACAAAGAATTTCAATATGCCTCCAACTTCGATCTCTATGTCTGGTGAATAGGTTGTAGTCAGCATATTGCCGATAATTTCCAATGGTAAACTTATCAGAACTATAAAAGCACTAGCCAGTAAGGCTAATATCAGTACAATCATGTATTTGTGCAATAATGATATCGGCAATAGTGCCATCATATAGGATCTCTTTGCAGGTTTTATATCCGGATTGCATAAAATCTTTGGTGAGACTATGCTGGATCCCATCGCAACCCCACAAGTTGTCATAGCCATGCTACTATATACATTTGTGACAGGGAAAATAGGATCATAAAAGAACACATACATTGCATATAACCCACAAACAAATATACAACTGAATATGAAAGCCAGTTTGATGTATTCATTAGCAATTCTGAAAAATAAATTATACTTGTTCATAACCTCTATTCTTTAGCGTTAAACCTATATTTTTAACAGTCCGTCATTAGCAGGTTGCCAACGCTTGAAGATCTGATAGCTTGCTACAATCAGAAGTACACAGGCCGCCAGACAACCGATTATTGCATTTGTTGACATTGCAGGTGAATGCATGAGGCGTTCAAATATATCTGGCGTATTTTTTACAAATAAAAAGGTTGTCACAAAGATGATGACAGGAAATATAAACTTGTTTCTTATAAGTGACTGAATAAAGACAAATGCGCAGGCAATCAAGAAAGGTGTAAAGACCATAATGTTATGGGCAAAACCATATTTTAGGAATCCACCTATGGCAATTTGCTGTTCTGGGGCATTGTCTATTGTGAACACATGAGCCACAGCTTCAATTGGAATTGTCAGAAGGTATGTAAGTGTTATTATGAGCCCCCCAATACATAGTGGCATGAAAAACTTCGTGCTTCTTGATACGGGTAGCAAATACAATAGCTTCTTTTCGTATAATAAAGTGTAAACATTCGTTAATGACAATGGAAATATAAAATAGCAAAGCCATGCCATATTGCCTGCCGATAAAGGATTTGAGGGCATGCATGCTTGTGCAACTATCATTATGATGAAGAATCCTATCGGCATTAGTGCGTAATAACACGCTTGCCTGTATGTATATAGGAAAATCTTAAACGTATTCATAACTACCAATTTTTGTGAGCGTTAGACTTGTCGTTTACAGCCTCGAAGAGGAGCTCAAGACTTACAGGCGTCTCTTCTTCCGATTCTGTTCGGCGTGCCATGCAGAGATTGCCTTCGATGCTCTTTTCTGAATAGAGTACCTCGCCCTTTGGAGTAGTGCCGAAAGTGTATTTCTCGCTTATTCCGTCTATGGTGTCGTTTATGATCAGACCTCTTTCGCCTATGATAACGATGTGGTCAATCATCTTCTCTACATCGTGAACCTGATGGGTAGAGATAACGATTGTACGGTCTTCTGACATGTGACTGTTTATGAGCTTTCTGAAGATGCGCTTTGAAGGGATGTCAAGTCCATTGGTTGGCTCATCCATAAGCAAGTAAGGCACGTTGGTAGCTATTGCGAAGCATATCATCACCTTCTTCTTTGTGCCCATAGACAGCTTGTTGAGGCTCTTGTTTTCATATTTCAAGTCGAACTCGCGCATACATTCGTCCATAACCTCCTGGCTGTAATCCTTGTAGAAAGGACTGTACAACTTGATGAAGTTCTCAAGTGAAAGGCTTGGCACGTTGAGTTCTTCTGGGATGAAATACAGCTTCTCAAGAATTGACTTACTCTTAGTCTTTACGTTTTCGTCATCGATGGTAATCACGCCTTCCTTGGCAAAGAGCTGTCCGGTAATGAGGTTAAGAAGGGTGGTCTTGCCAGTACCGTTCTTGCCGAGCAGTCCTACTATGGAACCTGGGTTTAACTGGAGGTTTACGTTTGAAAGTACACTTTTCTTAGAGCTCTTATAGCCGAAGCTCATGTCCTGTATTTGTATCATATTATTTTATTTTTTGAGGGTTTTAATTTCGTTTATTGACATATTAACATAGTGTCATAGTGAAGTATGACGGTGCAAAGATATTTCTTTCTTTTGAACCCACCAAATTCTCAGCAAGAAATCCACTAAAAATTAACGTCTGTTAACTAAAAATACCCAATTTTACCCTAAAAATGCCCCAAAATAGCTGTTTTTTGTTTGATTATAGCGCAAGTTCTCAATCTATTTATCAGAAGACTCATGAAATGCTATCATGTCCCTTTCATGTCCGAATATAGGGAACGGACTTGGAGCGGACTTGAAGCGAAGGAGAAGCGGACCTGAATGTAACCTATATTCTTCAATCTGTCTTTTCCTGAAAATAAAAACGCTTTTTACCTATAAAAATGCTTTGAAATACGAATGGTATTTTGAATATCTATTATTTTGCGTAATAATATTTGTGGAATACAAAAATAATCATTACCTTTGTGCCGAATTTACAGAAAATTGTGTAAAACGTAATAAAAAGTATTAAATTAAGATTATGAAACAAAAGTTTTTGTTGGCTTCAATTCTGTTGTTTGGAGCTGTATCTGCTTCTTTTGCTCAGTCTGACGATTCTGACGAAGAAAATGTTGTTGTTGCTCCACATTATTCTACTGATGAATATGTCGGGTTCGGTGGTAAGAAGAACGATGTTAAACTTGATTTTAACTTCGGATGGTTCATCTCTGAATTTGTAGATAGGCATGGTGAAGGTCATCGTGGTATTTTCGGTGGTGGAATGTCCTTGATGTACGAGCATGTATTCAATAAGGGCTATGGATTTGGTGTTAATGGAATTTATGAGCAGGGTGATGGCAGTGATATCATGACGGTTGTGTTGGCTCCATCCTTTGTATATTACGGCTCTAAGGATAAATGGACGTATGGCTATTCCATAGGTCTTGGATTTGGCAGATTTAGTATGGTCTCTTCAAAGTATGGAGATGACGACGGAAACGGACTTGGATACTTTGTTCAGGCTAATATTGAGAGACGCATTTCTAAACACTTTGGCTTTGGTGCAGGATTGCGTGTGCTGAATATAACAGCCTCAAAGCCAAAGAATAATTCTTATTATGATACTCATATTCATGGTACAGGTTCTGTGAGATTCACTATAGGTCCAAGATTTTATTTCTAAAAGCCTAACCAAGCCTTACTAAAGATAGTAATGAAGCTTATGGTAGTTCGTAAGATTATTTTTCTGTTAGATTATGAAGAACAAGTTCTTATTGATCGCAGCGTTGGTGTTGGGCAGTTTCTCAATGGCTAATGCTCAAGGTTATGTTCCAGGTTTTGGAGGTAAGCATAATTGTGTAAAGGCTGACTTCAATTGTGGATGGTTCATCTCTAAGTTTGAGGACAGGTATGGAGATAGTCATCGTGGTATTTTCGGTACAGGTTTCTCAGTTAGTTATGAGCATGTGTTCAAACCAGGAGTAGGCTTCGGATTGAATTACATAATGGAGAACGGAAACGAGGATGATATAAAGACACAATTCATAGGTCCTTCTGCTGTATATGCAGGATCATTCGGAAGCTGGACATTCAGCTATTCCGTAGGTCTCGGATTGGGCAAGATCAGTTATGATTCATATCGTATGGGCCATTATGATGATAACGGCTTTGGCTATTATGCTCAGGTTGAGGCTCAGAAGCGTTTCTCAGACCACTTCGGCATAGCAGCGGGAATTCGTGTGTTGGATATCACAACATCTGTATCAGATGATGGTGATATGACAGGTACTGGATCATTTAGATTCACTATCGGTCCTCGATTCTATTTCTAAAAATAGGATTATGAATAGAAAATTCTTGTTGAGCGTAGCGTTGGTGTTAGGCAGTTTCTCTATGTCTAATGCTCAGTCGGAAGATTCTGGGGAAAAGCATTTTGTTGCTGTACCACATGAATCTTATGACGAGAATTTCGGTTTCGGCGGTAAACACAGTTGTGTGAAGACCGATTTCAATTGTGGATGGTACCATCATAATTTTCCTGCTGATGGTTTCGGTCCTGGCTACTCTCTTAGTTATGAGTACGTTTTCAAGCCTGGAGTAGGTGTCGGTTTGGAATATATGGCGGAGTGTGGAAATAAGGATAATTTTCGTACGCATTTCTTAGGGCCTTCTTTTGTCTATGCAAAATCATACGATAGTTGGACATTGAATTTTTCCTCTGGTCTTGGAGCCGGATGGATAAAGTATGATTCGGCTCGCATGGGGAAGAATACTGTAGATGACTTGATGGGCATATTTGCACAGGGGGAGGTTCAGAAACGCTTCTCCAAGCACTTTGGAATAGCTGCAGGTGTACGTGTTATTTGTATTTTTCTTTTTGCTATGGATAAATGGGAAGAGGAGGGTGCAGAACCTGTTACTGATGGTTCTGCCTCAATTAGATTCACTATAGGTCCAAGATTCTATTTCTAAAAAGACCTAACCAAGCCTTACTAAAGATTGTAATGCCGTTTATGGTAGTTCGTAAAAGAGCAATTCCATAAGCGGCATTCATATTATTTAGCTTTTGAACTTATTGGCGTTTGGGTATGAGTAACGGGTAACAGGTAACAATAAGAAAAATAGTGTAAGCAGCTGCCTATATTTATTATTTATATATATAATAAGGTATATAAACTCCTTAGAATAATTCTGTAAAATTTTGGCATGCACTAAAATCCTTATTGTTACCTGTTACCTGTTACTGGTCGTGATTTTGCTTGCTTGTTGAGCGAGGCTCTATTATAGTTCTGAACTACCCAAGATAAAGATAATGAGGCTGTTATGTGTAAGTTGTAAGGCTGAGTATAGGCGGCTGATAGTCTCAATAGTATAACAACAAGCATTGATTTCTGGCTGATTCGCCCTACTCTGTATGCTTGAAAAACGATGTAAAACGTGAAAAACATTCCCAAACCATCCCCCAAACTTAATACTGGCTTCAATGAAATTCTTTGGGAACTTTCAGCTCCCTCCAATGTAGTTCCGTTGTAGTTCCGTTGTAGTTCCGTTGTAAGTCCGTTGTAAGTCCGTTCATCCTATAGTCATAGGAGCGAAGGCAGAGCGAAGGCATAACGAAGGCAGAGCGAAGGCACAACAGCACTTCTAACCTTGCAGTAACAAGTAACAGGTAACAATAAGGAATATAGTGTTAGCGTATCTCATCTTAGGCATAGTCCCCCCCCATCTGGATATGCTCTATTGGGGAGGGACTATGAATAATCCTGTTTAGGCTTTATTTCCTTGTCGAAGCAATCATCTCCTTTATTTTCTCGTTGAACTCGGTAGCTTGTATGAGCTGTTCAATGGTGAGGTGCATGCGATAGCGCCAGTAGTGCCTTGGATTGGCTGGGATGTTGATGCGCTCAGCATTTGCATCGGCAAGACGGAGCTTGGCATCGGTTGCAAGCCAGTCTTGGAGCGTGAGGATACAGAGCATAGAAGGACAGGCAAGGTGGTTGTTCACAATCTCCGTGGCAATCTCAGGAGAGAGTGGGTGAGGGGCATCGCCTTCACGTCCGAGAACCCATTGCCAGTAGTTCTGTGTGCGCTTCTCGTCTTCATCCCACCACATACGCAGCGTGGCTGTGTCGTGGCTGGAGATAGTGCAAACCGACATGAACGGATTGCGCTCAAGCACTCCGAATGCTACCTGCGGATCTTTCGGCATTGACTGTATTTCGAGCGACAGGATATGGAGCAGGTTGATAACCCATGCCACACATTCCGGCACCATTCCGAGGTCTTCGGCGCACACGAGCATCTTTGTCGCATCCACAAGTCGTGGGAGTTTCTTCATCGCCTCCTCATACCAGAACTGATTGTTACGGCGATAGAAATAATCGTTGTACAGGCGATTGAAGTTGTATTTGTCATGCTCCCAAAGTGTCTCGTAACAGGTGTCTAATTGTGCAGAGATACGCGGGTGAACGAGCTCGGGATTCTTGTGGTCAACAAGGAAGAGCACGTTGCTCTGAAGGGAGTAAATGCCCCCCTCCATCTCCCCCGAGTGGGAGGGATTTTTGGATTGTATTGTTGTATCTAAAGACTCCCTCCCTCGGGAGGGCTGGGGAGGGGCCTGTTTTTTGAAGTACTTCTCTACCTCCCTCTGCGTCTTGAATCCCTCGCGGAAACGGTATGTGTCGTCGTGCCAGGGCTCAAGGAAGGTGTTCTTTACATATTCAGCCTTGTCACCAAACAGACGTTCCAATACCCAGTCGGTTATGAATGGGTTGAGGAAGAAATCCTCCTGCCATTTAAGTCCGTATTGCTCCACCTCCTGACGTGTCATGCCGAGCGATGGCTGGAACTGTCCGAGAAGTCCGTGAACGCTATGGATTGGTATCTCCCAGATACGGAAGAAACCGAGCACGTGGTCTATGCGGTAGGCATCGAAGTATTTTGCCATGTTCTGGAAACGGCGAATCCACCACTGGCAGTCGTCCTTAAGCATCTCGTCCCAGTTATAGGTAGGGAATCCCCAGTTCTGTCCGTTTACCGAGAAATCATCAGGCGGCGCACCTGTCTGTCCGTTGAGGTTGAAATAGCGTGGCTCCATCCATACATCACAGCCATAGCGGTTTACGCCGATAGGAATATCGCCTTTCAATGCCACCTTATGAGCCTGTGCATATTTGTGGGCAGAGATCATCTGCTGGGCAAGGACGAACTGTATATAATAATAGAAAGAGGCGTCCTTGTAAACCTTACTACGAGGGTTGGTAAGCGCCTTACGGTCGTCTTCGTTCC
Organism: uncultured Prevotellaceae bacterium; assembly: GCA_946406435.1. Classification (GTDB taxonomy): domain Bacteria; phylum Bacteroidota; class Bacteroidia; order Bacteroidales; family Bacteroidaceae; genus Prevotella. The sequence goes on along the minus strand of CAMJKP010000038.1, from coordinate 14,916 downwards.
AAGTGTTATGGTCAGGCCATTCAGAATAGTTGGCTGTGCCGTATTTGTCACGCAGAACGCTATATTGAGCGTAAGGCACGAGCCATTGCTCTTCTTCCTTAAACCATTGCTTGTATTCCTCGGATGCGAGAGTTGCCTTGCCTTCCTGCTCGAAAACCAAGTGCAGATATTCATTCTTTGCTTTGTTCACACGCTCATAGTCAATCTGTGGAAGGGCGTTGAGCTCCTTTCTGAGAGTCTCAAATTCAGTCGCTTTCTTCCAATCTTTCAATGGAGGTAGCTGACGGAAATCGGTATATTGCGGATGAAGGGCAAAGATGCTTATTGAAGAATAAGGATATGAGTCTGTCCAAGTGCGTGTGATGGTCGTGTCGTTGATTGGGAGCACCTGAAGGATTCGCTGTCCGGTGAGCGATACCCAATCCACCATTTTCTTCAGGTCACCGAAGTCACCAACTCCGAAACTTCCCTCCGAACGGAGCGAGAATACAGGAATGGCAGTACCTGCGATGCGGTCAGCTGGGATAGCGAAGTGTGCCATTTCCAAGCTTATGGTTTCAGAGGCTTTACTCTTTACTCCTTCCTCTTTACTCTCTATAAACGGAACATACAGCACACGATTCATACGTGCCTCCCAGATAACAGGCACGCTCGGATCATCATCAATTACGATAAACTTAATCTCAATGCTCTTGCCAATGAGATTGGTGGCATCGATAACGGTACTCCACTCGTTATCGTCAGTATAAAGGCATTTGAGGGCTTCACGCTCCTGCCAGTTGCCGAGTTCTGGAACGTTTCCGCTTAGGGCAAGGCGCTGATTTGGACGAAGCTGAGGAGCCTGTACCTTGATGATGAGAGTCTTATCGAATGTACTCTTTGGGAGAGTCTGTATTTCGTGTCGATGTATGCATTTCGTGAATGCTGTGCTATAGAAGTAATTCATATAGGTGTTTGTTTGATGATTTTCTCTGTTTCATCCGCAAAAATACGCAAAATATCCTAAGATACGCAAATTTATTGTTCATTATGCGTGATATCTGATTGCGAACGTTTGCGAACAAAGAAAGAATCGTATGTAAACTGAATCACAGTTTTGGATAAAAAGTCTTTATTTCTCGCAAAATTACTAATTTCAACCTTAATTCAAAAATTTTTGAAGGAAAAATTTGCAGTAATCGAGTAAAATAACATGTTCCATTTGTTCTGTTGTGTTAATTTTGTTATTGTGCAACCGATTTCATTTAGTTTTATATAAATATTTCTGCAAAAATATTCTTTGTTTGAGAAAAATTTCATATATTTGCACACGAAAGCAATAATATTCATATAAATATAAAATGTTCATAAAAATATCACTTATTAACCCTATATAAACTATGCCACATTCACAGATTACAATGAAAGATATTGCTAAGGCACTGGGAGTGTCAGTAGCAACTGTCTCACGAGCATTGGCAGATAATCCAAGTATTAGTGAGAAGAGGAGAAAAACGATACAGGAATATGCAAAGGAGCATAATTTTGTATCAAACGTTCTTGCTGAGTCTTTGCGTCATTCAAAGGCAAGGTCACAGAAAATCATTGGTGTCATTGTGCCTGAGATTGTACATTATTTCTTCTCTACCGTTATTTCCGGTATTGAAGAGGAAGCATCTAATCGAGGGTACTCTATCATCGTTGCTCAGAGTAAGGAGCAGTTTGACCGTGAAGTGAAGATCTGCGATGGCTTTATCAGGTCGAGGGTTTGCGGTGTAATCGTTTCACAAGCGAAGAATACCAAGCAGTACGATCACTTTATCCGTATTATTAATAATGAGATGCCTCTTGTGTTCTTTGACCGTATCTGTACTGGTGTGAATGCCTCCAGAGTGGTTATCGACGACTATCACGGAGCATTTACGGCTACAAAGTATCTCATTGACACAGGTTGCAAACGAATCGCCTTTTGCGGAAGTTCGTTGCATCTTGAGATTGTGAAGAACAGGATGAATGGCTATAAGGATGCCCTTCGTCTTCATGATATGGATATAAATAACGATTACATTCTTGAGTGTGATTCACGTGAACTTGCAGAGCAGATGATTCCTGAGTTAATGCAAAGTGAAAATCGTCCAGATGCATTCTTCTGTATTAATGATGATACCGCTGTTGGCGTTATCCATGTTGTAAAGCGTCTCGGATTCAAGATTCCTGAGGATGTAAGTATCTGCGGATTCACTAATTGCGAGCGTGCTTTGGCTTGTGATCCAATGCTTACCACTATGGATCAGCGAGGTAATGAAATCGGACATCAGGCTGCTAATATCCTTATCAATAAGGTTGAGGGAATAACTCCTCTAAACCGCGTTGAAAAGCAGATTGTTAGAACCAACCTCGTTGTTCGCGGTACTACGAGGGATATGATGCCATAGGGATAATTGATAAAGATAAGCAACAAGTTGCTTTTAACTGACGATAATTACCAATCTTACCAATCTTAAACCAATAAGAAATTAATATTTATGGAAAAAGATTGCGCAGATTGGTAATTATTGTCAGTTCAGCACCGCAAGGTGCGTTATGATTATTTATTTGGCTTTATAGCAAATGCTAACAACATATTTCTTTTCTGGGAAGTCCTTTGTAATTATTTGCAAAGGGCTTTTTCCTTTATGGAAGTCATCAAGCAGCGGACGAAGCTGATCCTTGCCTGTAATTCCTCTGCCTGTGAGTTTCACCACGGCCTCTTTCATTGTCCATAATCGGGTGAATTTCAATGGGGTGAGGTCTTCAAGTTCTTCATCGCTAAGCACATAACGTGCTAGTTCGTCTTTCACTTTCTCCTTAATAACTTCTACGTCAATGCCTACTGGCTCGTTGCTTACAGCACATGCCACAGCATATTTGCAATGCGACATGTTGAAATGGATATCCTCATGCCCCACAATGACTGGCTTGCCGTTCTCTAACTCACGAAAGACAGGCGGCTCTGTGATTCCGTATTCCTCTTTTAGCAGTCTCAGAAGAAGCATATAGGCTTTAAGGCTCTGCTCCCTCCCTGCTTGGAACTTATACTTCAGAACCTTCTCACGTCGTTGCTCACTAACCCTTGAGAGGCAGTCGTTAAACTGCTCCTCAGTCATTGGAGTCATATTATCGTCGATAAGGAATTTCATGTACAATGTACCATTTACAATTTACTATTTGCAAAGCTCATCAAGCTACAGCAAGTTTCTGTGTGCAATTTGGGCTTTATTTCATATAAACGTAATTTTATTGCTTTTTATTTCAATAAAAATCGTAGTTCATTCTTTTTTCTGCAAAAAAATCATTACTTTTGCACAAAGAAATATAATTAGCAGAACGCAAAGACACAAAGGCACAGAGAATATAAAAAACTGGCGGCTCAGCGTCTCTGCGTTTGAAAAGACATAAATCGTGCGAGGATGCTTCGCACGTTGCACATAGATATCACTAATCCTCATTTATGAAGAGAATCCTTGCCTTAATAACTTTTGCATCAGTCCTTTCTGCTTCTGCCCAAAACAAGATTGACCTTTCTGGTGTTTGGGAGTTTCAGATTCAGCGTAGCGAGAATACCGTTACGCCAATATCGGTTTATGATGATACTATCCAACTGCCAGGCTCTATGGTTACGAGAGGCAAGGGCGATATCGTGTCCGTTAATACGCAATGGACAGGCTCTTTATACGATTCCTCTTTCTATTTCAATCCCTATATGGAGAAATACCGCGTTGAGGGGCAGATGAAATTCCCGTTTTTCCTCACTCCTGAACGCCATTATATAGGCAATGCGTGGTATCGTAGAAAGGTACTTGTGCCAAAGGAATGGAGGAAACAACGTATCATTCTCACTCTTGAACGTCCGCATATCGAGACAACCGTATATATTAATGGAAAGAAAATAGGGCATCAGATGGGACTTTCTGCTCCTCATGTATATGATGTTACCGACTATATCAAAATTGGTAGGGAGAATACAATCGCAATCAAGGTATATAATGGAATAGAGAACGTATGTGTCGGGAAGGATTCCCATTCTGTTACCGACCATACGCAAGGCAACTGGAACGGTATTGCCGGAGACATATCCCTTTCTGCCCGTCCGATGAATGCTATTGAGCATATTGACGTTTATCCTGACGTGGCTTATAAGTCTATCCGTCTGGTGCTCAGAGGCAAAGCCAAGGGACTTTCTTTCTTCATTGACGGAAATGAGAGTAAGGCTGTGGCTCTATCTGATAGTTCTTATGTCATTCGGATGGGGAATGAAATTAAACTATGGGATGAGTTCCACCCATACCTTTATACCCTTGAAATCAAGGATGCCAATGGATATTCTGTCAGTACAACCTTCGGAATGAGGGAGGTAAAGACAGAAGGAAAGAATATCATTCTCAACGGAAAACCGATATACGTCCGTGGAACTGTTGGTAACTGCTGTTTCCCGGAAACGGGCTATCCTCCAACCGATGAGGCTTCATGGGAACGCATTTTCCGTAAGTGCAAGGAATATGGCTTGAACACCATGCGATTCCATTCCTATTGTCCTCCAGAGGCAGCATTCCGTGTGGCTGACCGTCTCGGTTTCTATCTTCAGCCAGAAGGACCTTCATGGCCGAATCATGGCGTAAGGCTTGGTCGCGGAATGGCTATCGACCAGTATCTCATGGACGAGACAAAGCGTATGGTTGAGGCTTATGGCAATCACCCTTCTTTCCTTATGATGAGTGCCGGAAATGAGCCGGCAGGCGACTGGGTGACTTGGTGCAATGCTTGGGTTGACTATTGGAAAGAGACAGACTCACGCCGTATCTACTGTGGTGCAAATGTAGGTGGCGGATGGGCTTGGGATAATGGCTCTCAGTATCATGTGAAGGGTGGGGGACGAGGTCTTGACTGGAACGCACACGCACCTCATTCTGACGATGACTATAGCAAGGATATCCTCTTCCCACGTAATTACAAGGATAGCGTACCGAATAACTCGCCTATTATCTGTCATGAGCAAGGGCAATGGTGCGCCTTTCCTGACCTAAAAGAGCGCTCTCAATATACAGGTGCATATAAGGCGAAGAATTTTGATATCTTCGAGGACTTGCTGCGTGATAACGGAATGGCTTCACAGTCAGAGAAATTCCTTATGTCAAGCGGTAAGTTACAGACCCTTGCATATAAATATGAGATAGAGCGTAATCTCCGTACCAAGGGATATACAGGCTTCGTGCTCCTTGGCTTGAATGACTATAGCGGTCAGGGAACAGCCCTTGTCGGACCTCTCAATGTGCATTGGAAGGAGAAGGGATATGTGGATGCGTCAGAGTGGACGGAGTTCTGCAATGATGTGGTTCCGTTGGCAAAGTTCCCTAAGTTCGTCTATTCCTCTTCTGATACCCTCCGAGTTCCCATAGAGGTGTATAATGCCTCTGCAAGTGAAATAGAGGATGCAACGGTGGAGTATAGCATAACTGAGAATGTGAAGGATAAGAATGGAATGGAAAATGGACAGGAAGGATTAGAGTATTCTTCAACGTTAGCCATTCCTCCATTAACAATTCCCCTTGGTAAGAACCAATACTTGGGAACGGTTACATGTCCTCTCACCGATGTTGTTGATCCAAGTAAGATAACTCTCACCGTCACTATATCATCTGGTGAAAGGAAATGGAAGAATCATTGGGACTTCTGGGTTATGCCGTCTCTTGATAGTGAAACGGAAAGTGTGACGGCAAAAGTGGAACTTAGGAAGGGATTTGTTGACGGAGTGTATATTTCTGATACCCTTGATGATTTGGCTGTTCAGACATTGAAGAGAGGGCATAAGGTGCTTCTCACGGCTGCCGGAAAGGTGCGTTATGGAAATGACATCAAGCAGAACTATCTGCCTGTGTTCTGGAATAGCTCATGGTTTAAGATGCGTCCACCGCATACCACAGGTGCATATATCGATAACACTCACCCGATATATTGTGATTTCCCTACCGACGACTGGACAAACCTTCTTTGGTGGGAGCTCGTTAATCGTGCTCAGGTAATGAATCTCTCAGAGTTTCCTGCTGACTATCAGCCACCTATGCAGCCGATAGATACATGGCATATCAGTCGTAAGTGTGGTATGATTATCGAGGCAAATGTGCTTGGAGGTAAGCTCCTCATGACTACTATTGACATCACCTCAAATCTCAGGAGCCGACTCATCGCCCGTCAACTTCGCAAGAGTATCATAAACTATATGAAGAGTGCGGATTTCAAGCCAACAATCACCCTCGACGAGAGCGTGATACGTAATCTTTATGAGAACGAGGCTCGTCAGGTCAATATGTTTACGAAGGACTCCCCTGATGAGTTAAAACCAAAGATTAAGTAGGGGTAGCTCCCTTCCTGCACCAATTCAAGGAACGGACTTACAACGGATTTGGAACGGTATTACAACGGACTTACGACCATTTGAATCTCACCTGCGTAGGGCGCTTTTTAGTGACCGCTATCACCTAACACCCAACACCTGAATTTACTAGTGACCACGTGCTTTGCACCTCGCACGCTGTCAAAAGTGCATGTCAGCCCAAAGGCTGGTGCACGTCCTTTGGTTTGACGAGTGCAAAGGTAATACAATATTTTTCGGAACTGCAAGAAAATACAGAAAAAACATGTTAGGTGCGAATAAAAAGTTTAAGGTACGTCTGTAACTTGCTGATATACAGAAAAATATTTTCGGATGAATTCTGAGGTGTGAGCGACCTAACATATAACATGTTATGTTAGGTGCCAGATAGGGTGTAATCTCTTTCCTAACTTCAAAATAATATATAATATAAATTTATATTATATATTATTTTGGCCATAAAAAAATACCACTCCCTCCCCCCCACCTAACATAACATGTTATATGTTAGGTATCATTCTGAGCTTTCTGTTGGGGTGACCTAACATATAACTGTTAGGTTAGATAGGGGAGAGGGTATCTGAGGGTAATGGGATTTTACAGAAACAGATATATGCGATTTATCTGAATTGGGAAGAGTACCCCCCAAAAACACAAAGTAAAAAAGCGCTCCCTCGCGGGAACGCCTTTTCTTGTTAGTATGTAGTTGCTTATTTAGCTTTAGGGTTTGCTGATTTCTTTGCCGCTTTCTTAGGCGTTGGCTTCTCTGCCTCCTTTGGCTTCTCTGCCTTTACCTCCTCAGCCTTTGGAGCAGCCTTTGATGCAGCCTTAGCAGGTGCTTTTGGAGCGGTAGCCTTCTTGGCAGGTGCTTTCTTGGCAGGTGCTTTCTTCTCTGGCTCTTGAGTAGAGTAGTCAGGATCGAGCTTTGAGAGTTTTGCCTGAAGACGTTGGATTTCCTTGTCCTTCATCTCTATCTCCTTACCCTGATTGGTGATGGTGGTGAGCATCTGCTCAAGCTCGTCGTTGTCGATACCGCCGTAAAGGGCACGCACACGACTGATGAAGTCGCCGAGGATGTTCATATAGTTGGTGAAGGCGTCGAAAGGTCCGTCATAGATACCACGGTCAATGTTGCAGTTGCTTGGCTTCGTGGTCATGAAACGGAAGTTGTTTGATGCCTGCAGATAATCCCAGTCTTGAAGTAGGGCAGGGTCGTTGGCGATGTGCAGACGGTCGGCAACAGAGTAGAGTTTGTTGAAAGCCTCACGCTGCATCTGGTTTCCGAGCCATGTGGAGGTGTCGCGCTCCTCGTCAACCCATGAGAGGGAATCAGGAACATCGAGTGCGCCTACGCTTTCGAACTTGTCGCATACCTCGCTTGGGGTAGCAAACTCAAGTCCTGCCTGCTTTGCGCATGTAGGGAGGGCCTTGAGGAACTCAAGGATATTGCTTGAGAGAGGCTGGGCGATGCCGAGGGCTGTAAGCTCCATGAAGATGTTGACAACCTGCTCAGACTCAGGACACTTTGCTATCTCTGCGATGTATGTGTCGGCAAAGAGAGGATAGCGCTCCCATGATGAGTTGTTGAAACGGAGGGAGATATCGTCAGATGCATTCACATCGCGAAGCAAAAGTTTGAGGTTAGGAGCGAGGTTGCAGTTATATACATAATGTGGTGACTTCCAGCCGAGTACATGCTTTGCGCCCTCAGTAAGCATACCCTTGTAGCCGAGGGAAGCCACCTGTTCGCCGATGTCGTTGGTGTAGATGAGTGAAGAGTTGCGCATCACGGTTGGACGCTTGCCGAAGTACTCCTCAATCTTCTTTGACATCTTCTCGATATCGCGCTTGAAACACTCCTCGTTGATGAGGCCTGCAAGACCGTGAGAGTAAGGCTCGGTGAGGAATTCCACCTGACCTGTCTCGTTGAGTTCCTGAAGCTTTGTGAGAACCTGTGGAGCGTGCAACTCAAGCTGCTCCATACCTACTCCTGAGAGGGAGAAGGCAACCTTGAAGTAGCCAGGGTGCTCCTTTATCATTTCCTGCATGGCTGTGAGAGCCGGCATGTATGAGTGCTCTGCAATATATGTGATGCTACGCTCGTTGGCATAGTCGTCATAGTAATAGTGATCAGTACCGATGTCGAAGAAACGGTAACGCTTGAGATGTGTTATCTGGTGTATCTCAAAGTAAAGGCATATTGTTTTCATTGTTGTAAAATTAATAATTTTTCGGAGTAATAAGGAGTAATAAGGTGTACAAGGAGTACAAGACGATAGTTTTGTCACTTTCTTGGGGAAGTACAGGACGATTGTATTAATCTTTTTTCTTGGGGTAGAAAGACATTCGTCTTGTACTCCTTGAACTCCTTGTACTCCTTCGAACTCCTTGATTTTTAACCCTCTTTTACTTTATGAAATTCTCAAGATATTCCTCGTTGTTGAACCAGCCCTTGTCAAGCAACTGGTCATAGCATTGGCGAATGCGAAGTCCAACCTTCTCCCATGTGATGCCGGCAACCTCCTTGATGCCTTCTTCGGCGATGTAGTCGTGGAGGCTCTCGTTCATACAGAGAGAGTAGATGGCATCCGCCATAGCGTGGATATCCCAGTAATCTACCTTGATGACGTTGGTAAGGATCTCACCGCAGCCCGACTGCTTGGAAATGATACTTGGGCAACCACATTGCATAGCCTCAAGTGGGGCGATACCGAACGGCTCTGAAACCGATGGCATAACGAAGACATCTGAATTCTTATAGCACTCATATACCTGCTTGCCTCTCTGGAATCCAGGGAAATGGCATTTGTCGGCAATGCCGTATGCAGCAGCAAGTTCAATCATCGCATTCATCATATCACCTGAACCGGCGAAGCAGAAACGAATCTTGTCGGTACGCTGAAGCACGAGCTTGGCAGCCTCGATGAAGTACTCAGGACCTTTCTGCATGGTGATACGTCCAAGGTAAGTAACAACCTTCTCGTTAGGCTTCTTGTGAGGCACGATGTCGAGATACTCCTGTGAGAGAGGATAAACGGCATTGTGCATTGCAACGCACTTGCGTGGGTCCTGATGATACTGGTTGATGACGGTCTGACGTGTCAGTTCTGATACGCACATTATGCAGTCGGCATTATCCATTCCGTTCTTCTCGATGGAATATACCGTTGGATTCACATTACCGCGTGAACGGTCGAAATCCGTAGCGTGTACGTGGATGCAGAGTGGCTTGCCACTTACAATCTTTGCGTGAACTCCGGCAGGGTAGGTGAGCCAGTCGTGAGCATGGATGATATCAAACTGCTCTGAGCGTGCCAGAACGCCTGCGATGATAGAGAAGTTGTTTATCTCGTCGTGCAGATTACCAGGATAGCCACCTGCAAAGCCCATACAGCCGAGGTCGTCCAATCCCTGCATATAGCTGAAATCTGCATAGATATGGTCGCGGAAACGATAGTAGTCTTCTGCTGTATGTCCAACGATACGGTCCTTGATATTATCGTACTGAACGTCGCGCCAAACGATTGGCACCTGACTCATATTCACTATCTTGAGGAATTTCTCCTCATCGCCCGTAGGCTTCGGCATACAGAAGGTAGTCTCAATGTCGCCCTGAAGACTCAACCCCTTGGTTATACCATAGGAGGCAACAGCAAGTCCACCGTATATCTTTGGAGGGAATTCCCATCCGAACATTAATACTTTCATAGATACATTGTGTCATTTACTATTTAACCATGTACTATTTACTATTTATTTACTATTTTAATGGTATGTACTATTTTCATCTCTGCTAAAAACAGATTTCCGAATAGATTGTAAACAAATAGTACATAGTAAATAGTAAAATGGTAAATTAATTATATTGGTCTATTAATCTCCATGTGCGAAGAATCTCGGCAACGTTCATTGCGAAGGATGAGGCTCCACGTCCGTTGAACGGTGGGTTTCCGTCGAACAGCTCTGATATAGAGCCTAATACGTGATACTGCATCTCGTCCTCATAGCCAATCATCTGTCGCTGTACGAAACTGAGGCGTGAACGCTTGTAGAGCTTCAGGTATGCCTCCATATAGAAGCCGCCGAGCCAAGGCCATGCTGTACCTGAGTGGTATGCGTAATCGCGCTTTGTCTGCGGACCTACGTACATCGGATTGTAACCGCCTGACTTTGGTGACAATGTGCGGAGTCCCTTTGGCGTGAGGAGCTCTCGTGTACAGAAGTCGAGAACCGTTTTCTTCTGTTCTGGCTCAAGTGGAGAATAGTCGAATGCGACTGGGAATATCATATTCGGACGAACGCTCAAGTCTTCTATTCCTTCCTCTACATAGTCGTAGAGATAGCCGCTTTCAGTAATGAATATCTTCTGGAATGCTTCCTTGGCAATATCGGCACGTGCCTCAAGCTCTGCTGCTGTCTTCTTGTCCTTGTTGGATTCTGCCATTTCTGCGCAGAACTTAAGGGCATTGTACCAGAGGGCGTTGATTTCTACAACAAAACCAGTACGCGGAACTACTGGACGTCCGTTAGCGATGCTGTTCATCCAAGTCATTGGCTGCTCACGTCCTTCGATGTGAAGGAGTCCGTTTTCCCTGAGCTCAAGGTTAGGATGCTTGTTGCCTTCGATGAACTTTAGTATGTCGATAAGCAGCTTTCCGTATTTTTTGAATGCTTTGGCGTTGCCAACCTCATGTGCATACTGCTGAATTGCCCATATTGCCCAGAGAAGCACGTCTGGCTGCTCAATCTCGTGGATAAGGCTTGAGAGTGGCTTGCCTGCCATGAAGTCTCGTATGCTCTTTGCTGCCGTGTCCATTACAAGCTCGAAGTAGTCATCCTCCTGAATGGCGAGGGTAAGACCTGGAAGGGCTATGAACGTATCGCGTGCACGAACCTTGAACCAAGGATAGCCGGCAAGCAGATAGCGCTCGGTGTCGCTTACACGTACATGGAACTGGTGGGCAGCACTTACGAGTGCGTGATAGAAGCTGTCGATAGGTATGCGGATCCCTACTTCCTCATTGAAGAGTTTCTTCAGGGATTCTGGCTTTATCTCCTCGATACCGGCAGAGATTACAATCTCGTCGCCTTTCTTTGCCTGAATCTCGAAATATCCCGGAACATAGAGGTCTTCCACTCCATGATATCCTCTTTCCTGCTCTTTCTCATAAACAAGGCTCTTGTTCCAATGTGGGTCAAAGACGAACTTGTTCTTCTTGGAAATCTGGATGTAGAGGTTAGGATAGTTAGGGTAGAGCTGTGTCTTGATACCTCCGTCAATCTCCGTATAGTCCCTGTTGATGTTAGGGTTCTCAACCATACAGTTCTTCACGCTGCGGAAAGCAAGGAAAGGCCTCAGTTGCAGAGTCGTTGCGCTGTGGCAGTCGAGTAGGGTATAACGGATAAGGACACGGGTAGAATACACTTGGAATATGATTTCCTTCTTGAGAATCACACCACCTACACGATAGATAGTTGTAGGGATTTTTTCAAGAGAAAATTCGCGAATGTATTTGTGGCCGTTAGGGCTGAACACTCCGCTTTCGTATTTATGCACTCCGAGATTGAACTGGGCACCATGCTGTATCACCGAACAGTCGAGTGAAGAAAGCAATACATGGTTCTCTCCGTCAATCTCAGGTACGGGTACGACAAGCAACCCGTGATATTTGCGGGTGTTGCAGTCAACAACGGTACTGCATGAGTAAGCCCCCGAGCGATTCGTACACAACAATTCGCGTCGCAGGGACTCCTGCAAGTTAGTCATCTGAGCTTTTTCAAATTTGAGATAACTCATAGTTGCTATATTAAGGTTTAAATATTTGTTTAACTTCAGGTTGTGATTTAGGGGGAATTTCCATTTCTGATAGTGTCATAGGCACACATGATTTGGAAATTTTCTACAAAAGTAAACAAAAAAATCTGCTTTTCAAAATAAAAAACAGATTATTTTCCAAAAACCAACAAAATTCCACTATGTTTGAAACATGTTTGTAACTTTTTCATGTTCTAACTGCCTGAAAAATGTGATGTGTCCGTGTGTTGCTTTGAATATAATTGATAGTAAGATGTGAGTTTTTATATTAACGTGAGTTCGACAAAACAGCTCTGAAGGAGCGACACCTAAAAGGGTAGTACGTAAGTGCTACCTATGATGATGTTTTTTAGTGAGCGCCGTAGGTGCGACACCTGTTATATATATAAGTGTCGGTCCTTCAGACCTCATATTACTATAATGGTCATAATATAACGGCTCTTACGAACCGCCCTTTTAGGTGCCGCTCCTTCAGAGCTTCTTCCTTCGTTGTGCCTTCGCTATGCCTTCGTTCTTCCTTCGCTCATCCTATAGTCATAGGAACGGACTTACAACGGATTCACAACGGACTTACAACGGACTTGCTTATGCTTTTTATATAGAGTCTTTCTGAATGCCAATAGTATATTTGTAGTACTTCTCAAATTTCGTACCATCAGGAGTGCAATATTTCCATTTGCCAACCTCGCAACTGCCTTCACCATCTCTACTATCAAAGAAAGTAATAGAGCCTTCTCCGCATAGACTTCCATTCTTATAAAATTTTTTTATATGAGCTATAGAGTCAGGGATTGTCAGAAAGCCAAAACCAGATCGGACAATTTTCTTCGTGTTTTTTGATATGTTGTAATATTTTGTTATGACATTATCTTTTTGGTACTGTTCATAGATAATTCTCATTAAACTATCTTCTGGTGTCATTTTCGGAGATTTTGCCAATGAATCTCTATGAAACTGTTTGTTAATCATTTGCCTTATGCTATCTTCATAACTCTGCCCCTTGTTTGTTGCAGATTTATTTATGCATGAAGATATGATTAGCATTATGATTGGCAAAAATGCATATTTCCTCATAACAATAAGTTGTTACTTCTCAATAATGAAATTTATCGCTTCCTGCTCTACGATTATCTTCATAGGGTCGGTAGATGTGTCGATATCAGAGAATGAATGGCCGTCGATGCTTATGGGGGTGTTCTTCGGAACTTTTATCGTGATATCGTGGCATCTGTATGGAAGAATCATCTTGTGGTTGAGGATTTTTCCGCGCAGGAAGAGGGTAATGGCTGAGAAAATCTGCGTAAAGGCAGAGTTTCGCATTACGGTTACATCTATCATTCCATTATACGGAACGGCATTAGGAGTCTGTCCGAAGCCCAATGCGCTACCTATGCACATGGTCATAACCCTATGCTGCTCGGTTTCATAATTGATAGTATATTCCATCTTCCAGAACATGCGTTGGAAGAGTAGGAGAACGAGTGAAATGACGTATGAAACCTTCCTTGACCAGAATATCTTTCTTGTCTCTGTCCTAAGACGTTGAATACCGGCTACAAGTCCGATGTTGATACAGTTGAGGAAGTATCGGTTCCGTTTTTCACCGTCTTTGTCGGTATAGATAAGGCAACCGGCATCAACCTTCTTTATACGCCTTGTCGCAATCGATTCCACCGCAAGCTTTATGTCATTCTCCGTAAGTCCCCAGAAGGCTGCAAAATCGTTCATCAGGCCATTAGGGATAACCGATAACACCACGCGCTCACGAACCTCCTTCTCTTCTCTCATCAGACAGTTCACGGCATCGCACAATGCGGCATCTCCACCACAGATGATGATATCGTCATATCCGTTGTGGATAAGCATAGAGACGAGTCTTTCCACGCTTTGGGCATTCTCGCTCTGCACGAGATCGTATTTGATCCCATGACTTTCGAGACATTCTGCTATCTTCTTCCACCGTTTCTCAGGTGACTTGAATCCCTCGCGTTTCGGACAATATATTAATCCTGTTTTCATATAAAAGCCTAATTAAAGCCTAACCAAGCCTTCCCAAAGGGAAGGATGTTTTATAGTATTAATCCCTATGAGAGAAGGATTTTTTATTTACTTATGATTAGAAATACTATCTACTCCCCCTTGAGGGGGTGAGGGGGGAGGAACCCTCCCTTGGGGAGGGACTGGGTAGGTAGTTCCTTATTGCCTTGACTTTCTCTTCCATTGGAAGCATAGCATCAATCCAGTTTATCTTGCATCCACGCCTCTCCATACCACGGAACCAAGTCATCTGTCGCTTGGCAAACTGGTGTATGGCGATTTCCAGTTCCTTGAGCATGTTGTCGTATGAACGCTTACCGATGACGTATTCGGTAACATACTTGTATTCAAGTCCGTAGTAAATCAAATCCTCGGCACTTACCCCAGAGTCAAGGATGCGTTTTATCTCGTCAACCATTCCCTCGTCCACACGATTCTTCAGTCGGGTTGAGATCTTCCTTCTACGCTCATCACGTGGAATGTCAACGCCTATGATGGTTGTCTCGATAGGAGGGAAGTAGCGGTCTTCTGTCTTGTGCTCAAGGTTATACGCCTCAATCTCAATAGCACGTATGGCACGTTGCGGAGAATCCACATCCGTCTTGTTGTGCATATCAGAGTTGTTCTTCTCCTTCAAGTCCATGAGAATCTCTGTGAGTTCTGCCATCGACTTGTG
>CAMJKP010000037.1 GCA_946406435.1 uncultured Prevotellaceae bacterium | reverse complement strand
TGTCATTTGCAGATTACAAAGATACAATTTTTTATTTATTCTGCAAAAGAAAAGAAGAAAACATGCTATTTTCTCAAGAAAAATAACTACCTTTGCATGGCAAATGAGAAAAAATGGGATAACATTTATCTAATTTGCGCGTTAGAAGAAATAGTTATACAACAAATCAATAAATATTTAACAACAATGGCATTTTTAACTAACGAAAAGCTTGTTATCGTTGGAGCTGGTGGTATGATCGGTTCTAACATGGTTCAGTCTGTATTGATGTTGGGTCTCACACCTAACGTATGTCTCTACGATATCTTTGAGCCAGGTGTTCATGGTGTATATGAGGAAATGTGTCACTGCGCATTCCCAGGTGCAAACCTCACCTATACAGTTGACGCAAAGGAGGCATTCACAGGTGCTAAGTATATCATTTCTTCAGGTGGTGCTCCACGTAAGGAAGGCATGACACGTGAGGATCTTCTCGTAGGCAACTGTAAGATTGCTGCTGAGTTCGGTGACAACATCAAGAAGTACTGCCCAGACGTTGAGCACGTTGTAGTTATCTTCAACCCAGCTGACGTAACAGCTCTTACAGCTCTCATCCACTCTGGTCTTAAGCCAAACCAGCTCACATCACTCGCTGCTCTCGATTCTACTCGTCTGCAGGAGGCTCTTGCTAACGAGTTCGGTGTACAGCAGGATAAGGTAACAGGCGCACACACATACGGTGGTCACGGTGAGCAGATGGCTGTATTCGCTTCTCAGGTAAAGGTTGACGGTAAGTCACTCGCTGAGCTCGGTCTTTCTGCTGAGCGTCTTGCTGAGATCCGTCAGATCACAACTCAGGGTGGTTCTGCTATCATCAAGCTCCGTGGTCGTTCTTCATTCCAGAGCCCAGCTTATCAGGCTGTTAAGATGATCGAGGGCGCTATGGGTGGTGCTAAGTTCGAGCTTCCTGCAGGTTGCTACGTTAACAACGATCAGTACAAGAACGTAATGATGGCTATGCCTACAACAATCGACAAGACTGGTGTTCACTTCACAGCACCTAAGGGTACTGCTGATGAGATGGCTGGTCTTCAGAAGTCTTACGAGCACCTTCAGGCTATGCGTGACGAGATCATCTCTCTCGGCATCATCCCAGCTGTTGAGGATTGGAAGACTCTCAATCCAAATCTCTAAAAAGCCTAATCAAGCCTTCCCAAATGGAAGGATGTTAGATACTATTATCGCCCACGGGTTAATTCCAGTGGGCGATATTTTTTGTTTTCTAGTTTTAAGTTTATCACTTTAGGAGTCTTTCTTGACTGTAAAGCCTAAATTTTTTGCACGACGGACTATATTGGAGATATTTCCTATCCCCCATTGTGTTGAGACTGCAAAAAACACACCATCTCCTGTGCGAAGAATTTCGTCTGTCTTATCAAAGTACCTGCGTCTATCGTTGTTTTTGCTAACATATTCCATAGTCTTTACGACGCCAAATGATCCCTGTAATTCTGACGGAAATATCTGTTCTAACTCTTGAAAAGTTGTATTGGGATGTTGTTCCATATACGTGGAGACTAAAGAATGTACGAATCTTCCCTTGCCGAGCCAAGGACCTCCATTAAGGGAATATTTCGTATAATCATATTTCGCTTTCGTCTTTGTTTTCACATCCTCTTTATAAGATGGTTGTGGAGTAGCCGTTGTCTGAACTACTATAGGCTTTTGCTCTTTGTCTTTTGCGGTGAAAATAAGAGTTGACAACATACCTCTTATGTCCTCTTCTGAGAATGTGTCTTCATATTTCTCTAACAGATACGTTTTCAAACTTTCTGTAATATGCATCTGTGCATCTGTAATTAGGTTTTCTTTTATCTTCTTCAAGTCAGATTGCCTTTGCATTTCTTTTATGCGTTCTTCGCAGAATGCTACTATAGATTCTTTACTGAAATTTTCTTTTGAAAATTTCTCAGCAAAAGTCATACCCAATTTATTGTCTAATTCAAGTGGAATTCGCAAAATTGATACGGCATCTTTACATTTTGGCATATCATAGAACACCTCAATGTGTTCGCCAATATAAATGCCGATATCCAATTTCAACTGACGCATATAAGACTCCAACTGCACACGTTCTCTTTCCGATTGTGAATGTACAGGTCGTTTCACCTCTATGACGAATTGGTCTTCTCCTTCTTTTTTTACTAAAATATCTGGTTGGATATAGTTGCTATTACCGATAGGGATATTTGGTTTATGGCAAATATCTCCCTTATAAGGTAACCATCCCAAGAATTGCAGTTGATTTTCTATCTTTTCATGATAGATGTCTTCGTCAACTCCTTTCTTTTTTGCCTCAGACAAAGCATAGACAAAATTATTCCACTTTTCTTGCATGTCATTTTTGTTTTAGTTATTTTTGGCAAAAGTACACAAAAATCCTGAAACTGACAAAAAAATGTAAGGAAAAGTAGGATGTGAGGGAATTTCATCGGTTAAGTTATAACCTTATGTTTAGGTGTTTTTCCCGTTCTTCCATGTAGGTCCGTTATAAGTCCGTTCCAAGTCCGTTGTAAGTCCGTTCATCTATTAGGCCTAAAAGCGAAGGCATAGCGAAGGGAGAGCGAAGGCATGACGGATGCAATATATTGGTGTAATACCCTTGAAAAGAAAAAATCAAAAAGTTTTTAGAGGGAGTATTACACCTTTTGTTGTAATGAGTGATATTTTGCTTGAGTATCAGAGCGTTAGATGCGATGTAATACCCTTGAAAGTATTACACCATTTTGGGCAATATGATGTAATACTGGTGTAATACTTTGGGGAGTATTACACCAAGGAAAACGAATTGATATACAATTATTTGGTGTGCTCAAACCTGCAAAGGTGTAATACTCGGCTTTGAAAACTTTTTGAAAAATAGTATT
Source organism: uncultured Prevotellaceae bacterium (assembly GCA_946406435.1). Taxonomy (GTDB): domain Bacteria; phylum Bacteroidota; class Bacteroidia; order Bacteroidales; family Bacteroidaceae; genus Prevotella. The sequence goes on along the minus strand of CAMJKP010000037.1, from coordinate 28,828 downwards.
ACACCAACTATTACACCTGTGTTACTTGAAAAATAAGAATAAAAAAACACGCTACTACTCTTCGCGAGCTGTAGCGTGTTGAAAAATATGTTTAACTAAAATCCTTTTCTAAATTCAAAGAACAATCTCGCGATCATTCTTATGTTATCCAAGAGTCAAACAATCTTTAACCTAATAACTAAAACCTAAATCTATTATTCTACTAACCTAAACAATTCTTGTTCTTAATGTCATTCAGGAATGTTTCCGGAAGTTTGCCTTCTTTTTTCCTTTTGACGATGCAAAGGTAGTAAGTTTTTTCTGTGTGCGCAAACAATTTTACGTTTTTTATTAATAATTGCGGTTTTGTTTGATTTATGTCAAGTGTTGTGCCCGCGCACAAACAGAAAAACATATATTTTAAGGAGTTTTAAGAATTGGTTTCTTGTGCAAGATTCACTTCTTTAGGAACTCCACAACTTGATCGGCAAATGCCTTCATTCCTGCAATAGAAGGGTGTCCCCATTGCTTGTCAATGTCGTGTAGGTCAAGACAAGGCACATCATAATGTTTGCAGATAGTATGAACCGACTCATTAATCTCGTCTTTCAGTTCGCTATTGAGAATAAAGACGATACGAGCCATAGGATAATTACCTTTAAGGTCATACAATAGCTTCGCCATAGCAGGACGGAAAGAGTAGAGCTGCTCTTTTGACCAGTTCCCGAAGACATAGTCACCGATAGGAGCACCACACCAACTGTCGTTTGTGGCACCACAGACGAGAATCACGTCAGGATTGCCAAGCCAGTTGCTACGAGTGATAAAGGCACGATCGGAATAGTCGGCATGAGGCATGTCTTTTTTCGGACGATAGCCCGTATAGCATATCGTAGCACCAGAATAGGCATTGTTGCGCTCAAGTTTAGCGCCCATACGCATAATGACCTGATGCCACCAGGTCTGTTCTACTGCACAAACGTCATTACCCTTTTGGTGATACTGGCTTTCTGTTGGGTAATACCAGATAAGGTTTGTATCAGGCACAACCCATCCCACGAAGGTGGAATAGCTGTCGCCAAGGATAGAGATGCGGAGAGAATCGCTTTGCGCATTGGCACAAAGGACGATCAGGAAAGCTGAAAAGATTAGGAGTAATTTCTTCATATAGTTAGTTATTTTTTCATTAGACAAATTATCGCCTCTGGTCCCATATTAAAAAGGAGATCGAGGGTGCTGAGGTCAGGAATGAAACCATGACGTGATTGAAAAACCTGATAATAGGGTTTGCTGTCATTATGCAGATTGAAGGAACAGCCTTGGAATTCGTCCGTCAAGCGTATTTCTGTGCGTATATCGAGTAATTCGCACATTTTATGGGTAATCTCAAGGTTGTAGTCAAAGAGGAAGTCCCATTTCTTCTCAAAGAAAGGCGCGATGTCATCGGCATAATACTCGAAGAAAGGTGAGGATCCGTATGCTGATGCCAGAGCCTGCCAATGGAGATGCCTCCAGTTGTTATGGTCGGATACCCTTATCTCCTTGATAGAACCAGAGCCGGACACAGGGACCGTAAGCGTCTGTACTCCGTTTGCCGTTGCTATTCGGCATCGGGTGCGTAGAGTCTGCTTTTGAAAGTTCTCGTGAGCCTCTATATAGATAGGCTCAGAGGCACGAGCGATTTGCTCGTACCACGAGATGGGACCGAAGAATGTTGTGGGCAAAACCATTTTTATGTACAATTTACCATTTACAATCTACCATTTACCGTGATGGACAGAATTGTACATGGTAAATGGTAAATGAATTTATTTTTTCTTCGGCTTTCTACGTGCCCAGCCTTCTTCTGAGAAGTCCGGCTCTTGGAGAGACTTCTTTCCGCGTCTGCGACTCTGGTCGTCGTTCTTCTTAAAGAACTGACGCCAATCACCAGTCTCAGGCATACCTGCTGTATCAGAATCAAAGTCTTTATGGGAATTATTGCGCTTGCTCTTCTTCTCAAAGCGAGAGAAATCAGAATCGTCCTTGCGACCACGACCAGAACGGCCACGACCTTCAGATTCACTCTTACGGCCTCTTCCACGACCACCCGCAGCTTTTCCGTCCGGATTGTCTTCGTTACATCTCACCTGACGACCTTTGTAGAAAGTTCCGTCAAGAGCTTTCATCACTTTCTTTGCGTCTCGCTCTGGTACCTCTATGAAAGAGAATCCTGCCATAAGTTCAATATGGCCGACCTCCTGTCGTCCTTGAACGTGGCGGTTTACGAATTGCATAACCTCTCCCGGGTAGAAGCCGTGGTCCTTGCCGAGATTGACAAAAAGACGCTTATAGCCTTGCTGAACGGCTCTTGGCTCTCTAGATGCTCTAGTATTTCTGGAATCCCTAGAACCTCTAGACTCTCCACGCTCTTTCTTGCTGACAGGCTTTTCTATCTCTGGAGCATCAGCATAATAGGAGAGGAAACGTCCGAATTCTCGGCTTACCATTTTCTTCAGAATATCTTCCTTGTCAACATACTCGAAATGACGGCGAACCTCTGCCATGAAAGGCTCAATCTGCTCTTCGATTACGTCAACTTTCTCTATCTCGTCAATAGCACGGAAAAGCTGTTTTGTACATATCTCCTGTGGAGTTGGCAAGGTGCCATCCACGAATTCCTTGCCTATCTGCTTCTCAACGGCACGTATCTTATGCTTCTCACGAGTGTGGATAATGGCGATAGATGTTCCTTTCTTGCCTGCACGACCAGTACGGCCAGAACGATGCGTATAAGAAGCTATATCGTCAGGCATAGCATAGTTGATAACGTGGGTAAGGTCATCAACATCAAGTCCGCGGGCAGCCACGTCAGTAGCCACAAGAAGCTGGGTAAGATGATTACGGAACTTCTGCATCGTGAGGTCACGCTGTTGCTGGCTAAGGTCGCCATGAAGTGATTCTGCATTATACCCGTCACGAATGAGATGGTCTGCCACCTCCTGTGTCTCTGCTTTTGTGCGACAGAAAATGATAGCATAGATGCGAGGGTAGTAATCCACAATACGCTTGAGTGCGAGATACTTGTCCTTGGCATTTACGAGATAGTAGATGTGGTTTACGTTCTCTGCACCCTCATTTCGTGAACCTACTACGATTTCCTGATAGTCGCGCAGATATTGCTTTGCCACACGTTCAACCTCTCGTGACATAGTAGCCGAGAAAAGAAGGGTGGTGTGCTCTTCTGGGATAGACTCGAATATCTCGTTGATGCTCTCCGAGAAACCCATGTTGAGCATCTCGTCAGCCTCGTCAAGTACAATCTTGCGGACATTCTCCAACTTGGCATATCCACGATTCTTCAAGTCAATAAGACGACCTGGGGTAGCCACAACAATCTGAGCTCCATGTTTCAGTTCATGGCGCTGGTTCTCTATGGAAGTACCGCCATAGACGGCGCTGATATGCAGTCCCTTAACGTACTTTGCGAAATCCTTCATGTCATCAGCAATCTGCAAGCAGAGCTCACGTGTAGGAGCAACCACAATTGCCTGAGTGTCACGACTTGATGTGTCAATACTCTGGATTAGCGGAATGCCGAAAGCGGCGGTCTTACCCGTACCTGTTTGGGCAAGGGCAATGAGATCTGAGTTCTGGCTTTCCAAAAGGAAAGGAATTGTCTGCTCCTGCACAGGCATTGGCTGTGCAAAACCAAGTTCTTCGATGGCGCGACGGATTTCTTCACTAACGCCAAGTTCTTCGAATGTCTTCAATGATTTTTCTTTTTAATTTACTATAAACTTCATATAGATTCTTCAAACGCAAAGACACAAAGACGCGGAGATTTTGTATCTGAACACTTTGCGTCTCTGTGTCTTTGCGTTCAATCTATAGAAAGCAATTGTTCTTTTCGGGTGCAAAGTTAATAAAAATAGGTGGAAAATTTGTCAATTTCGGATTTTTTCCATACTTTTGCACTAATAATTCCATTACATGGAGGGCAAATGCCGTATTTTTCAATGAACTACAATACTTTTACTTTAGATAATGGACTCAGAATAATCCACCTTCCCTACCAAGGAGAGGTGGTTTATTGCGGTTATGCAGTAGCTGCAGGAACAAGTGATGAGCATGCAGGTGAAGAAGGACTGGCTCATTTCTGTGAACACATGACTTTCAAGGGAACCGAGCGCCTTACTTCTATTCAGGTCATCAACACATTGGAGAGGGTAGGAGGTGAACTTAATGCCTTCACTACAAAGGAGGAGACCTTCTACTACGCAGCAATTCTTCGTCAGCATTTTGATAAAGCCGTAAAACTTCTCACCGATATAGTATTCCATAGTACCTATCCTCAACACGAAATTGACAAGGAAATGGAGGTGGTATGTGACGAGATAGAAAGCTATCGTGATTCTCCTGCAGAACTAATCTACGACGAGTTCGAGAACCGTATCTTCAATGGTCATCCGCTTGGGCATAATGTGTTGGGCGATAAGGATACTGTGAGAGGATTCAAGTCAGAGGATTGTAAACGCTTCACACAAAGACTATATCGTCCAGACAATGCTGTTTTCTATGTCTATGGTGATATAGATTTCAAGCATTTGGTAAAGAAACTGGAGATGCTTTCTGACAAGAAAAAGGATGGAGAGATAATACGCTGTGACAAGAGGTTTGAAGGGCTGAAGGATGAACTTTCTGGCAAGAGAGGAAACGACGACGGTCAACAGACTCATCAGGCTCATGTGATGATAGGTACGGCCTTTGGAAAGGATATTGAGAAATGGCGTATTCCTCTTTATCTTACCAACAATATACTTGGAGGTCCAAGCATGAATTCTCGTCTTAATCTGGAGCTTCGCGAGAAAAGAGGACTTGTTTATACGGTCGAGAGCGTTATGACGAGCTATAAGGACTCAATACTCTGGACTGTATATTTTGGCTGTGACCAGCACGACGTGAATCGCTGTATCAGACTCGTAAAAAGCCAGTTGTCAAAACTCTGTAATAATCCTCTCTCATCGGTTGCTCTTGCAAATGCCAAGCGACAGATAAAGGGACAGATTGCTCTTGCCTCAGAGAATAGGGAAAACTATGCAATCTCTATGGCAAAGCAATTCCTGCATAGAGGTACTCTCAAAAGCATTGACAAGCTATACGAGCGAATAGATGCCGTTAAGGTAGAAGACATCTATCAGTTGGCAAATGAGATACTGAAAGAAGACAGACTCTTTACTCTTGTTTTTAGTTAAAAATAGATGTTATTGCTAAATAATTGAGATAAAAAGAGTTTATTTCAGAAATTATTGTTAATTTTGCATTCAAATGGCCGTTATCACAGAACATACAATCGACATCGAAAAGATACTCGCCTCAAAAGTGGGCGATAAGATGAAGTTTATCCCTAAGAGCCTTGTGAACTGGCTTATAAGGACAACTCATCAGGAGGAGTTGAACGAATTCATCTGGAGAAGTAGGGATCATGAAGGTGCCGAATGGCTTGAGGATTGTGTAAAATTCCTAGACATGGATCTTAAAGTCGAGGGTTTTGAAAACCTTCCTGAAAAGGATGACCAGAAACGCTATACCTTTGTCAGCAACCATCCGCTTGGTGGTGGAGATGGTGTGGCTCTTGGTGCTATCCTTAGCAGAAAGTACGGCAATGATTTCAGGTTAATCGTCAATGATATCCTTATGAATCTTCCGGGACTTGCCCCTCTCTGCATCCCAGTGAATAACACCACGAAGAAGAGGGAAAGGAGTTTCCCTGCAATGGTGGAGGCGGGCTTTGCAAGTCAGTATAATATGATGATGTTTCCTGCGGGACTCTGTTCTCGAAAGATTGACGGCAAGATTCAGGATCTGGAATGGAAAAAGACATTCATTACTAAGAGCATCGAGACTCAGCGTGATATAGTGCCTATCCATTTCGGCGGACAGAACTCTGATAAATTCTATCGTATAGCAAATATCTGCAAAATGCTTCATCTGAAGGTGAATGTGGCAATGCTTTATCTCCCTGATGAGATGATAAAGAACAGACACAACACGTTCACCGTAAAGATTGGAAAGCCTATCCCTTGGCAGACCTTCGACAAGAGCCGAAAACCGAAGGACTGGGCTCAATGGGTTAGAAAGCAGGTCTACGAACTTAATCAATAAAAAGATTCCAATAACATAAGACCAATGAAGGAAGAAGAAATCATCCAGCCAATTCCGAAAGAGTTACTTCTCAGCGAACTTACTCCTGAGAAGCAGCTTCGTATGACCAATAAGAGCAATAACCAGATCTTTATCGTTACTGCTCACGACTCTCCGAATGTGATGCAGGAGATCGGTCGTCTCAGAGAGATTGCTTTCCGTACTGCCGGTGGTGGTACAGGTAAGAGCGTTGATATCGATGAGTTCGACACATGCGAGAATTGCTATAAGCAGCTCATCGTGTGGAATCCTGACGATCAGGAAATCATCGGTGGCTACAGATACCTCATGGGTGACCAATGGCAATACGACGAGAAGGGACAGCCTATCCTCGCTACAAGCCACATGTTCCATTTCTCTGAGAAATTCATCAAGGAATATGCTCCAAAGACCATAGAGCTTGGTCGTTCTTGGGTTACTCTCGAATATCAGAGTTCAAAGATGGGTGCAAAGAGTCTCTTTGCCCTTGATAACCTTTGGGATGGTCTTGGTGCTCTTACGGTCATTAACCCGAATATGAAATACTACTTTGGTAAGATGACTATGTATCCAAACTATATCCGTTTTGGTCGTGACCTTATATTATACTTCCTTAAGAAGCACTTTGATGATAAGGAAGGTCTCATTACTCCTATCAAGCCTCTCGCCCTTGATACTCCAGAGGAAGAACTGGCACAGGTGTTCTGCGGACGTGATTTCAAGGAAGACTACCGAATCCTTAACGGAGGTATTCGTGCCTTAGGTTTCAACATTCCGCCATTGGTGAATGCATATATGAATCTCAGTCCTACGATGAAACTCTTCGGAACTGCTATCAACTACGGCTTTGGCGATGTAGAGGAAACAGGTATCCTTATTGCGGTAGATGAGATTCTCGAAAGCAAACGCGTTCGACATATTGAATCATTCGTCAAGGAACATCCCGATGCAATGTGGATAACAAGCGGAGCTAGTAAAGTAGTATATAAGGACAAGACCTGTTAGGTCTTGTCCTTTTAACATTAAAAAGCCTATGAAGCCTGTCCTAAAAATTATAATTGCGCTTCTTTTGTTGTATGCGTTCTTTATGACACTTGCCAATACTCTTTTCTCTGTTTTATCCTTATCGCCAGAAACACAGATGGATATTTCCATATCAGAAAAGGGGTTGCCGGATGTTATTTCTTTATTTGCTATTGGATATTGTCTTTATCGCCTATTCTTAAAATCAAGAAAAATTAGATTCTCATGTCTGACTTTTTTCCTATGTATGTGTTCACATTCGTATGGTCAAAACTATGTTAATGTGAACGTAAAAGGCTTGTACTTTCGTTCATTCCATAAAAATGAAATAGCGGAATTGTACGAGAATAATAAGAAAAAAGCTCTTGGATTGGATTTCTCAGTTGCAATAGATTACTCGACAGTTTCATTTTTTATTCCCTTGCAAATTGGAGAATATAAATTTGACTATGCTAATATCCGAGATGAGGAGACTGCTATTTTTGCAGGACGTAATGATACTATTTTTATAATCCCATCTAGCAAAGATGTTGGTTTCCTGAAAGAAATGAATATTATTGCATCCAAAACGTTGGGAGAGTGTATAATATCTGATGCGATGCAGCTATCTCCTTATTATGTTTTGGATTCTAACAATGATAAATTGTACCGTTGTGTTTATATCGAAGGCATTTTTAGATGTTTTGATATTCATAATATAGAAGAGAAATGGCAATCTTACATATTGGGAATGTACACGCCAAACACAAAAGTCAAAAATCAAATATTTTTTGTTTTAGATGACATTGTAACTTATACTCCATACATTGAGGATAAGAGATTCGAAAAATGGCTTCCATATATGAAATAATCCTATATAGTTCTCTTAGAGAAACGAGGACTGAAAGCCCGATACCTAAAAGGGCGGTGCGGTAGTGCCGTTAAAATATGGTAGTGTATACTAATTTAAGCGCTGTAAGTGCGATACCTATAATAAGTGTCGCACTTACAGCGCTCTTTGAATCATGCCTAGATATATTGCCTTTACGGACTTCCCTATTAGGTATCGGGCTTACAGCCCTCTCCATCTCCCGTTTATGATGTTCATTGCTATGTAACTTGAAGAGAATCCTTGTAAAAACACGGGAAATGTATAGCTTTAGTTCCTCTTATGTTGCTCTTATGCTGCTCTTATTTAGCTCTTATTCCAGAAAAGAGCAGGAGAGGTGTCAAAAGCGACTTCTCGAGAGCTCACGTTATTTCAAGTCTTCAAGGATGTCCTCCTTGAGGAATGGCTTGAGTTCATCCCAACTAAGCACAAAGGAAGGCATACCGACTGCATAGCAGGCAATTTCGTATTGCTGATAGGTAAATACAAGACCTTTTCCTTTCTCGTCTGGGCAAGGCATCCATGCAGGTAATGGGATGAGGTAGCCGTTTTCACCAGATAGTTGTAGATTCTCCATGAGCTGCTGGTCGGTCGTGATTTTGTCGTCAGCATTCTCGTTGAAATACTCCTTGAGTCCTTTCTTGAGTAATGGTTGCATATCCTTGACAACATTATCCTTGAGGAAACCGTTCACCTTACTTCCATCTGAGAAACGGAATGTAATGCCTCCGAAACCAAAGACACCACCGTGAGCACCACCGATATATGCGTATTCTGAACCAGAGAATACAACGTATGTGGAGTCCTCAAAGGTCTTGGTTACATCCATTGAGTAATCCCAAGGAGTTATACTCTCTTTGTATTCCTTGCGCTGTTCTTCGGTGATAGTCGTGTCTTCTTCCCAGTACTTTACTCTTTCGTCATAATCTTCTTTAGCCTGAGAGTTGAGCATTTTGGAAACTTCCTTGCTGTAATAGTCGAACATGCTCTTTGCATCTTTCTCATCACCATTATATTTTGCAATCAGAGGTTTGGTGTCCTCCATCTGTGAGCCTTGATAACTACGAATGCTATTACCGATAATATTGGCGAGGGAATCACGAATAACCTGCGACACGCTATCCTTTGCTACAGGTAGTACAGCCTTGATACTGATGTTAGTGTACTTGCTTGAATCGGAGAAGGTATAATTCTCCATCTCAAGGGGATATGCAAAGGCGTTCTCAAGTTCTACTGTCTCTGGTTTGTTGCTGCAAGAGGCAAAAGAAAGAGAAACTGCTGTTATTAGAAATAATAGTTTTGTTTTCATATTACGTTATTCTTTACACTATCTACTTTACTCTTTTATTTCCCATCATCATCTTGCAGAGCCTGTCTTGGAATATTCTTGCGTCTGCTACAGGTGAGTCCTCATGGATGATGGAGAAGATATACCAGTGACCGTCACGCCCCTGAAGGTAGCCTGAGAGTGACGAGCCGCCCTTTGTGACGAGAGTGCCTGTCTTTACGAATATCCTGTCCCTGTATTCCGGTCTTGCCATTCTCGTCAGTAGGGAACCGCTTCTTGCACTTGCTGGAGAGGCGAGTGCCTCATTGATGAAGTAGTTCTTCAGCATCTCGTCATGATAGACATAGCGGAGCATATCAACGAGTGTGTTGGCGGTGAGAAGGTTGTCTGGAGAAAGACCAGAACCGTCCTTATAGGCAAGCTGAGGCTTGACAGGACGGGGAAATTTACATTTCGAAGTATCTTCAGGAGAGAGAATCTCGTTCCAGAACTTCTCAGTATAGTGCATTTTATCCCATACCATCTCTCTCTTGGGAAGAATGCCCTTTTTCCAGTCAAGGTGATAGAAGAGGGCATCAGCCTTGACATTGCTGCTATGTATGAGCATAGGAGTTATGACTTCTTTTATGTCGTGGGAAATCCTTGCAACGTAGTGGTATCTTCCGTTACCCAATTTACCTTTCGCTTTGGCAGAATTCACGCTGTTGTCTTTCTTGAATGATATGCCATTAGCTGAAAGTGCCGCCATGAACTGCTTGTTGATGCGTTCCTTGCCTTTCATAAGGAGAGGTGCCTTGTGGTAGGGAATATCCCATGTCTTGCCTGTAGGATGCGCTTTTAGAGTGTCTTCTCTTGCAAGGTTTAGGATTATGTTACCCCTGAAGTTGCAGAATCCCTTGCTCTTCATCTGATTGATGAGAGGAGTGAAGTCATCGAAGAGAGGGTCGTCATCTGCTAAAAGAAGGAGGGTTCCGACGAGGGTGTCGCGTTTCATCTCTCCTCTTACCTGGAGTGACACGTTATAGTGGTAGTTCATTCCGAGAGTTTTGAGGGCTGCGACTGCTGTAGCTACCTTCATGCAAGAGGCTGGCGCCATACTCTTGTCTGCATGATATTCATATACCTGTGACTCTGTTGTCGCGTCATATACGCTGATGGCAATGAGTGAGGTGTCGAGAGTCTGTGGTATGTTCATCAGGCTGTCTAGTCGTCGAGCCATAATTGTGTCGCAGGCTCTCATCTCGGGAGTTATCACCACCTTAGGCTCTTTTATCTCATCCTGTTCACCCCAGGATGCGAAAATCCAGTTGAACAGCCAGCTGATACCCAAATATAAGATTATGATGATAGCCGCGAGCACACTAAGTGCTGCGGCTATACGTCCATATCTAAGTTTTATTTTCTTTGCCAATGTTCTTAGTTATAGTTCTCTACGAATGTGAAAAGTCTGTTCCATCTGATTCCGCTGAATCCTCTTCTGTCAGGGTCGCTTGACCACCAGATGAATATTGGCTTGCCCACGATATGATCTTCTGGTACGAAGCCCCAATAGCGTGAGTCGGCTGAATTGTGGCGGTTGTCACCCTGCATCCAATAGTAGTCAAGTTTGAAAGTGTAGGATGTAGCCACCTTACCGTTGATAAGAATCTGCCCTTTGTCGTTAACCTGAAGGTCGTTGCCCTCATATACCTTGATAGGACGCTCGTAGATAGGGAGGTTCTTGAGAGTAAGCTTCACGCTCTCGCCTTTCTTAGGAATCCATATAGGACCATAGTTGTCGCGTGTCCAGCCATAGTTGCCATTGAGAGGGTATACGAAGTCCTTCTTTTCCTCTGTATATGGAGCTATTTCTGCAACAAGATCCTTTCGGCTCTTGAGAACTTCGTAGGCATGTTTGGTAAGAGGCATATAACCTAATTGGCTAAGCTGTGCTTGGTCCTCGCCGCTTATGCCGAGTTCTTTTTGCAACTCATCAGGTATAAAACTTACATTCAGTTTTACCTTATAAGAGTACTGAACGTTCTCCGGCTCTTTATTTGGCTTGCCATCCAGATAGATGATGTGGTTCTTTATCTGAAGGGTCTGGCCAGGGAGACCGACACATCTCTTTACATAGTTTTCGCGTCTGTCAGTAGGGCGAGAGTCTATTTTGCCAAACTTATTGACCATTGATGCGACATAGCTGCGTCCTTTTTTGTAGATGTCTGAATACAGTTTGTAACGCTCAAGATCTGATAAGGAATCAAGTTGGGCATATCTCTCGAAATCGCTAAAGAAATCTGAGTCGTAAATTATCTGCTCATAGTTGTTGGTATCATAACCCTTTGATGCAACATAATCTAAATATCCCTTTGATGCAGCATATGCTAATGCACCGTATTTGTAGCAGTATTCGTAATAGTAGGTCTGGTATGCCTCTTCTGTCATGATAGAGTCACCAGCAGGGTAGTTGAATACCACAATATCATTCAGTTCAACCTTACCGAGTCCTGGAGCTCTGCGATAATCCCATTGAGGCCACTCAATGTATGACTTACAGCCAAGTACAGGCATTGTGTGCTGTGTCAAAGGTGCTGTGAGTGGTGTCTGTGGAATACGAGGACCATAACTTGCCTTGCTCACGAAGAGGTAGTCGCCTGTTAGCAATGACTTCTCAAGTGAGCTTGAAGGAATGACATAGTTCTGGAAGAAGAAGAGATTGATGAAATATACTGCTACGAGAGCAAATACGAGAGCATCAACCCATGACATGATGAATCTCACAGGAGATTCTGCGTCCTTCCACCATTGCCAGTTTATCTTCTTTGAGATATATGCATCATAGATGAATGGTATAACAATCAGTCCAAGCCAGCTCTTGAGCCAGAATAGAAAGAGGAGATAAAGCACCAGCACGACAATGAACTTGGTCCACTGGAGCTTCATGTTTTCTTGTTTCTTTTTCATTTTTCTAGTTTTTCTCTAGATATTCTAGTTAGAACTTGAACATATCATCGATAGTCAGCAAGCCCTGATGCTTTGCTGTGTACTCGGCAGCGAGAACAGCACCGAGTGCAAAACCCTGACGTGAATGAGCATCGTGGGTAATGGTGATGACATCAGCAGGAGAGTCGTAGCTGATGCTATGGATTCCCGGAACCTCACCACGGCGTACGTCGTCTATACGGAGAACGTCAGGTGAAGTCTCGTGAAGAGCCCACCTGTTCTTACGGTCAATGCGCTCTACTATTTGTTCTGCAAGTGTGATAGCTGTACCGCTTGGTGCATCGAGCTTATGAATATGATGTGTTTCCACCATATTTACATCATACTGTGGGAACTCATTCATAATCTTTGCAAGATACTTGTTTACTGCAGAGAATATAGCAACGCCTACGCTGAAGTTTGATGCCCAGAAAAGAGTCTTGCCTCCTTCTGAACATGCCTTGCGAACGTCATCGCCATGATTCTTGAGCCATGCAGTTGTACCGCTGACAACCTTAACGCTAGCTTTCCATGCCTTGAGGTAGTTTTCGTATGCAACTGCTGGATTTGTAAACTCAATGGCAACATCAGCAGATGCGAAAGCTGAACTTTCGAAATCCTGAAGGTTGTCAATGTCAATGATACTTACTATCTCATGTCCACGGCTGAGGGCAATCTGTTCAATCATCTTACCCATTTTGCCGTATCCTATTAATGCTATTTTCATAAAAAGAAGACCCACCCCCTTACCCCTCCCATAAATGGAGGGGAGTAGATACAATTTTACCTTATGGGGTGTTATTATTGATTGTTATTTTATATTGTTAAATACTTACCCGAAACATTTAGCGAGAGAAACTGACTACTCCTCGCCCTTTATGGGCGGGGGGAGAGGCCGTTTACTCATTATACGCTTCCTCTTCCGCAGCAGCAATGATATCCTCTCGGCTCATCTCCTTTGGATCTGTTGTAACGTCTGAAAGATCCATTTCTTGGTCAATTGTAGCCTCGAGTTGTTCTATCTGTTCATTAGACGCTTCTTGTGATTCATTTATTACAATGAAATCGTCTTTCTTCTCCTCTGTGTCAGGAACGTTGAGCACAGGCTCCTCTTCCATCTTAGTACGCTCTGTCTTAGCGGCAAAGATACTGTCAAGATAGGCAGAGTCCTTTTTCAGTCTTTTAAGTGTTTCCTCGCAGGCATGCTGTTGGCTTTCCTTCTTACTGAATCCTATACCTGTTGAACCGTCGATTGTCTCAAGCACCACTGTGTATTTGAAGGTAGGAGATCCGTTCTGATCCTTTGACTGGTCTTCGAGGCGGAACGTCATCTGGATGCGGTTCTTCTGCGTCCATTCAATGAGTTTCGACTTGAAGTTTACTTCCTTGTATGCCATTTTGTCGATATTTATATATCGGCCGAGGATGCGTTCCTGCATGAATTTCATGCATGCATCGTAGCCACGGTCGAGATACATGGCTCCTACAAGGGCTTCGAAAGCATTGCCACCCATATAGCTGTTATGACTGGCAGAGCGTCCGGATGAGAGGATGAGACGGCTTAGACCCACTTCTTGTGCAAGTTTGCCGAGAGTTTCGCGCTGAACAAGTTTAGAACGTGTATTGGTAAGGAATCCTTCTGGTTTGCCTGGGAAATGAGAATAGACGATATCTCCGACTACAGCATCGAGAATTGCGTCACCGAGGAATTCGAGTCGCTCGTTATTCAGTTTCTTGCCCTTTGGCTGGTCGCCTTTACCTTTCTTGCCCTTGCTCTTCTTCGAGTCCTTTACCGGCTCGATAGGACCGCGGTGTCCAATACTCTTGTGCATGAGTGCAAGCTTGTAATAGGCAATGTTGTGTGGCAGGAAACCGATAATCTCTTCTAAAGCAAGATAAAGCTCCTTATCCTTGCGGAAAGGGAGCTTTATCCTGTCAATTATATTATTCAGCATACTTCTTGAATATAACGCAAGCGTTGTGACCTCCGAATCCGAAAGTGTTGCTAAGTGCAGCACGCACCTCACGCTTCTGTGCCTTGTTGAAGGTGAAGTTCATCTTGTAGTCAATCTCTGGATCCTCGTCACCATCCTCGTGGTTGATTGTTGGAGGGATGATGTCTTCCTGTACAGACTTAACGCATACCATAGCCTCTAAAGCACCAGCAGCACCAAGAAGGTGACCTGTCATAGACTTTGTAGAAGAAATGTTAAGCTTGTAAGCCCAGTCTCCGAAGAGATCCTTGATAGCCTTAGCCTCAGAGATGTCACCTACAGGAGTAGATGTACCGTGAACGTTGATGTAGTCGATATCCTCTGGCTTCAGCTCAGCGTCAGCAAGAGCCTCTGACATTACAATCTTTGCACCAAGACCTTCTGGATGAGAAGCTGTGATGTGATAAGCGTCGGCTGACATGCCTGCACCTACCATTTCGCAGTAAATCTTCGCACCACGAGCCTTAGCGTGCTCCAGTTCCTCAAGGATAATACATGCAGAGCCTTCACCCATTACGAAACCGTCACGACTTGCAGAGAATGGACGGCTTGCCTTCTGTGGCTCGTCATTACGTGTAGAGAGAGCGTGCATAGATGTGAAACCACCAACACCTGGGTCTGTGATTACTGCCTCTGCACCACCGCTAACGATGATGTTAGCCTTACCGAGACGGATGAGGTTGAAAGCATCAGCAAGAGCATTGCTTGAAGAAGCACATGCAGATGTTGTTGCATAGTTAGGACCGTGGAAACCGTACTTGATAGAGATATGACCAGGTGCGATGTCGCCAATCATCTTAGGGATGAAGAAAGGACCGAACTTAGGTGCATCCTTGTGCTCAGAGAAGTACTCGAGCTCTTCCTGCATAGTCTTAAGTCCACCGATACCAACACCATATACCACACCGACACGGTTCTTGTCAATAGTCTCGAGATCCATCTGTGAGTCTTCGATAGCCATTGTTGCAGCAGCTAAGGCAAACTGACAGAATTTATCCATCTTACGAGCTTCCTTGCGGTCAATCCACTTTGATGCGTCAAAGTCCTTTACCTCGCAAGCGAAGTTGGTCTTATAGCGAGAAGCGTCAAACTGCTTGATTGTGTCAGCACCGCTAACGCCGGCAAGCAGGTTCTTCCAAGTCTCCTCTGCTGAAAGTCCAAGTGGTGTAACGGCACCAAGGCCAGTTACTACTACTCTTTTCAATTCCATTTTTATACCTTTGTGTGTTGTATTAAAAAAAGAATGATGATTGGGCGATAAGATTTTTATCGACCAACCATCACCCGTTGTTCTATCATGCAATCTTGAACAAAGATAGTAATCTGTGAAGGATTACTTACCTGCGTTCTCGATGTATGCGATAGCGTCGCCTACAGTCTGAATCTTCTCAGCGTCTGAATCAGGAATAGTTACACCGAACTCCTTCTCCAGCTCCATGATGAGCTCTACTGTATCGAGAGAATCTGCACCGAGGTCATTTGTGAATGATGCCTCGTCCTTTACTTCTGCTGCATCTACACCAAGCTTATCAACGATGATGGCAACAACCTTTTCTTTAATTTCTGACATAATTGTAAAAATGTTTGTTAATAAATTATTCTATTCTAGTATATTACTTCTTTCTTTACTTGGGGGCAAAAAGTTCGTGTCTGTTCTTAGAACTGGTGCACGTTTTTCAATTTGCGAGTGCTTCTTCGCACGATGCAAATAGTGAGTGTCTGTTCTCAAAACAGGCGCACGTTTTCAATTTGCGAGTGCAAAGTAACAAACTTTTCTGCACATAAGCAAATATTTTTGGAAAAAAAGTGCCTTTTATTGCTCAAATACCTATAATGTGTGCAAATTTTTGCTCAAAATAGTACTTTTTTGACTTTTTTTCTTGTTTGAAAACGATGCATTTTTTATTTTGCCGTGTCAGTTTCCAAGACTTCCAAAGCTTTCTTTATAATATCGCTATTTTCATTCCATACATGGAAGTACTCCGTGAGATCCCATAGGTCTCTTGCGACGAGCGACTTGAGCTGTGGACGGAGATACGAAAGTGTTTTCTCCTTTTCTTCCTCATCCTTCGGTTCTATCTTCTTTTTCTTTCCTTCCTCAAAGATAGTTTTGATGTAGCTCTCAGGAACCTGATATCTGGCATTGAAGTCATCGAATGTCTTATACTGCTTCTTCAGTTGTGAACGGTTCTTGTCCATATACTTCAGGTTCGCATTTACGATAACCTGCTTGGCTGCCAGCTGTCTGTGGAAATCCGTATAGCGTGTGGTGTCCAGAGGCACGAAATAGTCAGGCATGATACCACCGCCACCATATACGATGCGTTTCTTCTTCAGGGTTTCGAACTTGAGTGAGTCGGCAAAGTGTATGCTGTCGGCATTGGTGAACTCACCACGCTTGAAACGGTCGTCAAGATCGTGGGCGTATGCCTCCTTTTCACCTTTTTTATATGGCTTCTGGATACAACGTCCTGAAGGCGTGTAGTAATGGGCGATAGTCAGGCGTATCATACTGCCATCGGAAAGCTCTACAGGCTTCTGTACAAGTCCCTTGCCGAATGTCCTGCGACCTACGATAATTCCTCTATCCTGATCCTGAATGGCTCCGCTGACAATCTCTGCTGCGGATGCTGTGAACTCATTTGTAAGAACAACAACCCTGCCTTCCTTCATCATTCCATTGCCTTTAGCCCTGAATTCCTGACGCTGGATAACCCTACCTTTTGTATATACGATGAGCTCGTCAGCTGCAAGGAATTCGTTGGCGATATCAACGGCGGCCTGCAGATAGCCTCCGCCGTTGTCCTCAAGGTCGATGATGATATCGCGCATTCCCTGTTTTTTGAGTTCCTTCATTCCTTCTACAAACTCAGTATATGTTGTTGCACCGAACTTGCCGATACGGATATATCCTATCTGCGGACGAATCATATATACCGCATCAATTGTCTTGACAGGAATCTTGTCTCTTTTCACGGTGAAGGTCAGCATGTCCTTGATGTCACTTCTCATTATGCCGAGCTTGACACTTGTACCCTTAGGACCACGAAGACGTTTCATGATTTCTTCCTGCGACATCTTAACGCCTGCGATAGTGGTATCATTAACCGTTATGATACGGTCGCCTGCAATAATACCGACCTTCTCAGAAGGACCGTTTATAATAGGTTGTATAATCACAAGTGTGTCCTCAAGGATGTTGAATGACACGCCAATACCCTCGAATTCCCCCTGTAATGGTTCGTTGAATGCCTGAACCTCCTTTGGGGTAGCGTATGTGGAATGGGGGTCCAGCTTTTCAAGCATGCCTCTCAATCCTGCCTCCGTCATCTTCTGGGTATCCACGGAATCAACATACAGATTCTCGATGTATGCCATTGCCGTGATGTATTTCAGTATGGCGTCCTTGTCCTTGATGCCTTGAAGGTACTGAAAGAACTGAAGCATATTCGCCCTATTGGCATCAGCATTCTGCCGTGTCTGGGCATTCAGGTTCAGTACCGACAATATTGTTATTACAATTATTGCTATTCTCTTCATAATGAAAGCCCCCTGCCAACTTCCCCGAGGGGAAGGGATTTTTATATAGCTTTTATCGCTATGGGGGATATTAAATTATCACTTGCTTTAGCTTGTTGAGCTTTAGCGAAAAATTATCACTTGCTTTAGCTTGTTGAGCTTCAGCGAAAAATTATCACTTGCTTTAGCTTGTTGGGCTTTAGCGAAAAATTATCACTTGCTTTAACTTGTTGAGCTTTAGCGAAAAATTATCACTTGCTTTAGCTCGTTGAGCTTTAGCGAAAAATAATTATCAATTATCAATTATTAATTATCAATTACTCTCCCAAAGGGAGAGTCGGAGGGGGCTTTTAGTCATATATCTCCTCTTCCTCCGGAATGTCCTCTTCTATTACAAGGTTGTCGATGATGAAGTTCTGACGTTCCATCGTGTTCTTGCCCATGTAGTATGCAAGGAGTTTCTCCACCTCGTCGCCCTTGTGCAGAGTTACCTGCTCAAGACGAATGTCTGGACCTATGAAACCTGCAAACTCGTCTGGAGAAATCTCACCAAGCCCCTTGAATCGTGTGATCTCAGGGTCTGGTCCCAACTCCTGTATAGCCTGAAGACGTTCCTCATCGCTATAGCAGTAGCGGGTGATATAGTCCTTCTGCTTTTCGCCTCTTTCCTTGAGCTTCTCGTCCTCTGCGGAAATCACCTTCTTGTTCTTTATCTTCGCACGTTTGTTGCGGACACGGAAAAGAGGTGTCTGCAATACATATACGTGTCCCTTCTTGATAAGGTCAGGGAAGAACTGAAGGAAGAACGTTATTATAAGGAGTCGGATGTGCATACCGTCCACATCGGCATCGGTAGCCACTATCACCTTATTATATCTAAGTCCGTCGAGACCTTCCTCTATGTCGAGGGCTGCCTGAAGAAGATTGAACTCCTCATTCTCATATACCACCTTCTTTGTCAGACCATAGCAGTTGAGCGGCTTACCGCGAAGGGAGAACACAGCCTGTGTGTTCACGTCACGGCTCTTTGTGATACTTCCGCTCGCAGAGTCACCCTCTGTTATGAAGATGCTTGACTCTTCCTTGCGGTCGTTCTTCACGTCAGAATAGTGGATACGGCAGTCGCGCAGCTTACGGTTATGCAGATTAGCCTTCTTCGCACGTTCGCGTGCCAGCTTTGTAACGCCAGCCATAGCCTTACGCTCTTTCTCGCTCTCGGTAATCTTCTGTATGATGATTTCCGCAATGTCAGGATTACGGTGCAGATAGTTGTCCACCTCCTGCTTGATGAAATCACCTACATATTTATTCACGGAAACACCGTCAGGCGACATGTTCAGCGAACCGAGCTTGATCTTTGTCTGTGACTCGAACATAGGCTCTTCCACGTTCACGGCAATAGCAGCCACAAGACCTGTACGGATATCGCCATACTCAAAGTTCTTGTTTGAGAACTCCTTGATAGTCTTTGCTATATGCTCCTTGAAGGCACTCTGATGAGTACCTCCCTGTGTGGTATGCTGGCCGTTAACGAATGAGTGGTATTCCTCACCATACTGGTTGGTGTGGGTAAACGCAATCTCAATGTCCTCGCCCTTGATGTGAATGATAGGGTAGAGGGCATCGCTTGTCATATTGTCTTTCAGAAGGTCCTCAAGTCCGTTGCGTGAGATTATCCTCCTGCCGTTATACATAATCGTGAGTCCCGTGTTCAGATACGTATAGTTCCTGAGCATGGTCTCTATGATGTCGTCATGGAAGCTGTAGTTGTGGAACAGGGTATCGTCCGGCTCAAAGTATATGTATGTGCCGTTCTCGTCCTCTGTAGGAACGGTGGTGTCGTCAACGAGCTTTCCCCTCTCGAACTTTGCCGTCCTTACCATTCCGTCACGATATGAGCGAACCTCGAAGTGGGTACTGAGGAAGTTGACAGCCTTGATACCAACGCCGTTCATGCCGACCGACTTCTTGAAAGCCTTTGAGTCGTACTTACCGCCGGTATTCAACTGGCTCACAGCCTCAATCATCTTACCCTGCGGAATGCCACGGCCATAGTCGCGCAAGCTCACGCATTTATTGTCGGTGATATCCACCTCGATGCGCTTGCCTGCATTCATACGGAACTCGTCAATGGAGTTGTCGATAGCCTCCTTGAGAAGAACGTAGATACCATCCTCTGTGTGAGAACCGTCACCGAGACGTCCGATATACATACCCGGACGGGTACGGATATGGTCAACGTCACTCAGGTGGGTGATGTTATCGTCGTTGTACTGTACAGTCTCCTCTATCTGTTCTTTATCTATGATTTCTTCGCTCATAGTTTTCTATTTTTCTCTAAACCCTAATCTCTAAACCCTAATCTCTAAACCCTAACCTCTAAACCCTAAACTCTAACCTCTAAACTCTAACCTCTAAACTACACCTTCGCCGTATAGCTTCTAAGTCTCATAACCTCTCTTGAGTCGAGGTACTGCCATTGTCCGAGCACACCTTCGTTTGTCTCCATCATCGGCAGGGCGAGAGCCTTCTCGAAACCATACTTCTGATACCATTGTATGAGGTCCTTGAAGATGAGGGCATTGGCACCCTTTGCCCTGTATTCCGGAAGCACGCCGCAAAGCAGGAGGTCAACGGTCTTCGTGTCGTGGAACTTCAGAGCCTTCAGCAGATGATACCAGCCGAAAGGCAGCAGCTTGCCGTTCTTCGTCTTCTTCAATGCCTCTGAGAAAGAAGGGAAGCTGACACCGAATCCCACCATCTCACCATCCCTGTTATCATCAACCACGATAGTGATGAGGTTCAGGTCGGCAAGTGATATATAGTTCTTTATAAGGTCGTCAACCTGCGCATCGTCAAGACGAGAGTAGTTATACAGGTGGCTATAGCAAGTGTTCAGAATGTCGAAGAACTTCTTGCCCATACCACCGCTAACAAGCTCCTTCTTCGTCATCTTGCGAGCACGGAGGTTATAGCGCTTCTCAATCATGGCTGCCACCTTAGCGAATTTCTCAGGAACCTCATCAGGCACCTTAATCTCCAGCTGCACCCAGTCGTTCTCCTTCGAAAAGCCGCCCATCTTCTCCATATGCTCCTGATAGTATGCGAAGTTATGGTTAGAGTGCATAGAAGCCATATAGTCGAATCCGCTTACCTGAAGTCCCTCACGGTCCATATCGGTAAAGCCGAGCGGACCGATTATATTCTCCAATCCGCGAGCCCTGCCATACTCCTTCACCTTGTTGATGAGGGCAGTAGAAACCTCAATGTCGTCAATGAAGTCAAACCATCCGAAGCGCACAGCCTTCAGACCCCAAGTCTCGTTAGCACGCTTATTGATGATGGCAGCAATACGTCCCACAGGCTTCCCGTCACGATAAGCGATATAATACTCAGCCTCGCAGAAAGCGAAAGCCGGGTTCTTGTCGCTTCTCAACGTGTCAATCTCACCCATTTCAAGATATGGGATGTCAGTTGGAGAATCCTTGTAAAGTTCGGTATGGAATCTGATGAACTCCTTGAGTTCTTTGTTATTGCTAACAGTTTTAATTACAATATTCGACATTGTTATATAGGCAGATTTTTGACTTTTTAATTATATATTGTGCAAAATTAGTAAAAAACTCCCATTCAGCCAAATTTCTGAGCAAAAAAGCGGAATTTCCCCCGAAATTAATTTATTGCAAGAATGTTCTCAAAAAGCGGATAGATTAGTTTCTCCTTTGCCAAATAGAATCAAAAAACAATCTGTTGTGCTAACATAATCCCAGAAAACGTATCGATAACAGGTAACGGGTAACAATAAGAAAAATAGTGTAATCTGCTGCCTATATTTATTATTTCCTTATATAATAAGGTATATAAACTCCTTAGAAGATTTCAGTAAAATTTGGCCATACACTAAAATCCTTATTGTTACTTGTTACCCGTTACTGGTCGGGATTTTACTTGCTTGTTGAGCGTGTCATTGGTCTTTATAAAATGAAGATAATGAGGCTGTTATACAAAATTAGAGAGCAAAATATGGGCAGCTGATAGTCTCAATAACATAACAATAAGCATAAATTTCTGGCTGATTCGCCTTATTCTGAATGCTTGAAAAACGACGAAAAACGATGTAAAACGCGAAAAGCATTCCAAAGTCATCTCCCCAAATCAATACTGGCTTTAATGAGATTCTGCGAGAACTATCTCATCCCTCCGATGCTGTTCCATTGTAGGTCCGTTCCAGGTCCGTTTCAGGTCCGTTTCAAGTCCGTTCATCAATTAACCCTAAAAGCGAAGGAAGAGCGAAGGAAGAGCGAAGGCATAGCGAAGGCAGAACGAAAGTACAACGGCATTTCTAACCTAGCAGTAACGGGTAACGGGTAACAATAAGGATTTTAGTGTTAGCGTATCTCATTTCAGACATAGTACCCCCGTCTGGATATGCTCTGTTGGGTGGGACTATTAATTATTCTGGTTAGCCTTTGAAAATGGAAGAGAAAAAGTCATGTGAAAATTTGGATTTATCAGGAATTATTACTGCCCGTAAATCAATATAACTTACTTTCCATCGAAAATTAGAATATTGGTAAGCTATAAATAAGACAAAAACAATAAAACCGCTAGCGTTAAGGTTGTGATTGACTTTTTTCTGTATCTTGATATTGAGGCTCTTCATTGTGAAGCGAGAGCCTTTCTAGGTCAAATGGTCAAACATTTTTTACACACACCCTATATGTGAATTGACAATTGATAATTGACAATTGATAATTTTTCGCTATGGCTCAACAAGCTAAAGCAAGTGTTCGCTTAGCCATCAAGCTGAAGCAAGTCGTCAAACTCACGTTAATTATGTTGATTTAGGATATATTTGATAGAAAATGCTTTATGGATTCTTGAAATCCAGTTCTAATTGAATGATACGATTATCTTTCTTCCCGTTATTCTTTATACTGTATAATAGTTCATCAAAACCTTTTATGACATCGTAGGGATACTCGATATTTAAATCGGAATAATACAGCATACAAATACCATGTTTTTTACATAATTCTTTTTTTAGGACATCCCGTTCTATTATATCTTCTAGGCCTGCATCTCCTCCGAAAAAGGACATACTTTTAAAATGTTGCATACCCTGGCATTCTATTGCAATATTATAATCAGGGAGATAGAAATCCAACGGCATTGTACGTCCTCTTTTTAACCATGAGAATTGTTTTTCTCTTTCGTATTTGATGGAATGCCTATCAAGAAATTTTCGAATGTCATATTCTTGCTTACTTTCTATATTTAGAATTGTACATTGGGAACACTTACCTCCATGTAGCAAATAGTTGGGACTGATTTCAAAAACTCCATGAACTGGACATATTACTTTAATTAATGTATTATTGTTCACATATTGTACTTGGCTATAATTGTATTCTGGGTGGATTTTCTTTGCTTTTTCAATATATTCTTCTGTTGTATATGCCCAGCTTCTATGTGCACATTCTGGACAGTTACACCCAGAAAGATGTTTGTTTGGAGTTTGCCAGAATTCACCATGCTCAGGACAAATTATACATATTTTGTCATGGGCACTAATATATTTAGCTTTTGAATAATCATATTTGTCCCCATGAATTTTTAATGCCTTACCAACAAAGTCGTTAGCATTTTTCTGTATTTGTAATGCTGAATTAAATTCCGTTGCACATTTTTTACACCCATTTCCTCGAAGAAATGAATTCGGTATCACTTGTAAATCACCATGTTTATAACAAGTCACGCAAACTTTTGTATAGATGTCTCTATAAATGCTTTTTGAGTAACTGTATTTGTCTCCATGTATTTCTTTTGCTTTTGCAATAAATCCTTTTGTGTCTAATTGGTAATTCGGCATATTACATTTAGGACATCCACTTTTGAAATGGGCTGTTATCGTTTTGTAATATGGACCGTGTTCAGGACAAATAACACATATTTTGTTATTGTCCCTCTTTTCAAGATTTGTGTTACTATAATTGTATTTTTTGCCATAGATGAGTTCGTGCTTCTGTATGAATTCATTGGTTGAATATCTACCACTACCTCCACATCTTTGGCAACCACTACCAGAAAGATGACTACATGCTTTTATTGAAAACACTCCATGAATAGGACATTTAATTTTTACTTTGTCATTTAATATGGTGAATTCAGTTAACGTATAGTCATATTTGTTTCCATGAATTTCTCTTGCTTTTTGTACAAATTCTTCTTTGGATAAGTTTGCGTTGGGACGTGAACATCTTGGGCATCCACGACCATGTAGATGCTTGTCTGGTGCTTGCCAAAATTCACCATGTTCATTGCAAATAATACATACATGGTCTTTTGCTTTTGTGTATATAACTTTAGAATAGTCATATTTTTCTCCATGTATTAGCCTCGCTTTTTGTATGAATTGTTCAGTTGTAAGCTTTTTGACCATAACTAATATAAAGGTATTTAGTTCCCTGAAGAGACATGTAAAAGGATTGCCCCAATTGCTGTTAGATGTAGAAGTTATAAAACCATTCCGAATGGTAGGCTTGTTTTTTATGTGAAACCCTGATGTGTTTTTTGTTTCCTCTCTTAAAAACGTTGGGTTATTCCGCTTTCTCAAGAATAGCCTTCCACTCCTCGAAGCTATGCACATCGAATTTGCTCCATGTGGCAGCAAACTGATAGGTGTAATGCTGTCCGGGATTAAGGGTGGCGATAGCAAGGAGATGGTCCTGCTCATGCTTGAACTTTGTTGCCTCAGGACATCTTGCTCCTATGTAGATAACGCCATCTGAACCGTCTTTCTTCACCATAGTGGGGTCTTGGTAGTCCTCGTAGGCTATGTAGTGGTATTTCTTGTCGGCATAGACTTTGGGGTTCTCCTTGTGCACCACGATGCCCACGGCTATCTGCATCTTGCGGTCGAGACCTTCATACCATACCTCGCACGTATTGAAACGCTTGCCTTTTTCCACAGATATTATCCTATGCTCGGTGTAGTGAATGGAATCGCCATTCTGAAGCTTGTAGTCAACAGGCTTTAGGGTGACGTGCATCTTCAATCGCTCTGGTGTCTGCTCCATAAACTCGCATTTCTCCCAGCTCCACGGGAAGATTATCTTTCCGTCGGTATCAAGCAAGGCAGGTGTGCAACAGCCAAGACTTGCCCCTACGGCATAGCAGTCCATACCGTTGCCCCAGTCCTCGTGGAAAGACTTCATCTTCACGCCCTTAGGTGGCATGTGAAGACGGTAGCGGAGGTCAACGATAGTATCGTGAGTGTTCTTTACCCAGATATCATATCCGAACAGTTTCTGTCCTGATTTCTGAACGGCAGGACCATACATGCGATAGGCGCACCACTCGTTTTCCCATGTGAGGTCGTCCATTCGGTTATGGTATATCTTGCCAAAGACAGATGCCTTCTTGGGAGCATCGAAGACGGGAAGGGCAAGCAACTGCTGCATCAAGGTCTTTGCCATTCGCTCATGACCGAGGTCGTTAGGGTGAAGGCGGTCGGTTTCGGCATTATTGAAGAACTTGGCATATTCGTCAGCCATAGGGTAGAGACCGCATAGGGCATTCATGTCAATAACTGGAACTGCCCAGATATTGGATGCTTCCTTTACGGCATCAACATATTCCTTTAGGTAAATGCCGCATTGGTTGGTATAGTCCTCGGAACATTGCCAGTTCTTGTCGTTGGCATGAAAGTTCTGTCGATGGATAGGCGTGAGAAGCACAATCTGCTTGTCGGGGTACATTCGCTTCACCTTGTCAAGAGCGATATTGATACGTCCGCGGTATGTGTCCTTGTCCATACACATATACTGACGCTTGCGCTTGGTCATCTTCTTTGGTTGCCCATGACCGTACATCACCTCCTCCTCTTTCTCCGTGTACCATTCACCAATCTTCACGCCGTTGTTATAGTCGTTTGTGCCCATGAAGATAATGATAGCATCAACGGAATCCCCATGCTCTTTCATGCATTCCTCTGCTTGACGTGGAATGTCATCCCACATGCGCCCGCTCTTGGCATATACGTAAGGCGTTATGCCGAGCCATTCCTGAAGGAATGTCCAGTATTTCTTCTTTGCAGCCTTATTGCGTGGGTCGGTTATAGAGTCGCCGAAATAGGCTACGCGCTTGCCTTGCCAGGGGTGAAAGCCCCCTCCCCAACCCTCCCCGAGGGGAGGGAGGGTTGTAGAATGTATGGCAGCTAATGGGCATACTGCCAATATCGCGAGTATTATGAATAGTTTCTTATACATAGTCGGTTTTAGTTTAGATATGCAAAGATACACAATATTCATGAGACCTCCAAGGAAATTCGGGAAATAGTGAAAAAGTTCTTTCGTCTAATATGTACAGACACAATTCATCCCGAAAGTTTTTGATACTTCCGGGATGAATTGATTATTGACAGATTATTCTTCCTTGCGCAGGATAGCTGCTGCAGCTACAAGATTCTTGAGGCTATCTACCGTCTCTTGCTCTCCACGAGTCTTCAGTCCGCAGTCGGGGTTCACCCATACGTTAGCCGATGGTATCTTAGCCACAATCTTATGCAAAGTATCAACAATCTCGTTGACTGATGGCACACGTGGCGAGTGGATGTCATACACACCAGGACCTACTTGTGTCTCAAAGTTTGCCGCTTTGAGCGCGTCAAGCAATTTGAGGTCTGAACGGCTAGCCTCGAATGTGATGACATCAGCATCCATGTTGTCAATATCCTTGACTATGTCGCTGAACTCGCTATAACACATGTGGGTGTGTATCTGCGTTTCGGGCTTTACGCCTGAGTGAACAAGCCTGAATGCTGGTATTGCCCAGTCAAGGTATTCGCTGTGCCATGCACTTTTGCGCAACGGCAGTTTTTCGCGTAATGCGGCCTCGTCAACCTGTATTATCTTTATTCCGCCACGTTCAAGGTCGAGTACCTCGTCCCTGATGGCGAGGGCAATCTGTAATGCCTGTTCTTTAAGTGAAACATCCTCGCGTGGGAACGACCAATTGAGTATGGTGACCGGACCTGTGAGCATTCCTTTCACAGGCTTGTCTGTTAGGCTCTGAGCATATGCAGACCACTCTACGGTGATTGGTGACTTGCGGCTCACGTCGCTCCATACTACTGGTGGCTTTACGCAACGTGTACCGTAGCTCTGAACCCATGCGTTCTGTGTAAACACATAACCGTCCAGTTTTGAGCCGAAATACTCCACCATGTCGTTGCGCTCAAACTCTCCATGCACCAGCACGTCAAAGCCCAATTGCTCTTGCAACCTTATACATTCAGCAATCTTCTTTTGGTTGTATTTCACATACTCGTCACGTGTGATTGTACCCTTCTTCAGGGCTGCACGCTTTGCCCTGACTTCTGCGGTCTGAGGGAAAGAGCCGATGGTGGTTGTCGGGAAGGCTGGCAGGTTAAACCTTTCATCTTGCACCTTGCGTCGCTCACTTCTACTGGGTTGACGCTCGAAGTCGGCGGTTGAGAGTTGGCTGACGTTCTGACGTACTGTGGTATTGCCCTCGGTACGTGGTTTTGCAAATAGGGCTTTATTATCATGAAGAGCATTTCCATTGGCAATATCTGACAGTTCTGTGAGTTTCTCTTCGGCAAAAGCGAAGTGACGTAGTATTTCTTCTGATAGCTTTTCCTCAGAGCCTACGGTATATGGCACATGTAGAAGCGAACATGATGTGCCGATGACGATGTTGTCGGATGGCACGACCTTCTCAATCTCCTTAATCAACTCAAGCTTGTCTGTATAGTTGACACGCCAGATGTTCTTACCGTTCACGATGCCGGCAAAGAGCAACACATCCCTTGGGAATCCGCTTTGTGTCAGTTCTAGTGTCTTGCGTCCCTCGATGAAATCAAGTCCTATGCCGTCAAAGCCAAGTTCTATAACGTCAGCATAGGCCTCGCGGATATCGCCAAAGTAGGTCTGTAGCAAAATTTTCAGTCCGCTTTCTTTCCTTATACAACCAATTATGTTCGAATAAATTGCCTTGAAGAGGTTGCGCTGCTCATTATTTAGTTCGAGTACCAGAGACGGTTCTGCAAAGCTTACCCACTCAGCTCCAGCCTCGGCCAATTTGAGTGCTACTTGTGCGTATGCCTCGGCTGCCTGAATTGCAAAATCCTTGGCACGCTTACTGCCTGTGTATCTTGCAAGAGATAGGAAAGTAAATGAACCTGTCAGTACGGGGACAGTCTGATAGCCAGCCGCCTTTGCCTCGTTGTATTCCTCCACAGGTTTTATGTAGTCACTAACTGTGAATACTGTGTTATCATCAATTTCTGGCTCAATATAGTGATAGTTTGTATTGAACCACTTTTTCATAGGTAGTGCCTTCACGTCGCCTTTCTCCCCCTGATAGCCGTGTGAGGCCGCGAAATATGTCTCAATGCGACCAAGTCCCAGATTGCGGTAGCGTGCTGGTACCACACCGAAGATAAATGCCGTATCAAGTACGTTGTCGTAGAACGAGAAGTCGTTTGATGGGATGAAGGTAATTCCTGCATCTTTCTGTTTCTTCCAGCCATAGCGACGCAAGTCCGCTGCGACCTGACGTAGTTCCCCCTCGGTAATATCGCCTTTAAAGAATGATTCACTCGCGAACTTAAGTTCGCGTTTTTTTCCAATACGTGGAAAACCGATTACTGATGTCTTTCTTTTTGTCATACGTTCCTGTTTTTTTATTGTATTCTTGTTATTTTCATGGTGCAAAGGTATGAAAAGAATTATTTCGTTGCAAAATAATTCTGTAACTTCAGGAAAATATGCTTTGTTTGTACTAGAATCTATAACGAGTGCAGAATATTATCCTGCGCAATCGAGAAAGAAACAGGAAAGATAAAAGAAAAATCCCACACTATCAAGGAAAATTCTTGATGGTGTGGGAATAGTTATGTTAATAACAGCGGAGTATGTGTCAGGTTTAATGGATGGCCTTATACCATAGCATCCACAAGTGCTTGAAGCTGAGGGATGTCAGAATCCTTCATGCGGCTCCAGATGG
>CAMJKP010000036.1 GCA_946406435.1 uncultured Prevotellaceae bacterium | reverse complement strand
GTTCTGGTCCTGTGGATACAGAGTTTATGTTTGACAAGTTTGTTGAAACTCTCTAGGATTCTAGAATCCCTAGATAAACTAGAAAGACTAGAATAACTAGAAAAAAGACAAGAAAAAATGAAAGATCAAAATATTAAGAAAGTTCTTCTCCTTGGTTCCGGTGCTCTGAAGATTGGTGAGGCTGGTGAGTTCGACTATTCTGGTTCACAGGCTTTGAAGGCTCTTCGTGAGGAGGGTGTTGAGACTATCCTCATCAACCCTAACATTGCTACCGTGCAGACATCTGAGGGTGTTGCCGACCGAGTATATTTCCTCCCTGTTCAGCCATATTTTGTTGAGCGCGTAATCCAGAAGGAACAGCCAGACGGCATCCTTCTCGCATTCGGTGGTCAGACTGCCCTCAACTGCGGTGTTGAGCTTTACAAGAGCGGTGTGCTCGAAAAGTACAATGTGCGTGTTCTCGGTACTCCTGTTCAGGCTATCATGGATACTGAGGATCGTGAGCTCTTCGTAGAGAAGCTTGATGAGATCAACGTTAAGACTATCAAGTCACAGGCTTGTGAGAACATCGAAGATGCCCGTAAGGCTGCTGCAGAACTTGGCTATCCTGTCATCATCCGTGCTGCATACGCACTCGGTGGTCTCGGTTCTGGTTTCTGCGACAACGAGGAAGAACTCAACAAACTTGCAGAAAAGGCATTCTCATTCTCTCCACAGGTACTTGTTGAGAAGTCTCTCAAGGGTTGGAAGGAGATAGAGTATGAGGTTGTGCGTGACCGTTACGACAACTGTATCACAGTTTGTAACATGGAGAACTTCGACCCACTCGGCATCCATACTGGTGAGTCTATCGTTATCGCTCCTTCACAGACTCTCACAAACTCAGAATATCATAAGCTCCGTGCTCTCGCTATAAAGATCATCCGTCATATCGGTATCGTGGGTGAGTGTAACGTGCAGTATGCTTTCGACCCTCAGTCTGAGGATTATCGCGTAATCGAGGTTAATGCCCGTCTTAGCCGTTCTTCTGCCCTTGCATCAAAGGCAACTGGTTATCCTCTTGCTTTCGTTGCAGCAAAGCTCGGTATGGGATATGGTCTCTTTGAGTTGAAGAACTCTGTAACAAAGACTACAAGTGCATTCTTCGAGCCTGCCCTTGACTATGTGGTTTGTAAGATTCCACGCTGGGACCTTTCTAAGTTCCGTGGCGTAGATAAGGAGCTCGGTTCTTCAATGAAGTCCGTAGGTGAGGTTATGGCTATCGGTCGTAACTTCGAGGAAGCTATCCAGAAAGGTCTCCGTATGATCGGACAGGGTATGCACGGATTCGTTGAGAACAAGGAACTTGAGGTTCCCGATATCAAGGAAGCCCTCCATGCTCCAACAGACAAGCGTATCTTCGTCATTGCAAAGGCAATGCAGAGAAAGATATACAGCGTTGACGAGATCCACGAGATAACAAAGATTGACAAGTGGTTCCTTGACAAGCTCCGTCATATCGTTGATATCGACGATGAGCTTCGCAAGTGCACCTCTATAAACGTACTTAGCAAGGAACTTCTCCGTACTGCAAAGGTATATGGTTATACCGACTTCCAGATTGCCCGTGCAGTAGGTCTTGAGAAGGAACTTGGCAACATGCACAAGGCTACCCTTGCTGTTCGTGCACTCCGTAAGAGCTACGGCATCGTTCCATTCGTTAAACAGATCGACACACTTGCAGCTGAGTATCCAGCACAGACCAACTATCTGTACCTCACATACGCAGGTGTTGCCCACGATATCAAGTTCGAGAAGGATAAGAACTCAATCGTAGTTCTCGGTTCTGGTGCTTACCGTATCGGTTCTTCTGTAGAGTTCGACTGGTGTGGTGTTCAGGCACTCAACACTATCCGCAAGCAGGGCTATCGCTCAGTTATGATCAACTACAACCCAGAGACTGTATCTACCGATTATGATATGTGTGACCGTCTCTACTTTGATGAGTTGACTTTCGAGCGCGTTATGGATATCATCGACCTTGAGACTCCTCACGGCGTCATCGTCTCTACTGGTGGTCAGATACCAAACAACCTCGCTATGAAGCTTGATGCACAGAACGTGCCAATCCTCGGTACAACAGCCAAGGACATCGACAACTGTGAGGATCGTGACCAGTTCTCTTCAATGCTCGACCGTATCGGCGTGGCTCAGCCTGAATGGGCAGCCCTCACCTCTATGGATGACATGAACGCATTCATCGACCGTGTAGGCTTCCCTGTACTCGTCCGTCCTTCTTACGTGCTTTCTGGTGCTGCTATGAACGTATGTTCTAACCGCGAGGAGCTTGAGAAGTTCCTTCAGCTTGCAGCTAACATCTCTCAGGAGCACCCTGTTGTAGTAAGTAAGTTCATCGAGCACGCCAAGGAGATTGACTTCGACGGTGTTGCAAAGGATGGTGAGATTATCGCATACGCTATTTCTGAGCACGTTGAGTTCGCTGGTGTTCACTCTGGTGACGCTACACTTCAGTTCCCACCTCAGAAACTCTATGTCGAGACAGTTCGTCGTATCAAGCGTATCTCTAAGCAGATTGCAAAGGAACTCCATATCTCTGGTCCGTTCAACTGCCAGTACATGGCTAAGGATAACGACATCCTCGTTATTGAGACCAACCTCCGTGCATCACGCTCATTCCCATTTGTTAGTAAGGTTTTGAAGTTCAACCTCATCGACCTTGCAACAAAGATCATGCTCGGTGTTCCATTCGAGAGACCTAACAAGAACCTCTTCGACCTTGACTATGTTGGTATCAAGGCAAGTCAGTTCTCATTCAACCGCCTTCAGAAGGCAGACCCAGTTCTCGGTGTTGATATGGCTTCTACAGGTGAGGTTGGATGTATCGGCGACGACACTTCATGTGCTCTTCTCAAGAGTATGCTGTCTGTCGGTCTTCGTATTCCAAAGAAGACAATCCTTCTCTCTACTGGTGATGCTAAGCAGAAGGCAGAGATGCTTGATGCTGCAAAGGAACTCTTCAAGAATGGATATGAGCTCTTCGCTACTGGTGGTACTTACAAGTATCTCACAGAGCAGGGCATCGAGTGTAAGGAAGTGTTCTGGCCATCTGAGGAGAAGCAGCCACAGGCTCTTGACATGCTCCGCAACAAGGAGATTGACATGGTTGTGAACATTCCGAAGAACCACTCTGTTAGCGAGCTTACAAATGGCTACAAGATCCGTCGTGCTGCTATCGACCTCAACGTACCATTGCTCACCAACTCACGTCTGGCATCTGCATTCATCCATGCATTCTGCACCATGACTCTTGATGATATCAATATCAGGTCTTGGCAGGAGTATAAATAAGCCTAACAAAGCCTTCCCAAGAGGTAGTCCGATGTTGATAACATCGGAGTATGTGACCTAATGTTAGATAGCAATGCCGCTTATGAAAGTTCGTTATGAGCTATTCATAAGCGGCATTTTTATGTAAATGATTATCCGCAATTACGAGATAAGCGGGCTGAAAGCCCAATAAGCTCATAGCCTAGGGCATCGCCCTAGGTGGATGTATGTTGGTAATTTCGCCCTGTAGGGGCAAAAGCATTATTATATTAGTGCTTTTGCCCTTGCAGGGCGTTATTTACCTCCTCTAATTTACCACAGGGCGTTGCCCTGGGCTAGTAGCTTTTGCCCCTTCAGGGCGTTATCTCGTAATTGCGTATGATCATTATTTATGTATTTACGCAAATTTCCGTGGAAAGATGCTATTATTCCGAAAAAAAATCGTACTTTTGCAGTCAAACTAACATAAAATAGAATAATTTTAAATCTAAAACTACAAGAAATGAAGCAATTCAACGATCCTGATTTCCTTCTCGAAAACGAGACTGCGAAAGACCTGTATCACAATCATGCTGAGAAGATGCCAATCATCGACTATCATTGTCACCTCAGCCCACAGATGGTTGCAGAGAACAAGAAGTTTGATTCCATCGCTCAGATCTGGCTCATGGGCGACCACTACAAGTGGCGTGCTATGCGTTCAAACGGCATCGCAGAGAAGTTCTGCACAGGCAAGAACACTTCTGACTGGGAGAAGTTCGAGAAATGGGCAGAAACCGTTCCTTATACTTTCCGCAACCCTCTCTATCATTGGACTCACCTCGAGCTCAAGACCGCTTTCGGTATTGAAAAGCGCCTGAATCCTGAGACTGCTCGCGAGATATTCGACAACTGTAACGAGCAGATCAAGAACGATCCTAAGTTCTGTCCTCGTGGTATGATGGAGCACTACAACGTAAAGGTTGTATGTACTACCGACGACCCTGCCGACTCTCTTGAATGGCATAAGATCGTGAAGGACGATCCAACGGCAAAGACTCGTATGCTCCCTACATGGCGCCCTGATGCTGCTATGAATATCGAGGCTCCTACATGGGCTGCCTACATCAAGAAGCTCTCTGCTGTTGCCGAGACTGAGATCTGTTGTTTCGCATCTCTCAACGCAGCACTTCAGAAGCGTCACGACTTCTTCGCTTCTATGGGCTGTAAGCTCTCTGACCACGGTATTGAGGAGTTCTACGACGAGCCATACACAGAGGCTGAGATCAACGCTATCATGAAGAAGGCTCTCGCTGGTGAGGCTATCACAAAGCAGGAGGAGCGCAAGTACAAACATGCTTATATGTACGAGCAGGGCAAGATGGACTATGCTTCTGGCTGGACACAGCAGTATCACTATGGTGCCATCCGTAACAACAACTCAAAGATGTTCGCTCAGCTCGGTCCTGATACTGGTTTCGACTCTATAGGTGAGTTCAATACCGCCAAGGCAATGTCACACTTCCTTGACGAACTCAACTCTAACGGCACTCTCGCAAAGACTATCCTCTACAACCTCAACCCATGTGCAAACGAGGTTATCGCAACAATGCTCGGTAACTTCCAGGACGGTAGCGTAGCTGGTAAGATACAATTCGGTTCTGGCTGGTGGTTCCTTGACCAGAAAGACGGTATGGAGAAGCAGATGAACGCCCTCTCTGTGCTCGGTCTTCTCAGCCGTTTCGTAGGTATGCTCACCGATTCACGCTCATTCCTCTCCTACCCTCGTCATGAGTACTTCCGCCGTACTCTCTGTAACCTCGTTGGTAGAGACATCGAGAACGGACTTATCCCATTCACAGGATATGAGGAGAAGCGCGTTCGTCAGATGATTGAGGACATCAGCTACAACAACGCGAAGAACTACTTCAATTTCTAAATAGTGCATTATTCATAGTTCATAGTGCATAGTTGGTGGCGAACGCTAACTATGAACTATGAATTATGAACTATGAACTTAAAAAAACTAACCAGAATTATTTATATCCTACCCCAACTGAGCATATCCAGACGTGGGGTACTATGTCTGAAATGAGATACGTTAACACTAAAATCCTTATTGTTACCCGTTACTTGTTATTGAAGGGGTAGAAATGCCGTTGTGCCTTCGCTATACCTTCGATGTACCTTCGCTCTGAGTCCGCTCCTCGGACTATAGGATCAACGGACCTAGAACGGACTTATAACGGACCTGGAACGGACCTACGATGGAACTGCATCGAAGGGAGTTGAAAGTTCTCGCAGAATCGCATTGAAGCCAGTATTAATTTTGGGGAGATGGTTTTGAAATGATTTTCACATTTTACATCGTTTTTCATCGTTTTTCAAGCATTCTGAATAAGGTGATTCAGCCAGAAATTAATGCTTATTGTTATGTTATTGAGACTATCATCCGCCTATACTATGCCCTACAACTCACACATAACAACCTCATTATCTTTATCTTACATAGCAACAAACAAGACCTGAGTCTCGCTCAACAAGCAAGCGAAATCACGACCAGTAACGGGTAACGGGTAACAATAAGGATTTTAGTGCATGCCCAAATTTTACTGAAATCTTCTAAGGAGTTTATATACCATATTATATATAGAAATAATAAATATGGGCAGCAGCTTACACTATTTTTCTTATTGTTACCCGTTACCTGTTATCGACACGTTTTTGGGGATTTTGACAGCCTAATATTTTGGATTTTAAAGAAAAAACATTATCTTTGCAGACGAATTAAGATTATCAACTAATTTCACTAACATAAACGAAATGAAAAGAAACTTTTTAGCCTTGCTACTTGTACTATGCGCTATGGCTGGTCAGGCACAGAAATCCAAGAAATCAAGCCCCGCCCCTCTTGATTCTATTGTCATAGAGGGTGTTTTTACTAACATACCTGATGGTACACACCTTCAAATTGCACGATACGAGACACAAGACGTAATTGTAAAAGACGGAAAATTCCGCATAGTACTTCTTCCACAGCAGAAAGAAGAAATCTATTGTCTTTATCATAAACAATCGATTCGTCGATTCTATGCAGAAGCAGGAAAGCCAATCAAGATTACAGGTGATGGCACACATTCCGCCATGACTTGGTTGATAGAAAGTGACAACTTTGAGCAGAAGGAAAACAATGCCTACGATCAGTTCATCAAGGAAAATATACCTGATTATTATGAACTCAAAGACAAACTACATTTAACAGCATTCGAGACATATTATGATATTTCATCACAAAAAGAATACGCTAAGGCGAACCAAGAAATTCAGGCAATACAGATAAAGTTATATGCATTAAAAACCGAAAAATATACTATAGCAATGATTGATTTCATGATGGACAGACCTTTCAGTAAGCGTATGATTCGAGAACTATACTCTCTACTTGAAGATGACAAATCTCCTGCAATTATAGAAAAAGCACGCGAGATATTCAAGAAATATCCACAGGAGGTAATGAACCAATCAGAAGTCAAAAAAACAAAGGGTTATCTAACAGTCAAAGTTAAAGACAAAGCAAAAGTCGGAGAACAGATGAAGGACTTTACTCTCTTTGATCGTGAGGGCAATAAACATCAGCTTAGTGAGTTCAAGGGGAAAACCACAATATTGATTTTCACGTCAACTACCTGTGGTGGATGCTTATTTATAAAGCCATTCTTTGATTTATTATACAAGCGCAATAAGGACAAAGCTGAAATAATTTCAATCTATGTTGATACAGAAGAAAACTGGAAGAAAGCAGGTCAAGAAAACAAAGTTAGCTATCACGAATGGCATAGTCAGGAATGTTCAGCAGAACCTAAAACAGCCTATGGAATTGTCGCCACTCCATCCTATGTCATAATAGACACTAATGGTAAGATTCTTGAAATTTCTCCTGGTACAGAAGATTTTTACCGCGATACATTTTTCAAGTACATTCCAGATGAAGAAATGAAGAAGGTGCTAATGGATGCTATCGATAAAGCCCTCCATTCATAAGGATAGAAAGTTGCCCTCGTGCATAATACGAGCCTTTCGACAATTACAATTACAATAATTACTATTAAATTTGGGCATACATATTTTATATAGCGCGTGCATTTTTTATTGTAATATTGTAATTGGAATTTTCCAAATCCGATGTAAGTCCCAAGCAAGTCCCTACCAAATTCGATGCAAGTCCCATTTTTCGCCCATTCATAGGAACGGTTTAGAAGCGAACTAGAAGCGAAGGCAGAGATTTGGTGTAATACCCTTGGAAAGATAAATAGAAAAAGTTTTGAGGACGAGTATTACACCTTCATGTTTTTTGCGTTTTCCGAGAAGGAACAACACAATAAAACAACAACTGTTGCGTTATATAACAAATAAAACTATCTATAATAACACAACTATGAAAACTATGAAAAGACTTTATCTGATAATAATGCTATTCGCTGGATGTATTACCATGAATGCTCAGGGAATCAACGGACTCGACAAACAGACAAGGAAATATCTTGAAACTGCCGAGAAATACATTAATGACTTCCACTGCGATTCTGTAGTAAAGGCATACTCTGTATTCAACGTATTCAGAAAGAATGAATACAAGAACAAGCAGTTTGACAAGATTCCGTCGTTTGCGGAGCTGGAACCGCTTATAAACTTCAAGAACGCCATAATTGACTATGTTCTGGTAAAGACAACAGACAACATGATATGGGCGCTGATAGGCAAATACAAGGACATGGAAGCGTATGCCTACATAAAAGGCAACGAGAAGGACCGCTCATTCTTCGAGTTTCTTGAGACCGTTAAACCTGATAAGATTTACTCTCTCTTCGGCAAGGGCTATCTCGTTTTCGAGAAGGATGGCAAACGAAACCTATACAACAGGAAGCGCCAGATTAGTGACCTGCCTGACATGTATGAGGAGTTCAAATACGACCTTGACCATTTCAATCACTACGACTTCCCAAGAGACAGGCATACGCCTCTGATGATAGATTATAGTAAGGATTAGAGGCAAAAGACAAAGGTCAAAGGTCAAAAGTCAAAGGTCAAAAAATAGATGTTGAAAAGATTATTGATTACAACCTTACTTTGTATGGCGTGGGCATCTACGATGTTCGCGCAAGGTGTTTGTGGGCATCCCAAGGCAGAACGTCTATTGATGAGGGAAGCAGAAGTGGAAATTGACGGATTCTTCTGCGACTCTGTTATGGCTGAATATCCAATCTATACGGATGCTGAGCACACGGAACTTGATGCAGTTTTAGTAAAGACAAGGGATGGCGTAGTGTGGTATCTATCAGAAAAAGGAGAAAACAAGGATGAGTTTTCCTACAAGAAAAACTCGGAAAAAGATGTCGAGCTATTCAAGCAATTAGAAAGCATCAAGCCTGACAATATTTATATTCTTCCCCAAGAACCACAATTCATCGTTATAGAAAAGGACGGGAAGAAGCAGAAAATTAAAAGGTAAGGAACAAAAGATTATTCTTCCAGAAATCTTTCATTCTTTCTTACTTTCATATTTTTTAAAGGGTATAGTTATGAGGGCTGTAAGCCCGCCACCTAAAGAATAAAAATAGTGTAAAGTAAAAAGTGTAAAGTGTAATGTAGATAGATAAATCTGGAAACGCCCTGACAAACTACATTACTCTTTACACTTTTTACTTTATACTATATCGGAGATTTACCAAGCGAAGAGAGGATAGTTCTTCATCTTAGCATTAACCTCACCACGAACCTTAGCGATTACAGCCTCGTTCTCTGGATCGTTGAGAACCTCCTCAATCCAAGCAGCAATCTGAATCATCAGATCCTCCTTAGCACCACGTGTTGTGATAGCAGGAGTTCCGAGACGGATACCTGATGTCTGGAATGCAGAACGAGAGTCGAATGGAACCATGTTCTTGTTAACTGTGATGTCAGCAGCAACGAGAGCGTTCTCAGCAACCTTACCAGTGAGATCTGGGTACTTAGAACG
Source organism: uncultured Prevotellaceae bacterium (assembly GCA_946406435.1). Taxonomy (GTDB): domain Bacteria; phylum Bacteroidota; class Bacteroidia; order Bacteroidales; family Bacteroidaceae; genus Prevotella. Next base: position 23,201 of record CAMJKP010000036.1, on the reverse strand, counting down.
AAGGTCAACGAGCATAGAGTGGTTGTCTGTACCGCCAGATACGATCATGAAGCCACGCTTTGTGAGCTCGTCAGCGAGAACTGCAGCGTTCTTCTTGATCTGAGTAGCATACTCCTTCCACTCTGGCTTGAGGCACTCACCGAAGGCAACAGCCTTAGCAGCGATAACGTGCTCAAGAGGACCACCCTGCTGACCTGGGAATACAGCTGAGTTGAGGAGCTGTGACATCTTCTTAACAACACCCTTTGGAGTTGTGTAGCCCCATGGGTTGTCGAAGTCCTTACCGAGAAGGATAAGACCACCACGAGGACCACGGAGAGTCTTGTGAGTAGTTGTTGTAACGATATGAGCGTACTTAACAGGGTTATCGAGAAGACCTGCAGCGATAAGACCTGCTGGGTGAGCCATATCAATCATGAGAAGAGCACCTACCTCATCAGCAATCTTACGCATACGAGCGTAATCCCACTCACGGCTGTAAGCAGAACCACCACCGATGATGAGCTTTGGCTTGTGCTCCTTAGCGAGCTTCTCCATCTCGTCGTAGTCAACACGACCAGTCTCCTTGTTGAGGTTGTAACCTACAGGCTTGTAGAGGATACCAGATGTGTTAACGAGTGAACCGTGAGAGAGGTGACCACCGTGATCAAGGTTAAGACCCATGAATACGTCACCTGGCTGAAGAACAGCGAGGAGAACGGCTGCGTTAGCCTGAGCACCTGAGTGAGGCTGTACGTTAGCATACTCAGCACCGAAGAGCTTACATGCACGGTCGATAGCAAGCTGCTCAATCTGGTCAACAACCTGACAACCGCCATAGTAACGCTTGCCTGGATAACCCTCAGCATACTTGTTTGTGCAATAACTTCCCATAGCCTCCATCACCTGATCGCTGACGAAGTTCTCTGAGGCGATAAGCTCGATTCCCTTGAGCTGACGCTGGTGCTCCTGCTCAATGAGGTCAAAAATCTTCTGGTCTCTTTCCATAATTTTAAAGATTTGTTTTAGGCCTCTCCCCCCGCCCTCTCCCGTAGAGAGGGAGCCGGAATGCGAAAGGCATGTTAATATTTAATTTAAATTCTTTTCAAAAACCTAACCAAGCCTTCTAATTGTACATTGTACATGGTAAATTGTACATGGTACATGCCTTTATCTCAAATACATGAAATATACGTAGGCAAGTATTGCCACGACAATCAAGCCGACAATCGCACGTATCATGCAACTCACCACCTTCTTGACGATGAACACGCCAATGATGATGACGATAAGACATGCTATGTAATATCCGAAGTTACTCATATAAGCCTAACCAAGCCTTCCCAAAGGGAAGGATGTTTTATTGCATTTATCCCTATTTCGGGAATTACTATTCATTATCGCTACCTCCATAATTAGAATTACTATCTAAAATTCCTCCCCCTCGGGGGAAGTCCGATGTTGATTACATCGGAGTATGTGCCAGATGGAGGGGGGCCTCTACTTAAACAGCGACCTGAACTGTGCTGGAATTGGCGTCTCAAACTCCATTGGCTTGCCCGTTACCGGATGGTAGAAGCAGAGCACGTATGCGTGAAGACAGAGTCTGTGAAGAGGATCATCACCATTGCCATACTTTATATCGCCACATATAGGATGCCCCATATCCGAGGTATGAACACGTATCTGGTTCTTACGGCCAGTCTCAAGACGGAACTCAACAAGCGAATGTTCAGTAGTGCGCTTGAGTGTATGGAAATGCGTCACGGCATACTTACCTCCATTATCCACAGGAGAAGAGTATGTTACGTATGCTGCGTTGTCCTTAAGCCAGTTGGCTATCGTCCCCTCATCTTCTTCCATCTCACCACTTACAACAGCCACATAACGACGGTCGAATACCGTTCCGTGCCAATCGCGCTCAAGGAGTTGTTCTGTCTGCATATCCTTTGCGTAGATCATCAGTCCGCTGGTATCGCGGTCAAGACGATGCACCACATGGGCGGTACACTTCTGACGTGTACGTTTGAAATAGTCGTCGAGCACGCTCTTCACATTCAGCGAGCTATGTCCGGCTGCCATAGAGAGAATACCAATCTTCTTCTCTATCACAACGAGCCAGCGATCCTCATATACGATGTTCACATAACGGCTCTTGAACGTGTCATTCTTCTTCGACTTGCTGACGCTCACCTTCATTCCAGGCTTGAGAGGGAAGTCAAACTGGGTGACTTGCTTTCCGTCAACCTTGATACCATGTCCCTGAAGAATAGCTTTTATCTTTGTCTTTGAACCAGGAAGAGCAGATAGCATCCATTCGAGAAGCGGAGCTTCCCGATCTATAACATAGTGATCGTATTGATTTCTTTTAGAATCGTACATTAATTATCCCTGACTTGCTTTAGCTTGGTGAGCTTTGCGAAAAAAAAGGTTGATAAAATCATCCTTCATCCGTTCATTGAAGTTGCAAAATTACGAGAAAAATCCGAGAAAACCAAATGAAAAGTGGAACAAAACTTGATTTTTGCCGAAATTAGTCAAAATTCCGAACAAAAACTTGTAAAAACGAAAAGATTGTATTAATTTTGCAATTGGTTTATTAGACAAAGCCAATGGCAAAAGGCCAAGTGCTAAAAGCCAGAAGCTTTATGATTAAAGACAAAAAAATCAAGAGGCCCCGGGCATCTCAATAGGCCTGGGGATTTATTTGTGTTTGTGTTGTTGTTCCCCTTCGTTGTGAAACGAGGGGGAATTTTTAAGAAACAGCCTTTGTTATGCTTATGCAAAAGGAAAAGCTTTGGAACAAGAACTACAATAAGGTGATGATAACAAACTTCACGCTGTTCTTCTCGTTCTATCTTATAACACCACTATTGCCTCTCTATCTTAGCGAGACATTCTCAGCCTCAAAGGACACTATCGGACTTGTCCTTTCAGGCTATACTCTCGTTGCCCTTATCGTCCGACTTTTCAGCGGCTATATGGTGGATAACTTTGCCAGAAAGACCGTGCTTCTCATCGTACTCTTCGTCTATTTCATCTTCTTCGGAAGCTATCTTATAGCGGGGAGTCTACTTGCATTCGCCATTTTCAGAACACTTCACGGAGGTCCATTCGGAGCTACTACAGTAGCAAACTCCACTATGGCTATTGATGTTCTTCCAGCCTCACGTCGCAACGAGGGCATAGGATTCTACGGAGTGAGCAATAACCTAGCATCTGCCATAGCTCCGACAATAGGACTCTTCATCTACACACATACACACAACTTCCAGCTTATGTTCTGGCTTGCCTTTATTATTGCAGGCATAGGATTCGTGAACACATATACACTTGACGTTAAGAACGAAAGGCCCAAGGATAGAATCAAGTTCAAATTTTCACTCGACCGCTTCTTCCTTCTTCGCGGATGGTTTCTTGCCATAAACATCTGCCTATTCGGTTTCTGCTGGGGTGTGTTAAGCAACTACCTTGCAATCTACGGCAAGGAGCATTTAGGCATAACAAGCGGTACGGGAACATATTTTCTCCTTCTCTCAATAGGTCTTATCGTCTCTCGCTTTCAGGGAAACGAGGCTCTTCGTCAGGGAAAGCTCACGCATAATGCGATGGAAGGAATCGTGCTATCAACCTTCGGTTTTGGAATCTTCATCGCAGGACCTTACATCCTCGGACTTCTCTCTTGCGATGCAGACCTAAACTATATTCCATACTATGCATCCGCAATCCTCATCGGCTTTGGCAACGGACACATGTGGCCTGCCTTTCAGAATATGATTATCGCCATTGCTCACCATAACGAGAGAGGAACAGCCAACAGCACAATCCTCACCTCATGGGATTTGGGCTTAGGTTTAGGCATACTCCTCGGAGGCATAATAGCAGAGTATATGGGCTATGATGCTATGTTCTGGGTAATGGCAGGAGTTCACGTTATCGGCCTTGTGATGTATATTTTTACAACCCAAGGCAGATTCACAGAAAAGCAGAAGCAATTTAACTAGAGAAGCCTAGTATTTCTAGAAGAACTAGCATAAACTAGCTAATCCCCCTTAAAGCCTTACAGCAATTTACTATGCCATAGCCGTATTCATCACGTCCTAAGGCATCAACAACATCCTTGGAAGTTGCAGAAGGATTAGCTGCAAGATATTTGTTCACAGCATCTATTTTCTTCTGTTCAAAGAGATGATTTAGAGGGAGTTTGCCACTAATAACAGAAGGCAACAGATAGCTATAAACAGTACTTTCGACAACTCCCATCTCCTTGGCAATATCTTCCACAAGTTTGCCGTCAAGATACATAACAAGAGCTTTCTCTTGCTTCATCTCCATTGTCACCTTCGGTTTCTTGTCCTTCTTTTCCTTTTTCTCCTTCTTCTCTTTTTTCTCTTTCTTTTCTTCTTTCACATCATCATCATCAAGGGCAAGTGAAATCTTTGCCTTTGCTTGAAGGTAAGGCTGAAGCATAAGTCCGTTGTGAGCCACATAATGAAGTAGCTGTATCTTGAACTTTACAAGGTCATTAAAGTTCTGGGTAAGATTATCCACACGTTCCTTAACTGCCTTATTATTAGTGGCAAGAGCAGTCTTTGTGAGAAGCGTAAAAGTATCACATAGCTGTTGCTCAAAATACTCTGCCCCCTTGCGAAGACGCTCCTGAAGCAACTCCGAGTTCTGATAATCAGCCTCCGAGAGAACGATATTCTGATACTGGTTATGGAACTTCATAGCCACATCCTCCACCTTCTGTTTGAACGATTCTGAAGACTCTACCCAAGCATTATACTGCTTGTTTGCAGAAGAATAGAAATGTTCTCGCATAAGACGAACCATATCACCATAGCCAAACTTTATCTGTGCAAAAGAGAACAAATCCTCGATTGTACGCAGCAGATAATGTCTCTGCATCTGGTCAAGTTTCTGCTCGTCAGGCGATTTATGTCTCGGATCTTCCTGAAACGTCTCTACCGTCTTATCATTTATGATAGCATACTGAGGTATTGGAGCGGCAAGTACCATACCCTCCAAAGACTTACAACGAGAGAGAGCCACGTATGTCTGACCATGCGCAAAACTATGCTGAACGTCGATAATTGCATGTTCGAAAGTTAAGCCCTGCGATTTATGCACAGTTATCGCCCAAGCCGTCTTCAAAGGATATTGAGTGAATGTCCCGACAACAGTTTCATGTATCTCTTTCGTCTTCTCGTCAAGCTCATATTTCATATTCTGCCACTCCTCTGGAGTAACATCTATAACTTCTGACTGACCAGAAGGACGCACTTGTATATGTTCGTCATCAATATCGACAATCTCACCAATCATGCCGTTGTAATACTTCTTATCAGACGATGAATCGTTCTTTATGAACATCACCTGAGCACCAAGTTTCAAGGTGAGAGTCTTATCCGTAGGGAACGACAATTCGGGGAAATCCTTCCAGATAGTCGCATCATAGTTATAGGCAGGAGTCGGAAGTGCCTCAAGCTCTTTCTGATTGATATTGTCAGCCTGAACATTATGCGTTACAAGCCTTATGTAGCCCTCCTGTTTCGGAGGATTAAAGCCCGCAATACAACGCTGGTTAAGCGTGTTTAAAGTCTCAGCATCAGCAGTATTTGTACGCACCTTATTCAGAAGACTGACAAACAAGGGATCACTCTGACGATATACATGCTGAAGCTCTACGGTTACGAAATCCGTCTGTTGAAGGGCTTTACTTGAGAAAAAATAAGGCGTTTCATAATAAGGACGAAGCATAGCCCACTCATCCTCACGAGCCACAGGAGCCAACTGTTGCATATCACCAATCATCAACATCTGCACCCCACCAAAGGCGCGGTTCTTGTCGCGATACTGTCTAAGAACAGAATCGATAGCATCAAGCAAGTCAGCTCTAACCATAGAAATCTCGTCGATTACCACGAGGTCAACAGAACGGATGAGCCTCAGCTTCTGCCTACGGAAAGCATATCGCTTGTTGTTACCATACTGAGTACCAGGAATCTGCGGACCGAAAGGCAACTGAAAAAAAGAGTGTATTGTAACGCCCTCGGCATTTATGGCAGCAATACCCGTAGGAGCCACCACAATCATACGCTTAGGCACTTTCCTTCGCAGCTCTCGAAGGAAAGTCGTCTTACCCGTTCCCGCCTTACCCGTCAAGAACAGATGCGTATCAGTATTAGCTATGATATTCCAAGCTAGTTGTAGTTCGGGATTTGGGCCTCTCCCCCCGCCCTCCCCCGTAGGGAGGGAGCCGGAAGGCGAAAGGGAAATATTATTATCTTTAATATTAGTCATTTTAATTAGTCCGTTGGTTCTCCGGCTCCCTCCCTACGAGGGAAGTCCGATGTTGATAACATCGGAGTATGTGTCAGGAGCGGGGGGAGAGGCCGCTTTTACATCGAATACGAGAATCCGAGCGACAGATACTCCTTAATCTGCCAATAGCTGTGGTTTGGCATCTTCTGCACGCCATCGTCAAAGCGAGGATAGAGGAACACCTGAGCAGAGATGTATCTGCTGAAAGCGAATGAGAAGGTATTCTCCCACTCTATCACAGCCCTTGAGTATGTGGTATAGGCATAGAGACGAGTACCCCACTTGAACTTATCCGTAGGAGCCCACGTTATGTTTGCGGTAAACTGAGAACCCCAGTCGTTCATGCCGTGATGCCCTTCAGGAAGACCATAACGAGTGGCAAGAGCCAGACGAGACACATGCTTGAAGTTATGAGCCAAAGGCGCTATGTGAAGAGAACCTGTAAGCTTCCTGTTGTATGCCTCGATGTTATAATCCATACCGACTGAGAAGTTCAACTCGAAAGGAGAGAAGAAATCAGAATAGACCATAGGGTCGTTGCTCTTATAGCCCCTGACGAACTGCGAGGTGGCAAGAATCTGGAATGTATAGTACCATTTCTTTGTTGCCTGCAAACCAAGCTTACCAGTATAACGCAGGAGGTCGGAGGTGGTCTTCAGCTTATGAAGGGTATCTGACGGAGAATTCTGAATACCTAACTTCATCTCAAGCATATTATCCCACTTAATCTTCTGCTGATTGTTATAGTTGTATCGCAAGACAACATTAGCCACAGCCGAGAGGTTGTCGTCACCACTCTTATACCAGTTTCTTGAGAAATGGCTCTGCATGAACTGAAGGTTATAATCACCAGAGAACTTCCAGAAGTTTGGCTTGAAAATCTCCAGACTTACAGGAGAATCAGGTGCCAATGCCGTCTCATTCTCGAACGACTCCTCACGAGCAACCTCCACCTTTCTCTGCACAGGAACGGTTGGAGCTGACTCAGCCGCAGATGCCACCTTATGCAACTTACAAGCCGTTGTCTCAATAAGTTCCGGATGCTTCAGATAGTTCTGCATCAGGATGTTATTGATAGTATTATCAGAAGACCCCTTTTCCATCACGCTTTGCACAACGTCAGGATAAAAGGTCATAGGAGCAAACAATCGGAAGAACTGCCCATTAACATTACTGCTTCTGAGAGAATCAAGCGAGCGCTGCAAGGAGTCAATACGAGCCTTGCAGACGGAAAGAGAGTCCATATAGTGTTGTAACTGTGCATTGACTGTGAGAGTCGCGAACAACGTCATTACAATGCAAACAAGTTTCTTTGTCATAATACGTACTGGTATATGTGGAAATTAGATGCAAAGTTACAAAAAGAATCCGCAATATGCAAATGTTTGGCGTTTTTTTTCAATATGAAGTCGCACCGCTCGTTTTGCAAGAACAAATTATGCAGGAAAATCACCCGCGTTTATTCTCCATTGTTACTCCACTCTTCCTTCGCCCTTCCTCCGCTCTTCCTCCGTTACTGCTCCATCGCTTGTCCATCGCTGCTCCATCGCTTCTCCATCGAAACGATGGACTATCGATGGATTATCGATGGATTACTGATGGATTATCTTAGGAGGAAGAGCATCGATACAATAGCGCGTTAGCCTTGGAAATACCGATAAAAAAACTGACACAAAAACAGCAAAAGGGGAAAAATAATGAAAAACAGGAAAAATAGTTGTTTTCTTAAATCTTTTTATGTACTTTTGCGTCTATATTATTAAAAGCATTTGTGCAATTCAAAAATGAAGACAAACATTATAATAGCTATGACTAAACTTTTTGTTCTCCCTCTGTTGCTATTCGCAACCTTAAGTTTGTGGGCGCAAAATAAAGAAACATCATCCTCTGAGAACGTGCAGAGAATCCCTATTGCTCCTATCATAATTGATGGAGAGGTTACTGGGGTTCCCGATGGAACAGTTGTCGGTTTATTTTATCGTGTAAATAAATCGAAAGAGATGATTAACCCTGAAATGATAGTAAAAAAGGGAAATCCGAATACAGGTATCACGATGGTTGATACCATCAAAAATGGAAAGTTCCATTTAGAAAAGAAATTTATATACAAAGACCTTAAAGATAGCGAATCAAATTATGAATACTTTGTTATTGCAGAAGGGTACAGTTTGAATATATTTGCAAATCCAGGAACAAAAGTAAAGATAACAGGTAAGGGATTGGGCAATATTGGTCTTACTTGGCGTGCTGAGAGTAATCATCCTTTGCAAAAGGAATTGAACGAATATGTTGCCTATGGTAACAAAAAACTTGCAACTATCAGAAAAAAGATACAAGAAGCACGTGAAGCAGACGATATTGACGACGAGTTATTGAAGAAACTGGAAAAAGAAAGATACAATATTGATATAAATTCCATGCTTGATTTCATGAAGAGTAGGGAATATAATGACGTTTTTGCTTCTGAGCTTAGAAGAATATCTTTTTTGACTATGATGCTCGATGACAGACAATTAAGGGGAAAAGTCCGGAATCTTTTCAGGAAGAAAGTTCCGGCTAATTTTCATAACGACTCAAATATATATGAGGCCAGAGAGTTTCTTTTTCCATCAAGAGAACAATTGCGAATCGGGGATCAAATGACAGATTTTACCCTATACGATCGTGATGGCAAAAAACATAAGCTATCAGAGTTCAGAGATAGTGGTAAGTATGTATTGCTGGAATTTATTTGCAGAGCATGTGGAGATACCAAGTTAAGACCAAGTGACGATATGGCAGAGATCTACAGCAAGTATTCCGACAAAATACAGATTGTTAGCATTAACCTTGACCCAAAAGATATTTGGGATGAGGAATGTAAGAAAGGAAAAAAAGTAGAGAAATGGCCAGAATGGAATGACTATAACAGAGCAGAGGAAATTATTGAAAGATACGGAATTTTCGGTTATGCCCTTGCCTTGATTTCTCCTGATGGCTTCCTTATGGATAGAACTGGAGGCATAGGCTTATTGGAAAAAGTCAAGAAAACAATATTTACGAAATAAGGTGTTTGGCATCAAAGCCGAACACCTTTATTTTTGCGTTTACACATGTTTTATGGTCGATTTTTCGTACATTATTATAAAATATCTCATAAAATATGATTATTTTTTCTTGATGTGAAAAATTTTATGTAACTTTGCAACTTGTTTTGAGGATAAACAAATAATTAACAACACTTAAATACACAAACATCGTGGCAGATACAAAGTACATCTTCGTGACGGGCGGAGTGGTTTCGTCCCTCGGAAAAGGTATTATTTCGTCTTCAATCGGTAAGTTGCTGCAAGCTCGCGGCTACAAGATTACGATTCAGAAGTTCGATCCGTACATAAACATCGACCCCGGTACCCTCAACCCTTACGAGCACGGTGAGTGCTACGTGACCGCTGACGGTATGGAGACCGACCTTGACCTCGGTCACTACGAGCGATTCACTGGCATTCAGACTACCCGTGCTAACTCTATGACTACGGGTCGTATCTATAAGTCTGTCATCGACAAGGAGCGTCGTGGTGACTATCTCGGCAAGACCATTCAGGTGGTGCCTCATATCACCGACGAGATTAAGCGCTGCATTAAGTATCTCGGCACTAAGGGCCAGTACGACTTCGTCATCACGGAGATCGGCGGTACTATCGGCGACATCGAGAGTGCTCCGTTCCTTGAGGCTATACGTCAGCTCCGCTGGGAGATGGGACGTAACGCCATCAACATTCACCTCACATACGTGCCTTACCTCAAGGCTGCTGGCGAGTTGAAGACAAAGCCTACTCAGCACTCAGTAAAGGAATTGCAGTCGGTAGGTATTCAGCCAGACATCCTCGTTCTCCGCACAGAGAAGCACCTCTCCGACGGCTTGCGCATGAAGGTGGCATCCTTCTGTAACGTGGATTTGGAATGCGTGGTTCAGTCAGAAGACCTCCCAAGCATCTACGAGGTGCCAGTAAGTATGCAGCAGCAGGGACTTGACGCTGCAATCCTCCGCAAACTCGGAATACCAGTCGGCGAGACTCCGGCTCTCGGTCCGTGGAAGTCATACCTTGAGCGTCGTCGCAACGCGAAGGAAGAGGTACGAATCGGTCTTGTGGGCAAATACGACCTTCAGGACGCTTACAAGTCAATACGCGAATCACTTCTCCATGCAGGTGTGTATAATGACCGAAAGACGGTTATCACATACATCAACTCCGAGCTTATCACAAAGGAGAACGTAGCAGAGAAACTTGCCGGTCAGGATGGTATTCTCATCTGCCCAGGCTTCGGTCACAGAGGCATAGAAGGCAAGATTATCGCTGCACAATATACTCGTGAGCACAACATTCCGACCTTCGGTATCTGTCTTGGTATGCAGATGATGGTTATCGAGTTCGCTCGCAACGTACTTGGTTACAAGGATGCTAACTCACGCGAGATGGACGAGAAGACAACCCATAACGTTATCGACATTATGGAGGATCAGAAGAACATCTCTAACATGGGTGGTACTATGCGTCTTGGAGCATACGAGTGCGTACTCCGTCAGGGCAGCCGCACTCAGGCTATCTACAACGCAGAGGAAATCAAGGAGCGTCACCGTCACCGCTACGAGTTCAACAACAAATATATAAAGGAATACGAGCAGAACGGTATGCAATGTGTAGGTCGCAACCCAGAGTCAGACCTCATAGAGATTGTTGAGATACCAGAGCTCAAGTGGTACATCGGAACACAGTTCCACCCAGAGTACCAGAGCACAGTACTCAAACCACATCCGCTGTTCCTTGACTTTGTCAAAACATGCATAAACAAATAAAACTATAAATGGATAAAAACACTATCACAGGCTTTGTACTCATAGCCGCCGTCCTTTTCGGTTTCAGCTGGTTCAGCCGTCCATCCGAAGAGGTGATTCGTGCACAGCACCAGCAGGACTCCATAGCAGCCGTAAACAAGGCTAAGCAGGAGAATGAGCGCAAGCAAGCAGAAGCTAAGAAAATCGAACAGGCTAAGGCTGTCCTTGAGAATCAGGACACTACAGCACTTTTCTACTCAGCCCTCAACGGCAAGGCACAGGACATCGTTCTTGAGAACGAGAAACTGGCTATTACACTCAACACCAAGGGTGCGACCGTAAGCAAGGCTGTAGTAAAGAACTACAAAGACCGCAACGGCAACAAGGATGTTACTCTCTTCGAAGGCAACGACCAGCAGTTGAACTACATCCTCGTGGCTAAGCAGATGAACATCTCGACTCAGGATCTGTACTTCACCCCTACTGCCCAGAGCAAGTCATCCGTGACTTTTGTGGCTAAGGCTGCTGAAGGCAAGACTCTTGAGATTTCATATTCACTCAACAAGGACTACCTTCTGAGCTGCTCTATCAAGGCAAGCGGAATGGCAGGTCTCTTCGATCCTAACAACTCCCAGATTAACATCAACTGGAAGGATCGTGTACGTCAGCAGGAGAAGGGCTACACATTCGAGAACAACCGTTCTGCCCTCACCTATCACTTCTCTGACGGCGGTACTGATGAGTTGAGCGAGACAAGCGAGGAAATCGACGAGGCTGTAGAGGAGAAGATTGACTGGGTGGCATTCAAGAACCAGTACTTCTCTGCTGTGATGATCTCAAAGAGCGACTTCGCCGACAATGCTCTGCTCACTTCTATTCCTTATAAGAAGGAGAACGGCAACGGCTATCTCAAGCAATATGAGGCAAAGCTCAAGACAGCGTTTGATCCATCAGGAGTTAATCCAACACAGTTTGAATTCTACTATGGTCCTAACGATTTCCGTCTTCTTCAGGACGTAGAAGAGGGTTCTGCATTCGGCAAGGATCTTCAGCTTGAGCGTCTCGTATATCTCGGATGGACTATTTTCCATTATATCAACCGTTGGTTCACACTCTACATCTTCGAGTGGCTTAAGGATTTGGCTATCCCAATGGGTGTAGTGCTTATCCTCATCACGTTCATACTGAAGGCTCTCACCTACCCTATGGTGAAGAAGAGCTATATGTCAAGTGCTAAAATGCGTGTACTCCGTCCAAAGCTCGACGAGGCAACAAAGCAGTATGACAAGCCAGAGGATCAGATGCAGAAGCAACAGGCTATGATGCAGCTCTATTCAGAGTATGGCGTAAGTCCGCTCTCTGGTTGTGTACCAATGCTCATTCAGATGCCTGTGTGGATTGCGATGTTCAACTTCGTGCCAAACGCAATACAGCTTCGTGGTGAGTCATTCCTTTGGATGGATGACCTCTCAACATACGACCCTATCTGGGAATGGTCTTCTAACATCTGGCTCATTGGCGACCACCTCTCACTCACATGTATTCTTTTCTGTGCAGCAAACCTCATCTACTCATGGATGTCAATGCGTCAGCAGAAAGACAGCATGGTAGGTCAGCAGGCACAGCAGATGAAGATGATGCAGTACATGATGTTCCTCATGCCGCTGATGTTCTTCTTCATTTTCAACGACTATTCATCAGGCCTCAACTTCTACTACTTCATCTCATTGTTCTGCTCAGCAGCAATCATGTGGACTCTCCGCAAGACCACTAACGATGAGAAGCTTCTTGCAATCCTTGAGGCAAAGCGTGCCGAGAACAAGGCGAACCCTAACCGCAAGGTAAGCGGTCTCGCTGCTCGTATGCAGGCTATGCAGAAAGAGGCTGAGGAACTGCGCAAGAAGCGTGAGGAACTCGCAAAGAAGAATGCCCGCCTCAGAGGTGAATAAGAACTTTCTGGCCAAGTTTGACCAGTAGATATTTGGTAATTAAATTTGAAATGATTGAAATAATTGTCATGGCCTATTATGGCCATGACATTCCCTTTGGGGAAACTCTCAGCTAACCTTCATTTATGTTCAAAAAAATTGCACTTTCCGCCCTTATGGCTACAATCCTTACAGCCACTCCAACCGAGGCAAAAGTAAATATCGGTAAGAGTGACATATCCCTACAAAGCAATCTCATGACTCCCGAAGCCCTTTGGGCTATGGGGCGTATAGGTGGCGTAGCAGCCTCTCCCGACGGTTCAAAGATTGCATATACCGTATCATATTATAGCGTTAAGGAGAATGCCTCCCATACCGTCATCTATGTGATGAATGCAGACGGAACTGATAACCGACAGCTCACCACCTCTGCTGATTCAGAGTCTGAGCCAGCATGGATTAATACACCACAAGGCACAGTCCTCGCATTTATTACAAATGGTCAGATATGGACTATGAACGCTGACGGTTCTAACCGCAAGCAACTTACCAAGGGCGATGATGTCGAGGGCTTCAAATTCTCTCCTGATGGAAAGCAGGTAATCATCGTAAAGTCATTACCTTTCCACGAGATAATACAGAAGAACCCAGATGACCTTCCGAAGGCTACAGGTAGAAAGATTACCGACCTTATGTACCGCCATTGGGATCACTATGTAGAGTCAATTCAGCATCCTTTCCTCGCATCTGTTTCTGAGGATGGCACTATTGATACAGCAAACGCTAAGGATATTCTTGCCGGAGAACCATACGAATGTCCGGGAGAGCCTTTCGGTGGCATGGAACAGATTAACTGGAGTCCTGATTCAAAGTCAATAGCATATACTTGCCGTAAGAAAATCGGTCGTGACTATGCCGTTTCTACGGACACAGATATATTCCTTTATGATGTTGCATCAGGCACAACACGCAACCTTTGCAAGCCAGCTGACTACAAGGCTCCAGAAATCGATTATACCAAGACTCTCGGCACACAGAGCGTGAATACTTCTGCCAATGCCGACCTCAACCTCGGTTATGACGTGAACCCTCAATTCTCTCCAGATGGAACATTCGTGGCTTGGCAGAGCATGGAACGTGACGGCTACGAGTCTGACCGCAATCGTCTCTGCATCTACACCCTTGCTGATGGCAATAAGAAATATGTTACAGAGGCTTTCGATTCAAACGTGGATGACTACTGCTGGACTGCCGATTCTCGCAATCTATATTTTATAGGTGTATGGCATGGTTGCGAAAACATGTATCGCACAGACCTCAACGGCAATGTAGAGCAGATAACCAATGACTGGGCAGATTTCGGTTCTCTCCAGATGCTCGGTGACAAGAAAGGCAGCCTCATCGCTACCCGTCATTCTTTCTCTGCTCCTGATGACATCTACCTCGTAACACCTCCAAAGGCTGTTAAGAAGAAGGGAGAAAACACTCTCAGCCTCTCTGCAAAACTGGCAACTGTAGCACAGCTTACAAAGGAGAACGAGCACATTCTTTCAAAACTCTCTCTCGGAAAGACAGAGCAGCGTTGGGTTAAGACAACCGACGGCAAGGAGGAACTGGTATGGATTATCCTGCCATCAAACTTCGACCCTAACAAGAAATACCCTACCCTCCTCTTCTGTGAGGGCGGTCCTCAGAGCCCTGTATCTCAGTTCTGGTCTTATCGCTGGAACTTCCAGATAATGGCAGCTAACGGATATGTGATCGTAGCACCTAACCGTCGTGGACTTCCAGGCTTCGGAAGTGAATGGAACGAGAAGGTTTCTGGCGATTGGACTGGTCAATGTATGGACGATTATCTCTCAGCTATTGGTGATGCCTGCACATTGCCTTACGTCGATAAAGACCGCCTCGGATGCGTAGGTGCAAGCTTCGGAGGTTTCTCCGTTTATTATCTTGCCTCACACCATAACAAGCGTTTCAAGGCTTTCATTTCCCATGATGGTGCCTTCAATCTCGAATCTATGTACACAGATACAGAAGAGGCTTGGTTCTCTAACTGGGAATATGATGATGCATATTGGAACAAGGACGCTACGGCACGTGCAAAGAAGACATACGAGAACTCCCCACATCGTTTCGTAGATAAGTGGGACACTCCTATTCTCTGCATCCATGGTGAGAAGGACTACCGCATCAATGCCAATCAGGGTTTCGGAGCTTTCAATGCAGCACGCATGAGAGGCATCCCAGCCGAACTCCTCATCTTCCCTGATGAAAACCATTGGGTTCTCAAGCCACAGAACGGAATTCTTTGGCAGCGCACGTTCTTTGAATGGTTGAAGAAGTGGTTATAAGACCCACCCCCCAGCCCCTCCCATAAAGGGAGGGGAGTAGTTAGATTCTTCTAATCATCATTATATTTCAGAAATAATAACAAACATCAAAATAGCCCAATAAACTCCCTTTTACGATAAATACTATCTACTCCCCTCCCTTTATGGGAGGGGTTAGGGGGTGGGTCTTTTATATGAACAAACTCAGCAACTCCCCAGCAGCACGCTGGACAGCCCTCACCATCGTATCAGTAACGATGATGTTCGGTTATTTCTTCACAGACGTAATGTCACCACTCGAACCACTGCTCACAGCATCAAAAGGTGCAGAGGACGGTCTTGGTCTCGGATGGACATCAAGTGAATACGGTTGGTTCTCAGGCGCATACGGCTTGATGAACGTATATCTCCTACTGCTTTTCTTCGGTGGTATTATCCTCGATAAGTTCGGAATCCGCTTCACCGGACTCACCGCCACCATCCTTATGTTCGGTGGCGCCATAATCAAGTGGTGGGCAGTAACAACAGACTTTGGTGATGCCACAATATGGGTACCATTTGGCGATGATGTAAAATCACAGGTTGCATACGCAGGTCTCGGCTTTGCCATCTTCGGAGTAGGATGCGAGATTGCAGGTATCACCGTATCAAAGGTCATCGTGAAATGGTTCACAGGTCATGAACTCGCTCTCGCCATGGGACTTCAGGTGGCTCTCGCACGTATCGGTACGGCTCTCGCTCTCGCAGCATCCCTGCCTATCGCAAAGGCTATGGGTGGAGTTAGCGCATCCGTAGGATTGGGCGCAGCATGTCTATGCATCGGCCTTATTTCATTCATCGTATATAACGTAATGGATAAGAAAGAAGACGCTGCATCAGCAGCAGAGTCATCAGAATCAGAAGAAGGCTTCAAGTTCAGCGATTTGGAAATTCTCTTCCAGAATCCTGGTTTCTGGTGCATCACATTCCTTTGCCTTATGTTCTATGCAGGAGTGTTCCCTTTCCTGAAGTTTGCTACTAAGCTGATGGTGTTCAAGTATGGAGTTGACCCAGAACTTGCTGGACTCATCCCTGCCATGCTCCCATTCGGAACTATCTTCCTCACTCCATTCTTCGGAAGCATCTACGACAAATACGGCAAGGGTGCAACGCTAATGCTTGCAGGGAGCATACTCCTAACCGTGGTTCACGTTACCTTTGCGTTACCAATCGACAACTGGATTCTCGCCATAGCCGTGATGATAGTCCTTGGTATCGCTTTCGGACTTGTTCCATCAGCCATGTGGCCATCAGTTCCTAAGATTATCCCGATGAAACTTCTCGGTACAGCATACGCCCTTATCTTCTATATCCAGAACATCGGTCTTTCCATGGTACCAATGTGGATTGGCAAAGTAAATGAGGCCAATACCGATGCATCAGGTTTCATCGACTATACAGATTCTATGACCATATTCGCCGGCTTCGGAGTCTTCGCCATCATCATATCAGTAATGCTCATGATGCTTGATAAGAAGAACGGCTACGGATTGCAGAAACCAAATGTGAAGTAGAAGCCCCCTCCATCTCCCCGAGGGGAGAGACTTTAGATAGTATTTCAAATCAAAAGATAATATCAACCAAATAATTAACAATTAACATTCCCCCATCGCCTTCCATCCCCCTTCCCCATCACGGGGGAAGGGTCGGGGTTAGGGGTCATTTTTCTACTATGTTCGAAGGACAACCTAAAGGTCTATGGACCCTCGCACTCGCAAACACAGGTGAGCGTTTCGGTTACTACACCATGCTAGCTGTGTTCACTCTCTTTTTACAAGCAAACTTCAATTTCGACGAGAAGACAACAAGTACTATCTTCTCAAGTTTCCTCATGTTCGTGTATTTCCTGCCTCTCTTCGGCGGTGCTCTCGCCGACAAGGTAGGTTACAGTAAGCTTGTCACCATCGGCATCTTCATCATGTTCGCCGGATACGTGCTGCTCGCGCTGCCTCTCGGTAGCAACTCCATGGCTATGATTGCAATGGCAGGAGCCCTCGTACTCGTCAGCATCGGAACAGGACTCTTCAAAGGAAACCTGCAAGTAATGGTGGGCGATTTATACAATGAGGCAACCTATTCTGCAAAGCGAGATGCCGGATTCTCGCTCTTCTATATGGCAATCAACATTGGTGCTATGTTTGCACCTACTGCAGCCATTAAGGTAATGGAATGGGCACAGAACTCGCTCGGCGCAAGCGTTGCAGACTCATACCACTATGCCTTCGCTGTGGCTTGCGCTTCGCTTGTTGCATCTATCCTCATCTTCAAGCTCGGAAGATCAACCTACGCTCAGGTCATCACTACAAATAAGAAAGATGAGAGTGGAAAGGATAAAGAGGCTGAAGCCGTTGAGGAACTCTCACCAGCCGAGACAAAGGAGCGCATCATCTGCCTCTGCCTTGTATTCGCTGTTGTCATCTTCTTCTGGATGGCATTCCATCAGAACGGTCTCACCCTGACATTCTTCGCACGCGACTATACCGCAACAACATCTACAGGTCTTGAGGCTATGCAGTTCGATGTAACCAACCTCGTGGCTGCAATCTTCATCGTGTTCGGTCTTTTCTCTCTCTTCCAGGGCAAGACAGGCAAAGAGAAGGGTATTGGCGCGACTATCATTCTCCTGCCATTGGCATACCTCATCTGGAACTACACTCAGCTCCCAGCCGAGGGTGTAAAGGTTGATGCACCTATCTTCCAGCAGTTCAACGCTTGCTTCGTTGTAATGCTCACTCCTGTCAGCATCGCCATCTTCTCATGGCTTGGCAAGAAGGGACTTGAGCCAAAGGCACCTGTAAAGATTGGTCTCGGTATGCTCGTTGCAGCTGGTGCTTATCTGCTTATGACATTAGGCTCAATCGGTCTTCCTGTACCTGAGTATGCATCCGACGGCTCAAATCTCCACATGGCAGATGTATCACCTAATCTCCTTATCGAGACTTACCTCGTACTCACCTTCGCAGAGTTGCTTCTCTCACCTATCGGCATCTCATTCGTAACAAAGGTGGCACCTCCAAAATATCGTGGTATGATGATGGGCGGATGGTTCGTCTCTACCGCCATAGGCAACTTCCTCGTACAGATTCCAGGCTACCTCTGGGGTAAGGATCTCTACATCGTATGGGGAGCCCTGATGGTCATCTGCCTCGTAGCAGCCGTCTTCATCTTCTCAATCATCAAGAAACTCAACAAGGTTTCATAGGGCGTATTTATTTTTAGTTAAATATTAACTTTAACTATCTTGCATTTCCCAACTCTGATTTCAGTCGAAATAAGGGTTTATCACATACCTACCCCCAATTGAGCATACTCAGTTGGGGGTAGTTGCTTGTTCGTAAGCTATACATTCACTAATTTCCTTATTGTTACCTGTTACTTGTTACCGAGAGTGATTTTCGGTTTTCGCTTCTTATATTTCCATTCAACGCAGAGGCACAAAGTCGCAGAGTATTTTTTACGAACACAGATATCTCGGATAACACAGATGTCAATCACGAGCGCAAGCGAGCCTATCTGTTTAATCTGTGGTCGAAACAAAAGAAACGGATTAATCTGATTTATCTGAAATTATAAAGGGGGTAGCATTTTACTACCCCCTTGCATTTGCCGTACATAAGTTGTGTTCCGAGTAAATAGACGGGGCCCAGTTTTAGGGCGTCCTCAGCACAGAGATATAACAAAACCAGTACCCTGAATCAGGGTGGTGGTTTTACAAGATTCACCAAATAAAGCAGATTCCCAAATTGGGAATGATGACAACCTTTTTCAGGAATACGACAACTATTTCAGAACGATGTCAACAAACACAGTTTAGTAATAACCAAAACTGTAAACCAAATCAGGAAAAGACATCTTAGCAAAACGGCGGTAACAGGTAACGGGTAACAATAAGGAAATTAGTGAAAAGCAGCTGCCTATTTTATTATTTCTATATATAATAAGGTATATAAACTCCTTAGAATAATTCCGTAAAATTTGGGCGCACAAAAATCCTTATTGTTACCTGTTACTTGTTACCGGTCGTGATTCCGCTTGCTTGCTACAATTACCCAAGATAAAGATAATGAGGCTGTTATGTAAAATAATATAGTAGAACATAGGTAGCTGACAGTCTCAATAAGCATTAATTTCGGGCTGATTCACCTTGTTCTGTATGCTTGAAAACCAATGAAAATACGCGAAAAATGCTCGGCTTTCCCTTTTGATGCAGTTCCGTTGTAAGTCCGTTTCAGGTCCGTTTCTCCTTCGCTTCTAATCCGTTTCAAGTCCGTTCCCTAGAATGGGAGAAAAAAGGGAGTAGCAAGGGAGGCAGAAGGGAGGCAGTAACAAGTAACAGGTAACAATAAGGATTTTAGTGTAAGCGTATCTCATTTCAGACATAGTACCCCCGTCTGGATATGCTCTGTTGGGTGTCGGGCTTTAGTCCTCGCAGTCTTGAATTTTGTCGAACTAACGTTAACTATGTAAACAATTGTCATTGGTCGGTATATTATAACAATAAAATAACTTTTTTGTATTGTTTTTCCTGATGATATTTGGATGTATCAGATATTTTTGTTACTTTTGCATGCGGATTATTAATTAATGATTTTATCTATTAAAATTCAACAATAAACTAAAAGTGTAAGACTAGAATGAAGAAAAATCTATTACTCATTTTATTGACCGTATTCTCGTTTAATGCGATTAATGCCGAGGTCACATGGAAGATTTCCGATGACGGTACTTTGACCATATCAGGAACTGATATGCCAGACTACTATTATAACTATAATGCAATTGGAGATGGTTCTTCCGCTCCTTGGCTCGAGAATAGAGATAAAATCAAGAAAATAGTAATAAAGAACGGAGTGACTAATATTGGAAGTGGTGCGTTCTACAATTGTATGAATCTCACATCTGTCACTATACCAAATTCCGTGAAGAGTATTGGTCAACGTGCCTTCAAGTATAGCAATAATCTTAAATCTGTTTCCATAGGTAATTCTGTGACGAGTATTGAGGAGGAAGCTTTCTATTATTGTTACAATATCACTTCAATTACAATTCCAAATACTGTGACAAGTATAGGTGATGGTGCTTTTAGTGCTTGCTCTGGTTTAACCTCATTCACAATTCCAAATTCTGTTACGAGTATTGGTGAGTTCGCTTTCTCTGGTTGCTATCGTATAACTTCTATTGCTATACCAAATTCTGTGAAGAATATCGGAAAGGGTGCATTTTCTACTTGCACAGGCCTCACCTCAGTCACAATCCCGAATTCCTTGAAAAGTATTGAAAAGGCAACATTCTCTAGTTGCGAAGGTCTAACCTCTATCACTATTCCAAATACTGTGACAAGTATTGGTGAGAATGCTTTTGGCTATTGTTCTGGTCTCACCTCTGTGAAAATTTCAAGCTCAGTGACGAGCATAGGAGATTATGCATTTCAGGATTGTACAGGTCTTACTTCTGTAAAGATCCCAAATTCTGTGACAAGTATCGGAGGAGCCGCTTTCTCGGGCTGTGAAAAACTTAAATCTGTCACTATTTCGAATTCTGTGACGACTATTGGATCTGCGGCTTTCTCTTATTGCACAAAACTCTCCTCTGTAGTAATTCCAAATTCTGTAAAAGAAATTCAAAGTAAAACTTTCATGGAATGTTCCAATCTCACTTCTGTCACTATCGGTAATTCCGTAACGAGTATTGGGTCTTCGGCATTTCGTGCTTGCTCCAGTCTCAAATCTATCACGATTCCTAACTCTGTTACGAGTATTGGAGGCTTGGCTTTCAAGGAATGTTCTGGCCTAACTTCTGTCACAATTCCTGAATCCGTAACGAGTATTGGAGATGAAGCGTTCTATAAATGTGCAAGTCTCACCTCAATTGTTATACCAAATGCAAGCGTTGGAAATGATGCTTTCTATGAGTGCGAAGCTCTCACCTCAGTTACTATTGGTAATTCTAATGGTAATTCAGCTGTGAGTATTGGGAAACTAGCTTTCGAACGTTGTTCTAATATCACTTCACTCACTCTTGGTAATTCTGTGACGAGTATTGGGGAGGCTGCTTTCTATGGTTGTTATCAAATCTTACCATTTATAATTCCGAGTTCTGTGACGAGCATTGGAAATGAAGCTTTCTCTTATTGCTCAAGTCTCTTTTCTTTGACAAATCTTGCTACTGTTCCACAAGAAATATCAGAAGATACATTCTATTATAGAGAAGGTAAACCTCTTCACGTACTTCCTGGTTGTAAGGCAGCATACGAAGCCGCAGAATATTGGAAGGATTTCACAATCATAGAGGATGCTACGACTGGCTTTACATGGAATTTGTCTAATGATGGGACATTGACCATATCAGGAACGGATATGCCAAATTATTATACTCTTTATCCTTGGAGTTCTCAACGTGACAAAATAAAGGACGTAGTAATTGAGGATGGAATGACAAATATAGGCTATGCAGCATTCTCTGGTTGTTCAGGTCTAAACTCAATTACAATCCCAGAGTCTGTGACAGGTATTTACGAGGATGCATTCAAAGGTTGTACAAATCTTAACTCTGTCACAGTTCTTTCTGCCAATCCTCCTACCATGTCAAATAGCAGTTTGGATTCCCATGCCACAATCCACGTACTTGCAGGTTGCAAGGCTGCATACGAAGCTGCTGAATATTGGAAGGATTTCACAATCGTTGAGGACGCTACTACTGGTATAGACGCTGTGGAAGGTCCTGCAACGATTTCCGAGGATAAGATATTCTCAATATCTGGTCAGCAATTGGATAAGACAGCAAAGGGCGTGAATATCATAAATGGAAAGAAAGTATTGGTGAAATAGGAACTGATAATAAAGAAACGACAAAGTTCGTATTTAAACAACAAGCCTTCCCGCTGGGGAAGGCTTGTTGCTTTTACCGTAAATCAATCTTCTGCCACAAGCGACGAGAAATCCGCTTTCTCGTATTCCTGAGTACGCACAACCCATGTGCCGGCCACGAGGTCGCCAAGACGTTGCTGATGCTTGGTGAAAAAGACACAGAGAGGACCAATACCAGCCGAACCGAGCACATCAATCGGAAGGATTAGCCAGCGGAGGATGAAAGCTGAAATCTTCGGACCACCGCCTTCAAGGTCCACCACACGGATATGGAGAACTTTCTTACCAAGTGTCTGACCGCTTCCCATAGTCTCAAAGACAAGTGGATACAGATAAGGGATGAAGAATATGAGGAAGACAACCAACAAGCTGTTCATAGCGTCAAACAGATTTGCACTTAGAGCTATCAGATATAGAACAAGACATGAAATGCTCATCAACATGAAGTCAATGATAAACGCTGCGAGACGGGCTGCAAAACTTGCTGGTTCCTGTTGTATTCTTATACCTTGTGAAGATAGGATATATTGCATGGTGATCTGGGTGATGGATGATAGGTGTTGGGTGTTGGCGGTCACTAAACACTAATCCCTAAACACTAAACTTAAAATTTTGGGACAAAAGTAAGAAAAATAAATGGAAAAAGAATCATTTTCAAAATAATTTTTGTATTTTCGCAGTCAAAAAGCAAGAAGCCCCCCTCCTACTCCCCCGAGGGGGAGGGACTTTAGATAGTATTTTGTATATAAAAAACTCCCCTCTCGGGGGGATGGAGGGGGCTACAAACCAATGACAGAAGGGCGATTTATATCCAAGAATAAATATCTATGGGATAGGTATCAGAACATGCTTGACGGCTGGAAACTATACTCTCCCAATGAACTCGGTCAGGCTTATCTCTCAGTATGCAGCG